>DAOKYU010000004.1 GCA_035325995.1 Thermodesulfobacteriota bacterium | reverse complement strand
ACTCTCAATCACAAGGCGGGCTCCCTCACAAGGGCAGCCCGCCTTTTTTATTGCCGGAATGTCCCGGATCGATAATGCGGAGTGTGAGTCTTTTGAGTTGTAAGGTTCGGAAGAAATCCCGTCCGGCCCCCGAATTCCTCAGCCTAATATCTCTATGAAGCCGTCGTAATCGGTAAGGTCGTCGAATAGAAAGTCGGGGCCGTGCTCCCTTAGCTCTGCCGACTTGTAACGTCCCGTCGCGACCGCAACCGTAACCGCGCCCGCGGCCCTCCCGTGTATTATGTCGAAGGGCGTATCCCCGATAACGACTATACTGTCGAATCCCCCGGCCCCCCTTTCGTGAGAACCCGCCCTTTCGATGGCTGCCCTTACGAGTAATTCCCTGTTCTCCGAGTCCGAGCCGAACCCGCCGAACGTAAAATGCGCGTCGAGCCCCGCCCGCCTGAGCTTTATCCACGCCCCTTCCTCTATATTGCCGGTGGCCAGCCCGAGGAGCATATCCTCCCTCAGGGAAAGACCCTCCAGAAGAAACGGAATCCCCGGCATTATATCGACCTCGCACGCCGCGACCTCCTCTTCGAGTAGCGCGACGTACTCCCTGAAAATCTCGAGCGCTTCGCTCTCCGTAAAATCCCGCGCCAGCTTGTTCATGAACATCTCGCGAAGGATGAGCGGGTCCGTCTTACCGGCGGCGTCCACGCCCGCCATCGCGTCACTGTGTCCGAGGAGCTTCTCGAACGCCCTGTTCACGGCCCTCGTGCCCGCGCCGTTCGTGTGGAGAATAGTGCCGTCTATATCGAAAAGTAGCAGCTTCATTTCCCGCCGAGCTTCTCCAGGGCGTAGTTATAGTATTCCGTTTCCATCTCGTATATCCCGGCCGCTATTTGCGACGCCTTTTTAAGGAGCGCCCTCTCCGGCTTTTCCCTCTCGCTTATCTCCTTTAGCAGATCGGCCGCCTCGCTCCACCTCTCCCCTATCCGGTCCATCTTCTTCGAGAGCCCGAGCCCGGAAAGGCGCGTCGTTATCGCCTCCGCCTCTCTCAAAAAGTCCCTGTACATCCACCTGAAGCCCGCTCCCCCGACGCCCCTTTTTTTTATCACCTGGTATCCGAACCTGGCGCACCACTTCCAGTCGCGAACGTCCTTCCACGAAGGAAGGTCCTCGGCCCACGTCTTTATTAGCCTCACGGCCGACTCGCCCCTCCCCCCGGTCACGCCCTCCAGCATCTTCCGCGCGTTTATGCCTATCGCCTCCGGCGCGAGCTCCGAAAGCGGCCTTAACTCTTTGGGCACTATCATGTCGAGGTAATTGTTGTGGAGAGGATTCGGCGGAGCTGACGACGCCATGCTCACGGCCAGGTCATCGTACGAGACCGTCTTCAGGCCTTCGAACTGCGTATCGGCGACGTGCACTTCCCCCTTTTCGTCGTCGTATCCCCAGACGGAAATTATGTGCCCCGGGAAATGCGTCGACGATTTATAGTAGTGAAGATAAAAAATATCCGTCTGAATTATCGCCGGGATACCGCGGTCGATTATCCCCTTTACGGTCTCGACCGCACGGCCCGCTTCGGCGTGCTTCCACCCGGTCTTCCCCACGACCAGGCTGAAGAACGAGGTCTCCATGCCCGGGCCCCGCATGAATATCATGTGCGTCGGGCTTATGTCCTCCCCGACCGTGTAATAGAACCCGAGCCCGCTGCCTATGCCGAAGCACATCTCCTCCGACCACGGATGACCGTAGAACGTCATCACGTCCCTGAGCGTCACCGAGCCGCAATGTATGCCGGGTATGTGTACCCGGTTTTTCAGGAGTCTTTTCACAGGGGTATTAAGCTACCATAAGTTTCAGGTTTGTAATGATTGAACGGGGATTTTTGCCATGGCGATGCTTTTCCCCTCCGCCCGTTCACGGCCGTTTCCTTAATACGAAAGTATTAAGACACGATCAAGATCAGGAAAAAGTATTACATGAAATCAGTACCATCGTCCTCTGTCGAAATAACTTGCGGACATTTATATTTAAAGATAGCGATGGATAAGCGGTAAGACTTGATTCTGTTTCGCTGGTTAGAGAAGGCAGCGGGATATTCAGTATTAAAGTAGGCAGTAAAAAGCCATCATCCTCCATAGGGTGAGCCGGTGAAACCAGTTTTTTCACTGGCTTACCCTTGTTTTTATCCGCCCGTCACAAACGAGATACAAAAAAGGGGCTCCCCCTGGGGAGCCCCTTCGCGTAAGCTTATTTAGTTCACTTCTACCTTGATTTCCTTGGGCTTCGCCTCTTCCTTCTTCGGCAGGGTGACTTCGAGCACGCCGTCCTTGTAGGCCGCTTTCACGTTCTCCGTATCCACCTTGTCCGAAAGTGTAAAGGTCCTCGAAAAACTTCCGTAACGCCGCTCGACACGGACGTAGTTTTCCTTCTCGGTCTTTTCTTCGAATTTCTTCTCGCCCTTGAGCGTCAGCGTCTTGTTGTCGATGTCGATATTGATGTCTTCCCTCTTTACTCCCGGAAGCTCGGCCTTGAGCACGAAGGCGTTTTCGTTCTCGCTGATATCCACTCTCGGATGCCACGCTCCCTCGGCTTCGTCGGCCCACTTGTCAAAATCGGCATAAAACGGCGCAACCCTTCTAAACGGTTCCCAAACTCTTAATCTCATGGTTAAAACCTCCTTTCCGCAAATTCATTTTCTTTTCCTACATTCCGAAATTAATCATCGCATAACGGTTTTCAAGGGAAAGTTTTTCGCGAGCCGAAAAAATGGTTAAGATAACGGAAACGCGAAAAGAGACTGACACAAAGGAGGCCCCATGACGGACGCCGAAAGAATCATAAAGCTTTATAACATGAAGCCCCACCCGGGCGAGGGCGGGTATTACGTCGAGACGTACAGGTCAAAGGAGACGGTGGGTAAAGACGCTCTTCCCGGGGGGCGGTACGAAGAAGACAAGTCGCTGTCGACCGCGATTTTCTATCTCCTCACTTCCGACTCGAAGTCCTTGTTTCACCGCCTGAAAAGCGACGAGATATATCACTTCTACATGGGCGACCCTGTAGAGCTCGTGCTGATTCACCCGAACGGGAGCACCAAGGTCCTCTACCTCGGGCACGATCTCAGGGCCGGGCAGTTCGTCCAGGCGGTGGTGCCCGCCGGGATGTGGCAGGGCGCGAGCCTTCTCGAAGGCGGTGAGTACGCGCTCATGGGGACGACGGTCGCCCCCGGTTTCGATTTTTCGGATTTCGAGCCGGGCGTGAGAGAAGACCTTCTCTCGGAATTTCCGCTTCACAAAAACTATATAGAAAAACTCACGCGTTAGAGTCTCACGTCTATGTAGGCGTTACTCTTAATGCTGTCGAGCCAGACCTTTAACTGCTCCTCGGCCTTCTGCCTGTAGAGCGTGTCGGTGATTTCCTTTTTGGTCTGGTCGTCGATTGCGAGCTGCTCGGTTGCGGAAGGACCCTTTTTCGCCTTCTTCTCGCCGCCGACAGTCTTTCTTTCGACCACCTTTATAACGTGGTATCCCGCCGGGGATTCCACAGGGCCGGCGACGCCTCCCTCGGGCGTACTCTCCACGGCCGTTTCCAGCGTCTCGATGAGGTCTCCCTGCTTGAAGTAGCCGAGGTCCCCTCCCTTATCGGCCGAGTTGGAGTCGTCCGAATATTCCTTCGCGAGCTGGGCGAAATCCTGTCCCGACTTCGCCATTTCGGCCACCTTCTCGGCGCGCCCTTCCGCATCGGGCGAGCTCGACGATATCAATATGTGCGCTATGCGTACTTCCTCGGCGGGGCCGCTCGAAGGGGCCGAGCTTGTAACCGTCCCCGTGCCGCCGCCGTAATTCGCTTTATAGTACTCCGCTATTTCGTCGTCCGTGACGACGATCTTGTTCTTGAGCTGGGATTCCAGCAGCTTGTTGCTGAGCGTCTGGAGCCTCCACTGCTCCCTGAAGCTTTCCATGGTAAGGTTCTGCTTTTTTAAGACCTCTTCCATCTGCTCGTCGTTCAGATTGAATCTCTGCTTCACCTGCGCTATGCCGGCGTCGAGCTCGGCTTCGCTGACCTTTATCCCGAGCTTCTCCGCCTCCTGCTCGAAGAGCTTCTGCTCTATCATCTGCTGAAGGACCTCGTCCTGGTCCATGCTATGGTCGTTGGTGAGGTTGATGCTCGTTACCATCTCGTTCATTTCGGAGAGCGTGATTATGTCGTCGTTCACTATAGCCACCACCCTGTCCACGGTCTCCCTGGACTCCGCCGCCTGCCCCGCGATCAAAACGGCCGCGGCGACTATAAACGCTTTTAAAAATCCTGTTTTCATATTATTCACTGTCTCTTCGCTCCTCGAGTCTTTCTTTGTATACCACGACTCCCCGTTTATCTCTCAGGCCTTCTACGTATTCGAGCACCTTTTCGTTCACTACGGCCGCCTCTATCTTTCGCGAAACCTCGCCGAACGGAACGGGCTCCGGCCCTTTATCAAGCTTAATTATATAGAATTCGTTCCCAACTTCCAGCGGGCCCGAAATCCCGCCCTCTTTTGAGGCGAAGATCTCATCCTCGATCCCGGGCGGGAAAAATCCCCTCGATATATCCTCGCTCCTGCTGTCGTCGGCCTCCGCCGCAAGGCCTGCCCACGGCTCGCCCGCCTTCGCCCTCCCGGCCAGGGACTGCGCCTTTTCCGAGGCGGCGGCCCTGTCCGTTCCCTTCCTGACAATTAGGCTCGTTACCTTTACCCTCTCGAACTCCTTCCCGTTTTTTTCGTAATATTTCCTGAGCTCGTCGTCGCTCACGTCTATCCTGCTCAATATCTCCTGCGCAAGCGCCTGCCCGACGAGCTGCCGCTTGTAGCTTTCGGTCTTCTCTATTATGTCTTTCCTTCTGTCTATTCCCATCTTCTCCGCCTCCGAGCTCAGCACCCTCTGGTTAATGAGCGCGTCGAGATAAGCGGCCTTTCTTTCGGGCGAGGACTCGTAAAGCTTCTTCTGGTTATAGGGCAGCTTCGCCAGCGCCGCGTTCAAATCCCCGATTGTTATCTCCTCCTCCCCGACGACGGCCACGACCTCCGGGTCCTTCGGCACCGGCCGCTCGCCCTCTTTTCGCCCCGCCTGGAACCTGTCCATATCGCCGCACCCGGCGAGAAGAAAACAAACCGTCAGAAACAGCAGAATTCTCATGGCTCCTATCTCCTTTTAACGCTCCTCTTCCCGGCGCCCTGTGCCGCCTTCTCTCCCCCGCCCAGCGCGTCGAGGGCCGCCCTCGTTTCTTCTATGGGGTTTTCCGTCTCGAAATAAAGCTCAAGCCTCCCTTGCGGCGGATAAGACGCATAGAACCGCGACTTCGGCGAGAATTGAATCGCCGTCCGCTTGCCCGTAATATCCGCCTTCTCGACGCCCAGCTTTCGCATGACGATCCTCAGCTCGATGACGCCTATAAGCCCCGCCGCCGGAGCGGGCAGGTCGCCGAACCTGTCCGCGAGCTCCGCCGCTATGCCGCCCGCCTCCTCGAGGCTCGCCGCCGAGGAGAGCCTCTTATAAAACAAGAGCCTCTCGGCCTCGTTCTCGATATATGTGTCCGGGATGAACGCCGGCGAGCTGAAGGAAATCTCGGGCTCCCTCTCGTCCGTGTCCTCCTGTCCTTCGAGCCGCCTGACAGCCCCCTCCAGCATGTCGAGATAAAGCTCAAGACCCACGTCCGCGATGTGCCCCGACTGCTCGGTCCCGAAGAGATGCCCCGCGCCCCTTATCTCCAGGTCCGAGAGTGCTAGCTTGTATCCCGATCCCAGCTCCTTTAACTCCGATATCGCCTGGAGCCTCCGCCGCGCATCCTCCGAAAGCCCCCCGGCCGCCGGAATCAGCATATACGCGTACGCCTTTTTGTCCGACCTCCCGACCCGTCCGCGAAGCTGATAAAGGTCCGCGAGCCCGAACGTATGCGCGTTGTCGATGATTATGGTATTCGCTCTCGGTATGTCGAGTCCCGATTCCACTATAGCCGTCGTAACGAGTATGTCTACGTCGCCCTCTATGAACCTCGAAATCGATCTTTCGAGCTCCCGCTCGCTCATCTTCCCGTGGGTGACCTCTATGCTCGCCTCCGGGAGGAGCTTCCTTATTTTGTCGGCCGTCCTGTATATGCTCTCAATGCGGTTGTGTATGAAGAACACGGCCCCGCCGCGCGCAAGCTCCCTCGCCGCGGCCTCGACTATTATCTCCGGCGACGATTTATATATGTGGGTCTCTATGGCCTGCCGTCCCTCGGGCGGGGTATTTATGAGGCTGATGTCCCTTATCTTCGCGAGCGAAAGCTGAAGCGTCCTCGGTATGGGAGTCGCGCTCATCGCTATCGCGTCCACCCCTTCCTTTAACTTCCGGAGCTTCTCCTTCTGGGCGACTCCGAACCTGTGCTCCTCGTCCACGATGACGAGCCCGAGGTCCCTGAACTTCACCTTCTCTCCGAGAAGAGCGTGCGTTCCGATCACCATATCTATCTTCCCCTCTTCGAGCCCGTGGCGTATCCTGGCCGCTTCCTTCCCTGCCTGCCACCTCGAAAGCTGCTCCATGCCCACGGGATACCCCGCCATCCTCCGCCGGGCGGTGTTGTAGTGCTGCTGCGCCAGAAGGGTGGTGGGCACGAGGAATGCTACCTGCTTTCCGTCCTCGACAGCCCTGAACGCCGCCCTTAACGCAACCTCCGTTTTCCCGAAGCCGACGTCCCCGCATATGAGCCTGTCCATCGGCATCGGAGCCTCCATGTCCCTCATCACGTCCTCGATGGCGGCCTCCTGGTCGGGGGTCTCCTCGTACTCGAAGGCGAGCTCGAACTCCCTGAACATATCGTCCTTCGGCGAAAAGGCGTATCCCTTCCTCGCCTTCCTCCGCGCATAAAGCTCCAGCAGCTCCCTCGCCACGCTCTCGACGGCGGTCCTTACCTTCTTTACCCGGAGGCTCCATCCCTGATGACCGAGCCTGTCCACCTTGTGCGGCTTCCCGTCGCCGATATACCTCTGAACGAGCTTCAGCTTGTCTATAGGGACGTATATCTTGTCCCCGCCGGCGTATTCGCACTGTATAAAATCGCCCTCTGCGTTCCCTATCCTGAGCCGCTTAAGGCTCCTGAAAATTCCGATTCCGAAATCGACGTGTACGATGTAGTCCCCGGGCCTGAGCTCGCTGAAGGACGTTATGAACGCAGACGGCGCGTCCTTTCCCCTCCTGGCCGCGCGCCTCTCCTTCTTCTCGCCCAGTATGTCCCATTCGGTGACTACCTCGACGCCGGCTTCGGGCAATATAAACCCGTGCGACAGATCCCCCGTGTGCGCCCTTAGCTTCTTCACTCCCCTTTCCCTGAGAAGGGCCAGGAGCTTTTCGAGCTCGGTCTCCGTCTTGAATACGACGTGAAGCTCGTACCCCTCGTGCTTCGCCTCGTCTATCTCCTCGATGAGCGCGTCGAGCGGGGACTCGTGCTCCTTGCGCGTCTCGATCTCCGGCAGCCGCCCGTCGAACCTTATCGTCTCCCCCCCGGCTTCCCTCGCTTCGAGCACGGGCAGCGAGATATTCTGATACTCCGAAAGCCCCCGGCTCACGTCCTCACCGGATAAAAAGAGCTCCTCTTCCCCGGGCGCTATCTTGAGATGCCTTCTCGCCGGGGCCGCCTCGTCGCCCGGGGCCCCGGCCCGGAGCCTCAATCTCTCTTCTGTCTCCTCGGGGAAGTCGTTCACGATTACGAAATTGTCCGAAAGATAGTCGAACACCGTCCCCGGCTCTTCGTAAAACGCGGGCAGGAGCCATTCCATGTTCGGCACCCTCCTCCCGGCCTCGATTTCGTCTACGAGCGAGAACTTGTCCCTCGCCGTGACCTCGCTGTCCCCCGCCCGGCGTTTCAGATATTCTACGGCCCGCTCGATGCCCGGCCCCGTCATTATCACCTCGCTCGCCGGCGGTATGCTCACGCTCGAAACCCTGCCCCGGGACCTCTGGTCCCCGGCGCTGAAGTACCTGAGCGAGCCTATCTCGTCGCCGATGAACTCCACCCTCACCGGGTCCTCCGCGCCCGGCGGATATATGTCTACGATAGCCCCCCTGGTGCTCGTCTCTCCCGGGCCCTGGACGAAGTCCGCCGCCCTGTAACCCGACTGTGCGAGCCTCTCCGTGAGCTCCTCCCTCGCGAGTAAAGCCCCCTTCCCGATTTCCATAACGGAGTCCCTGAAGGCCTCCACCGGCATCGTCTTCTCGAAAAGGGCCTCAGCTTCCGCGACGACAACCCGGCCCGACGCGGCGGCCTCGAGCCACGCTATGCGTCCCTCCGATATACCGTCGGGGGACGAAAATATAGCGCTCCTGTCCGTAAGCTCCCTTTTGAGGAGAACGGGGGGTTTTGCCCCCAGGAAAAACGACAGGTCGCACGCGGCGGCCTCTGCCTTTTTCTTGTCGGGATAAATAAATAAAGCGGGTCTCCCGATAGTCTTCAGGAGGGCGTGCAGAAGGAAAAATTTCGACGAGCCCTTAAGCCCGGGCAGGCTCACGGACTTCTTCCCGGATTTGAGTCTCCCGGAAAGGTCCCTGAACCTGCCGCTTTGCTTCAGCACCTTTTCTATGTTGTCGGATTTAAAGCGTGATTCAGCACTCACGCAAGATAGTATATATGGATTTCCGCTCAGCCGTTAAGCTCTTCGGCCACGAGCCTCCCCATCTCGGCGCAGCCGACTTTCTTCGTCCCTTCCTGGAATATGTCGGCGGTCCTGTAGCCCTTTTCGAGCACCCTTCTGACGGCGTCCTCGATCTCTCCCGCGGCCGCGTCGAGGTCCAGCGAATACTTCAGCATCATGGCCGTCGTCAGGAGAGAGGCTATGGGGTTCGCTATGTCCTGCCCGGCGATGTCCGGGGCGCTTCCGTGTACCGGCTCGTATATAGCCCCCTTGCCGATGCTGGCCGAGGGCAGCATGCCGAGCGACCCCGTGAGCTGCGCCGCCTCGTCGCTTATTATGTCGCCGAAGAGGTTCCCGGCGAGCATGACGTCGAAGCTCTTCGGCCTCCTTATGAGCTGCATCGCCGCGTTGTCCACGTAAAGATGCTCCAGTTCGACGTCCGGGTATTCCTTCTCCCTCACGTTCGTAACCACCGTCCTCCAGAGCTGCATCACGTCCAGCACGTTCGCCTTGTCTATGGACGTCACCTTATTTTTTCTCTTCCTCGCTATGTCGAAGGCCACCCTCGCGATCCTCTCTATCTCGTGCGTGGTGTATACCATCGTGTTATACCCCTTCTCCTCGCTGTCGGATATCCTGTCCACTCCACTCGGCGATCCGAAGTATATCCCGCCGGTAAGCTCCCTCACGACCATTATGTCCGTCCCCTCGACGACGTCTCTTTTTAAAGTCGAGGCGTCGGCGAGGGCGGGGTACACGACCGCCGGCCGGAGATTGGCGAAGGCGTCAAGCTCCTTCCTTATGGCCAGAAGCCCGCTCTCCGGTTTTTTCGAATGCTCCAGGTTCTCCCACTTGGGTCCCCCCACGGCGCCCATGAGGACGGCGTCCGACGCCTTTGCCTTATCCAGCACCTCCTCCGTCACCGGCGCCCCGTGGGCGTCTATCGAGCTCCCCCCGAAAAGCTCGGTCTCGAATTCGAATTCCACGCCGTGTTTCTTCCCTAGTATTTCGAGTATGTCGAGACTCACATTCGTAACTTCAACCCCTATTCCGTCCCCCGGAAGCACTAGTATCCTGGGCAATTTCCTTCTCCTTGACAGTTGTTTTTGACAGCACGGTATTTTACCCACCTCGAAAATATTGCAAAAGTGCCGATTTCATAATTCTTATGAGCCCGACCGCCCCGCTCCCGGATATCGTTAATCGAATATTTCTTCTGGAGCTTTTATGTATATTGTTTAGAATTCTGAATCGGAGCCCGGGCGCGGATTCGACGCCCGGCGAGTCCGCCGGATATATCGGCGGGACAGGCGTGGCCGCCTCCTTACATACGCAGAGCCTGATAAATGAAAAACCGAAAGAAAGATAAATCCGTAACACAGAAAACCCGGGAGAACCCCGTCTCCGGCGCGGCTCCCGGGCGAGCTTCCTTCGCCGCCGGGTTCTACCCTTATTTTACGAACAGGATCGTCCTTTGCCTTATTCTACTCGTTGTCTCGTTTGCGGTCTTCATTCCGTCCCTCGACAACGAATTCGTCTGGGACGATGTGACCTTCATAGTCGACGCCGAATCCTACCTCGAAGAGTTCGACTTCAGCCCCGCGTTCCTGATCAAGAAGCCCAAGTCGTCCGTAAAATACTACAGGCCGTTCTTCACACTCTCCCTCGTGACGGACTACAGGATGTGGGGCCTTTCTCCGTTCGGGTATCACCTGACCAACATACTCCTCCATTCGGCCTGCACGCTGGCCCTTTATTTCATGGTGCTGGTGCTCGGCCGGGAGTTCAGGCTCAAGAGCCCGGATGCGGTCGCATTCCTTTCGTCCCTTCTTTTCGCCGTCTACCCGCTCCACGTCGAAAGCGTAAGCTTCATATCGGCGAGGGCGGACATGATGGCCGGGATGCTCCTCTTCCTGTCCGTCGGGTTCTACGCGCTGTCCTACAGAAAACTCCTCTACCTCATCCCGGCGGTGCTCAGTCTCTACCTCTCCCTCTACACGAAGGAAGTCGCCTATTCATTTCCGATAGTCCTTCTCGGCTTCGACCTGATCAGCCGAAGGTTTTTCAGCCGCGTAAACATAGCCAAGTACGCCATAATACTGCTTCTCGTATCCGTTTACGTCGTCGTGAGGTCGGGCTCCTTCCTCTCGGGTTCTGATCTTATGAAGCAAAGCATGATCAGGGGCCTCTCCGGCATGGAGATGGTAACCGAATTCCTCGTCGGGTTTCTCGGCTCGTATCTTTACTACGGGTGGAGATTCGTCTATCCCTACGAGCTCGATCACTTCATCGCCTCCATACCCGGCGGAAGCGCGTTTTACATAACCCTCTCCGTAATCTTCGTGCTCGCCGTAGTGGCGGCATTCATCGTCTCTATAAAAAAGAAGGAGGACTACACCGCTTTTTCCCTTCTTCTCCTCTTCGCGACGCTCGGCCCCGCGGTAATGATCGCGATATTCCCCACCGCCATAACACGCTTCGCCGAAAGGTTCATGTACATCCCCTCGGCCGGCTTCTGCATGCTCGCGGCCTACGTAATCGTCCTCGCCGGTTCGCGTTCCGGGATCAGGTGGCTCGGCTGGGCGCTCGCCGGCGCTCTCACGCTTTCTTATGCGATCGTAACCGTAAACGGACAGGCCGAGTGGCAGAACAACCTTACCTTCTGGAAAGCGGCCGTCGACAGAGCCCCCGACGCCCTCACCCCCAGGGTGAATTACGGGGAGGCCCTAAGGAACGTCGGCAGGACGGAGGAGGCGCTCGAACAATTCAGGCTCGCGAGACAGCGCACGAGCAAGGTCGAAGTAAGGGGAAGGACAATCTCCACCATACCGCTGGCCATGAGCTACATAAACCGCGGCAACTACGGCATGGCCGAAAAGGTACTTGAAGAGGCTCTAAGGGACGACCCCGGAGTGGCCGCCGATTACAATCACCTCATGGGCTACATATGCATACAGCGTAAGGATTTCGCCGCGGCAAAGGACTATCTCCGGGAGTCGCTGAAAATAAGATGGTGGAACGCCAACGTCCACTATCTGCTCGGGTCGATTTATTACACCGAAGCCGGGGAAAGTAAGTCCATCGAAGATTATAAAAAAGCCGAAACCGAGCTGAGGGCCGCTGTCAGGATAAACGGCAAGCTTGCCGAGGCGCGCGTGGCTCTCGCGAAAACACTCCTCGCGACGGGAAGGAAGGACGAAGCCGTCTCACAAGCGAAAGAAGCCCTCAAGACGGCGAGGATTCCCACGACGGTCGCCGAGGCCAAGGCGATAATCGGAAAGGAATAACCCCCTCAGCCGACGCTGTTCGTCAGCCGCCCTATCCCCTCTATCTCCACCTCCACCATGTCGCCTATCTTCATGGGGCTTATGCCCGACGGAGTCCCAGTGGATATTATGTCCCCGGGGAGGAGCGTCATCACGCGAGACACGAAGCTCACGAGCTCCGGCACGCCGAATATAAGCTCGGACGTCCTCGAGTGCTGCTTTCTCTCCCCGTTAATATAGGTCGAGATTTCGAGGTCCGACGGGTCTATCTCCGTCTCTATCACGGGCCCCGCCGGTGCGAACGTATCGAATCCCTTGGCCCTCGTGAACTGTATGTCCTTTGCCTGGAGGTCCCTCGCCGTAACGTCGTTAAGGCAGGTGTAGCCCAGTATGTACTCGCCGGCGTTTTCCGGGCTCACGTCCCTGGCCGCCTTCCTTATAATAAGGGCGAGCTCGCCCTCGTAATCGACGCGTGAAGACATGTGAGAGGGATATTTTATAATCCCCCCGTGTCCGATGATGGCGGTGGACGGCTTAATGAAGAGCCTCGGCTCCTCCGGGAGCTCCTTCCCCATTTCCGCGGCGTGGTCCCTGTAATTGAGCCCTACGCCTATTATCTTCGTCGGGGCGGAAGGCGGCAGGATATTTATCGCGTGCGGGTCGTGGGCCCGGGACGAAACACCGAATTCCCCGTAAACCTCCCCGTCTGTCTCGTACACCTCGCCTTTATCGTAAACCCCGTATCTCGCCCTGCCGTCGTTCGTGTCGAACCTTACAATCTTCATATCGGCGTTTCCTCTTTGGTGGTTTTGTGTCCCGTATTCCGCCCGTGAGTACGGAATTATACACGATTCGGCCTGAGCGTAAGCATGGGCCGGGCGGGGCGCTCGATGTATGGACGACAGGGGCCTAGTACAGAACCTCTTTCAGGTACAGCCCGCGTGCGGGGGCTGCGTGGACGTGCTTCGTTTTTTCGCCCCGGTCGAGTATGTCCGAAAAGTCCCCGGGCGTGATCTTTCCCTTTCCCACCTCCACCAGCGTCCCCACGATCAGCCTCACCATCCTCTTCAAAAACCCGTCGGCCTCGATCGTGAACGTTATAAAGTCCCCCTTCTTCACAGCCTCCGCCCGGAAGACTGTCCTGACCGTAGACCTCACCGTTATCCCCGCGTGTGCAAAGGCCCTGAAGTCGTGCTCCCCGACGAGCGCGAGCGCGGCCTCTTTCATGGCGTCGGGATCGAGCTCGGGATATACGTGCCACGCTCTCTCCCTCAGCATCGCCGACCTCTCCGGGCGGTTCAGTATCTCGTAGACGTACGTCTTTCTCTTCGCCGAGTGCTGTGCGTGAAAGGCGGGGTCCATCTCTTCCGCCCGGAGTATCGCTATGTCCGGGGGCAGGAGCGAATTGAGCCCCTTGTGAATCCGGGCGAGGCTGAGCGAGCTTTCCGTCCTGAAGCTCGCCGTCTGCCCGAGGGCGTGGACGCCGGAATCGGTCCTGCCCGATCCGTTCACGACGGTCCTCTGGCCGGTCATGGATTCGAGCGCCCGCTCTATCTCGGCCTGCACCGTCCTTCCCGACGGCTGGCGCTGCCACCCGACGTATTCCGTGCCGTCGTATTCTATGGTGAGTTTTATATTCCGCAACCCCTCGGTGAGCTTTATGTTCCTCAACCCCTCGCGCTCCCCTCGTCGAGCTTTATGCGCGGGTCGAGGCGCGCGTAGCAAATGTCTACGATAAGGTTCGCCAGGACGAGGACGATTGTATATACAATCGTTATTCCCATGACGAGCGGGTAATCCCTGTTCGATACGGCGAGGACGAAGAACCTCCCGATCCCGGGTATGGCGAAAATGTATTCGACTACGAAAGAGCCCGTCACGAGAAACGCCGTTATCGGCCCCAGCACGGTGACGACCGGGATGAGGGCGTTCCTTAATATATGCCTCGTAGTTATCGTGAAGCGTCCGAGCCCCTTCGCCCGCGCCGTCCTCACGTACAGCGACCTCGACGTGTCGAGCATGCTCGCCCTCATAAGCCGCGCGAGATAAGCGGCGGGCGCCGCTGCGAGCGTCAGCGCGGGAAGGACGAAGTTCTCGGGCTTTCCCCACAACGCGGGCGGGAGCCATCCGAGCTTTATCGAAAAGAAATATATCAGCACTGCGCCCACGACGAAGCTAGGCACCGACACCAGCGCCGTCGATACGGAAACGGAAGCGAAATCGAAAACCCCTCCCTGCTTCGACGCGGCCGCGATGCCAGCCGCGCTTCCGATGACTACGGCGAGGACGAGGCTTATAAGCCCGAGCTGCGCCGATACGGGAAGGGTCTCCCGTATGATCTCGTTTACGGATCTGTCTATGTATTTATAAGAAGGTCCGAAGTCCCCCCGGGCGAGGTCCTTCATGTATTCCAGGTACTGCACCGAGAGCGGCTTGTCGAGCCTGTACTTGGCCTCTATGTTCTCTTTTATCCGGGGCGGCAGCTTCTTCTCGGTGTCGAACGGCCCGCCGGGCAGCGTTCTTAACATAAAGAACGTAATCGTCGCTACGGCAAAGACGACAAAGATTCCTGTAAGGGTGCGGGCGAGTAAGAATTTGCCGGTCAACCCGCTACCCTTGCTGCGCCTCTTTCCTTACGACAAACGACTGCTTGGATAAAAGCCCCTTCGTATCCTTGGCTATAACCGTGATCAGGTTTACGTCTTCATCGAGATTGATCTCGACGGACACCGGAAGCTCCTTCTTCGCCGACGGAATGAGCGCTACCTTGTTGTCCCCTATGAAGACCGACACGAGCTCGACGCCGTCGTTGCTCGTCACCTTCCCGTCGAGCGTGATCGTGGACGCGGATGTCGTGGCGGGCGGAGGCGTGAAGCTCATTATGGGCGGCGCCTCGAACGTCTTCCTGAACTGCGGCGCCCCCTGCCCGGACGTCCCCGACTGCGATTCCGAAACTATGACCTTGTCCTTGTTCGCCCACCCGATGAAGTCGTTGTCGAGCTTTATCTTCACCCAGTTGCTGTTCTGTCCGAGCGCGCTGAACGTGGCTCCCTTCTCGGCCGTCGCCACTATCGGCGCGTCCTTGAAGCTTCCGCCGCGTATCGGTGCGCCCTCGCCGGGCACTGTGACGAAGAGCTCTTTCTGAACGAAACCCTCGCCCTCGCCGACTCCGGGTATTTTCGACTTGCTGATGAGTCCTTCCTTGAATACGTCGTCCACTATCTGGAGCTCCAGATCTATCGTGGGCTCCGTGCTGTTGACGGCGAACGTGAACGCCGCGTCCCTCACGTCTCCGGGCGGGAGGTTCTCTATTTCTGCCCGTCCCTTTTCGAGGAATATCTTGTCTCCCGAATTATTCTTCAGCGTAAGAACGGTCTTCTCGGATGTCCCCTGCCCGATGTTCTTCACCCTTACCAGAAGCACTATCTCCTCGCCGGCCTCGGGAACTCCGTTTCCGTTGCCGCTCGAGCCCAGCCGCCCGTCGTCGACTATCTCGTAATTATATGAATAGAGAGGCCTTTCGAGTCCCGTCGTCCTGGCGTCGAGCTTATAATCCGGAATGGGCGACTTGGCCGCATCCACGAATTCGAGGCTCACTATGTCGTCCCTCGTGAGCGTCCACTTCGGCACCTCGAACGTCGTGGTCCAGGACCTCTTCTCGCCGGGTTCCAGCTTTCCGAATATGAGCTCCTTGCCTTCGAAGACGGGGTTCTCCGACCTCGTGGTGGCCATGAGCCTGTACACCGGCTCCTGCCCCTTGTTCTCGACTTCCACCTTGAGCTCCAGCTTCTCCCCGGCCTTGACCTCGGGCCTCGCCGGGGTTACAACCGTCGATATGGAAGGCTTTTCGATCTTCCCGTTTCCGTTCGACCAGTCGACGCCGAGGGCGTGCCACTTATCCTCGATCTTGTATTCCTCGGACTTCGAGATCTTGTCGACGTCCGGCTTGATCTCCCCGAGCGATTCCGCTCTCGACTGCATCTTCGAATTTTCTATAATGTCCTTCGCGAGCGATACGTAAAAATCTTCGTCTAGGGCTTTACGCCTCTCATCCTTGGTCAGCGCCTCTTCGGGTATCGGCTCTGCGTCGTCCTCCGAGGGCTCTATCTTTTCGTCGAGATACGATATGTTGTAAACGGGCTTCTCGAATACCTCGTGTTTCTTCCTTGCATTTTTCTTCTGCGGCTGGTTCAGGCGGTTGTCGGAATCCGGATGGAAGACCGAAGATTCCCCCGTGAATATCGTCGGGTGGAGCATGATGTCCGGCGTGACGCCCACGTCCTGTATCGACTTGTCCCCCGGCGTCAGGTACTGCGCGATGGTCAGCTTGAGCGCCGAGCCGTCGTTAAGGTCGAATATCTGCTGCACCGAGCCCTTGCCGAACGTCCTCTCGCCTATGACTATAGCCCGCTCGTTGTTCTTGAGCGCTCCCGCCACGATCTCGGACGCGCTCGCGCTCCCGGCGTCGACTAGAACCACCACCTTCCCCGTAAACTCCTCGTCCTTGTTGTTCGCGTGATAGGGCTTTGACGAGCTCCCTATCTGAGTCGTCACTATGACGCCGTCCGTAAGGAAGAGGTCCGAGATCCTCTGCGCCTGGTCGAGCAGACCGCCCGGGTTCCCCCTGAGGTCGAGTATTATACCGCTCGGCATTTCGGGGCTCGTGTTAAGGCTGTGGAGTATGCTGTCGAGCGTGTTCTTCTGAAAGTCCCTGATCCTTATGTATTTGATTCCGTCTTCGAGGTCGAACGTTTCGACGCTTTCTATGACGATAGTGTCCCTTACTATCTTGTATTCCTTGGGCTCCGAAAGTCCTTCCCTCATCACGTGTATCGAAACCTCGGTCCCCTTTTGCCCCCTCAGCTTGCCCACCGCCTCTATGAGCGACATGTTTATCGTCGACTCGTTCTCTATCTGCACTATACTGTCGTTGGGCTTTATCCCTATCCTGTAGGCCGGGGTGCCCTCTATCGGTGATATGACCGTGAGGTTTCCGTCCCTGACGCCTATTACTATGCCGAGCCCGCCGAAGCTCCCTTCGGTCTCTATCATGAACTCCTTGTATATCTGGGGGGTGATTATCCCCGAATGCTGGTCGAGTGATGTCAGCATCTGGTCCAGCACGGCGTATTCGATATCGCTGACCTTGGGGTCGTTCCCTTTAAGGTGCGGTGTAATAAATTCGAAGACCTGCTCGAGCCTCGCCGTTACGAGGTCGAGGTCGTTCACCCCGCTCATGTCGAAGGTGGACTTTTCCCCCTCGACCTGAACCACGAACGTCCCCCCGTCCTCTCCCTGGGGGAAGTCGACGAGCACCTCGTCTACTATCTGCTCCAGCCTGTTCAGGCCCTCGACCAGCATGGCTTTGGGTTCGACGGCGGACTTGTCTACGTAATATCTCTTCACGTATTGCATTACGACGTTGGTTATGTTAAGGCTGTCGGCTTCGGCATTTCGATCGAGATTTAAAAGACTTGGAGATATAAAGAAAAGATATGCGGAAAAGACCAGCACCGCGGTGAGTATAAGAAGTTTACTTGCTTTTCTGGAAAGGCTTTTCAAAATTGGTTCTCCTTTCGGTTGTTATATCTTAGATATTATCACACCATATACTTGGGCAATCAAATTAATTAGGTTCGTCCCCCACGCCGCCCGGCCGCCCGAGTGGCCGAAATCGGCGTGCTCCGTTAATTCTAACAGATTATATGCCGGGCTGTATGGCGGATTATGTCGGGCTGTATGGTGGATTATGTCGGATTGTATGGCGGATTATACTGGTTTGTATGTCGGAACGGCCCGTTTTCGCGGGTATTCCAGTGGTCTCCGCGGCCCCATTCCGGACCTGTTTGTTCGCGGTTGCGTAGGCGGTCGCTTCCGGGGCCCTCTCGGGCCGCTTTCGGGCCCCCTGTCCGGTTTCACGGCCGGGACGAGCGTGCGGTGATTACAGGACCTCTGCTCGGGGCTTTCCGGTCCCCGTTTTCGGGCTCTCCGTACTCATTATTTATTAATGCCAAAAAGTCTTGACAGGGGTTATAATATGTGATGTAATTGCTGTAATTCAGAGGAGGAAGGAGTCTGATGCAGACCGTCCGGAAAGTTCGCCTTTGCCCCGGAGAAAAGGACTTGACAACAAACTCATTCTATGTTGTAATTCTGTGCAGTTGTGAAATGCTCGGGTATTTGTATATCGAAAGGATTGGAGGTTGCCTGTAGAGAGCAAACCCGGAGTCTATTTCCCATTTTCGCAGGAAATTCCAGAGGAGGATGTCTATGAATAGAGAAAACTTAATAAACAATACCAAAACAAGGAGGAAAGGTTCAATGCTACAGGATAGTTTATCCAAGTTTAAGTACTTTTTAGTGCTTGCATTACTTGCTGTTATACCTATGCAGGCATTCGCTGGCAGTCCGAACAATTTTTACGATCCGATTGACAACACGGACACCGGCGCTGACAGGCTGATCTACTACTACGATCAGCTCGGCAGGGAAACATTCGTCCAGGTTACCAACACCTCGGACGAGTTCCTTGATATTCACGTGCAGGTCTTCGAGGCCGACGATTTTTGCAACGAGGTTGACTTCAATGACGTCCTCACCCCCGGCGAGACCGTAGTTTACGACATGGCGGCCCTTCCGGGTAACCCCGACCTTACGGACAGCTACGGGTTCGTGTCCATCACTCTCGACACCACGGAATCTTTCGTTTCCGGCGCGCTCATCGGCTCGTTCAGGATAATAGACTCCGAGGGTTACGAGTACAGGACGAACGCTGCTTCTTCCGACTTCGTTCCGCAGGACTTGTTTGTTCCGGGTGAGTTCGAAAACGTTCTCAACTTCAACAACGTGAACGATCCTGCCTTCTCTGACGTAGTCGGCATCACCTATGTCGACCTTCTCGACGGCCGCAACGTATACGCTGCGCCTGGCGTTGGCACACAGTTTGGTGGGGCGGGCTCTAGTGGCCAGAACCTCATTTTCGACCACAGCGAGAATTTCAACTCCTGCAGCCCGGTCGTATTCGCTTGCGACCCTGACTCGATCAACCTTGGTATAGACAACTCTGTACCGAACACCCAGGGCTTTGCGAGGATCTGTAACACGAGCAAGCTCGAAGGCGATGCTCTTCCGGTTGATTCCGGCTGGCTCCTTCTTCCGTTTGTCGGCAACATCTGCATAGACCCGCTGGTTTCCGGTGGCGGCACCGACAGCCTCGAGGGTGAGTGCGGGTTCCCGACCTATTTCGTCGGCTTCCTTGGTCTCAACAACGGTGACGGAACCGGATCCATGGATTCCTGGCTCTCCGACCCGGATTTCATTGAGATAGCTCAAGAGGCTGGCAACTAAGGACGGATGATGGGTGACATCGATGAATAGCGAATGCATAACAAATTTAAAAAAGGAGGATAAATAAATGATAAGCAAGTTAAGGTTTTCTTTGATAGCTGTAATTATGCTTGTCCTCTTTGGCTTCGGGTTCCAGAACGAAGCTAAGGGGCAATTGGGCACTGATAATCAGTTCTGCCCATTCATTCCGAACACTACGGGCTGGCTTGATATAGGCATCTCCGGCTCCGAAAGGGACTTCTCCGCCGGTCTTATCGGTACGGTTGAAGGCTCGGCCGTAGGAGCGGTTGGCGGCATGGATTGGATGCATGTCGACTTTACCAACTTCGACCAGCCGTTCCCGACCAACATGTACGGCGCTCAGGCAGTAAGCTGGTGGACGCAGGCCGAGGGCAGGACGACTGTTCTCCAGGTCACCAACGCGTTCAACGAATTTGCTGTGGTTCACGTACGTATACTCGGCGCTGATTGTCAGGAGCTCACTAACTTCTGTGACTTCTACACCGGCGGCGACACTCACGCATATGATTTCAGCGACCTTATCACCAACGATGGCGTAGAACCCAACGATGGTGTTCTTCAGGGTAAAGAGGGTTTCGTCGTGGTAACAGCCGTTGACGAATGCCCCTCCTCCGACGTCGCTGTAGACTACAATGGCCTCGCGGCTACGACCTATGTCGTGGACTCCGACGGTTATGAATACGGCATGAACGCCTATCACAGGGCGGCAGTCTGCTTCGACTTGGACGAGCCTGCAACGGCTAACCTCATCGACAACGGCTCTTTCGAAACCGGTCCTGGCTCCGTTCCTGAATGGTTCCAGGTTCAGGGTGATTCCTCTGTAGTAGAGGCTTCGGATATATCACCGGCGGTTAATCCTCCGCTTTGCGACGATCCGGAAGACCCTGAGTGCGACGCTCCTAACGCCAACAGGTTTATGGCCTTCGTGGGATCCTCTGCGGCTACGGAAACGAGCTATTATGGGCAGTCGACTAACGTAGGTCTCGGTTCTATAACCTCATTAGTTGCTGCATCGTTTGGAACTCCAGAAGACTTGATCGATACTGGTGTTGTTGAAACTAATGTGTCTGTTCTGGAAAGCAACATCTTCACCCCGGGTGACCTCCAGAACGGTTCCACGAACGGTACAGTCAGCTACCAGCTTTCGCTCTTGACCGACGCTGACGAGTGTGACCAGTACGCGATGGTTTGTACGATCGACGTAACCAACTTCCCGACGAGCGCGGAATTCGAGGATTGCAACTGCTATAGCTTTACTGGTAATGGGACTGCTCCTGTTAGCCTCGAGAGCTGTCAGCAGTTGAGCAATCAGAATACGACCGGCGTAGACGCCCCGGGTCTCCCTGCGTATAACTTCGCGACGAGGTCCGGTTTTGTAACCGGCACGCTTTCTGCTCCTCAGGACGCTCTTCTTGGTCTCTCCTATGTTGTTCAGGTCATCACTGGAGAAAAGGAGGACTGCGTACAGGATGGAGGCACTGTAGGTGCTTTTGCCGACAACTTCAGAATCATTGAGGCGTTCGACCTTACCCTCGATTGCGACTTCATCCTCACTGGCGCCGAGAACTCGTTCCTCACCAGCTTCACTCCGACGGCCATGGCGGGTCAGTTCAACGTTCTTCCCGGCAACGAAGCCGGCGCAGGCGCTGACGTTGTTCTTATCAACTTCGCTGACCAGTACGAACCGTCATACAGGCCGGTTCCCGCTTTCGTAGCGGTAACGGCCGGTATCTGGGATGAATTCGAGGTATTCAACAGCTGCGGTGATACCCAAGCTTGCTACCTCAGGCTCGGTATTGACGAGAACGTGATCATCAGCGACGACTTCACGCCGAGTGGCCCGACGACGACTCCGACGACTGGTCCGACGACCGGCCCGACGACCCCGCCGACGCTAACCCCGCCGACGACGACCCCGCCGACGACCTCGCCGACGAATCGTCCGGGTGGTGGTGGCGGAAGCTGTGCGATAGCCGGCGCTCCGGTACAGCTTGGTACCGCGATGGCTAACGTACTTATACCGCTGGTTCCGGTAGCCTTTGCCTTCGGTGTAAGAAGACTTAGAAGAAAGAAGAAATAAGAATCGGTAAATAACCCGGTGGTGAGCCTTGGGCTCACCACCACTTATTCTTTCTTCAGTCTTAACACGATAACAATGAATAATAAAACTGCCGGAGAAGCTGATTGACAGCTTCTCCGGCTTTTTTTATACTATCAGCCTTACAAAGCACTAACCTTCTCAAACCTTGCATTCCGTTATGAAAGAGAAAACAGTAACGCTTATTCACTATGGAGAACTGTCTCTGAAGGGCAGAAACAGAAGCCTCTTCGAAATAAAGCTGCAGGAAAATATCCAGATAATGACGGGCGGAAAGGTCCTTAGGCAAAGGGGCCGATTCGTCATGGAAGGCGGAAACCCGGAGGCTCTTTCACGGGTATTCGGGATTTCGTGGTACGCATCTGCATGTGTTGTCGACAAGGACTACGAATCGATACTGAAAGCCGTACTTAAAAGGGTGGAGCAAGCAATCGAAGGCAAAGCGGATTTCGGCGTACACGCAAACAGGTCCGACAAGAGCTTTCCCATACCATCGATGGAGCTGGCTTCCAGGATTGGCGGTGAGGTGGCTGCCAGATTCGGTCTCCCCGTGAACCTCAAAAGCCCCTCGCTCAGGATCAATATCGAGATAGCGGACAGGGTCTACATATACTTCGACAGAATAGAAGGGCTCAGGGGCTTCCCTACCGGTGTTAGCGGCAAGGTGCTCTCCCTCTTGTCAGGCGGCATAGATTCGCCTGTCTCCTCGTTTCTCATGATGAAGCGCGGATGCAGGGTCGATTTTATCCATTTCCACGTTTTTAGTGACAATAATAAGGTTTTCGGGTCGAAAATGGAGGAGCTGGCGAGAACGCTCGATTCGTATCAGGGGGAATCGCGCCTTCACCTCGTTCCATACTACCCGTTCGAAATGGCGCTTCTCTGCGCGGGGGACGTAAAAGGCCACGAGTTGATACTCTTCAGGAGATTCATGGCGCGCGTGGCGTGCAGGGTCGCTGCGGCAGAGGGGTGCCAGGCTCTGGTTACAGGGGACAGCCTGGGGCAGGTCGCGTCGCAGACAATGGAAAACATCGTGCTATTCCGTGAAGCCGCTTCCCTGCCTGTATTTCAGCCGCTCATCGCGTTCGATAAACAGGAAATAGTCGATTACGCCAAGAAAATCGGCACCTACGGTGTTTCCATAGCCGATTACAAGGACTGCTGCTCTATTGTTTCGTCCGGGCCGCGCACCAGGGCGAATCGCCGGCGCGTCGAAGAGCTTGAGAGTGCCATGAATATTGAAAGTGTGCTGGATCAAACAATGGAGCTCATTACCATACATGAGCTCTGAGGCGCTGCAGGAACTATGTAGGGAAGTTTAATCTCCACTTATGGATGTGAAGGAATACGAAGAATAAAGAAGCGGGTATATAAAGATCTACTTTTTCTTGCTGCTTTTGGGTGGCTCGCTATAATCCATAAACCCTCTGGGCTGGGGTGGGCCGTCATAAGAGAGCTTCTTCCATACGGCCGGGTCTCCGTAGTAAAACTTTACCACTAATGTCCTGAATTGATTGAAAAATTGCCTGTTCCTGAAGCTGACGTGCTTCAGTACTTTCTCGATCTCTTCCTTGTTGTCGAGGTCGTAAAATGACTTCTGGAAGGCAGCCTTGCTTACCGATTCGAGGTTCCAAAAACCGGCGTCGAAGAAAGTGGCCGCGCCCTTGTCCCTCCTGAAGTAATTCATCAGTTTTTCCTTCATGCCTATACTGCCGGCTCCGGGTACAAGCTCTTCGGCCATCCTCTCCATGTTTTTTTGGGTCCTTTCGTTGAATATTACGTAACCCTTCTGTATCTCGATCCCCGTTTCGGGGGATTTCTGCTTTGCGAAGGCGCCGGGAACACCTGCCAGCACCTCGCCCCCGATTGCGCCTATCGCTACCGTTTTCAGGAATTTTCTGCGTGAATTTTCCATGAGATGTTACCGCCTGCTCTTTATCTTACGATTTCTATTTCCATATTGTTTTCCCGGGCGATTTCGCGGGACTTATTCTCTATCGAATTAGCTTCTTTTCTGGCTTCCAGATTATTCCTGATGGAGAACTTCAGGTTCGCAAGGGGGGTTTCCTTGACTTCGACTATTTTCAGTATGCTGAAAGTGCCGTCCGTCTTCTTTACGACTTCGGAAAGCGAGCCGACTTCCTTGTCGTCGAAGTACTGAACGAACTCACGTCTCGTGCCGAGATCGTTAAAGATAATCTTGGGATCTTTCCCGGCGAGGCTGCTTGCTATGTCCCTGAGCTCCTCCCCCTCTCCCGCGAGCTTCAATATCTCGGGGCCGAGGTTCTGGTCTGAAAAGTTGATTTCCACAATATGATACGCTGAATACCTGTCTTTGTTCTTGTTGTAATACTCTTCTATATCTGCATCTGTTATTTCCTTTACGGGAGGGAGGTTCTCCATGATATCCATTCTCACGTCCCTGACGACGAGACTGGTCTTGAAGTCGTCCACTTTCTGCTCGTACTTTTTGTCTACGCCGCGCCTGAGCCCTTCCTGGTAGAGTATCTCGTTCGTTATCGCCATGTCTACGGTCCCGCCCCTGAGCTCGTCCTCGTATACGGGTACGCCGTTCACATACGCTACCACCTTGGAATCCCTCTTCGGCTTATACCTTTCGACCTTGGCTGTTTGGGAGTCCTGCTGTACTGTTTCACCCGCATTCCCGGCTTTTCCGTTGTCCGATCCGGATTGATTGCACCCCAGTAATAAAACGGCTGTGATCAGGATTAACGGTGCGCTTTTTTTCATCAAAATCTCCTTTGAACACCCATAAAGTAAAACCTATGGTATAACTTACAAATTGACTTTGTGCAATAGTTTATTTATATTATGAGCCTCTCGTATAATGCCTGCAAAAAAGCAAAAATATGACTGTATCGTTATAGGTTCCGGCCCCGGCGGGGCGCCGTTTGCGTGGCAATTGGCTGCAAACGGAATGGACGTTCTCATGCTCGAAGCCGGCCCCAGGTACGATCCGTACACTGCCTACGCGCTCGACGAGACCGACTGGGAAACAAAGGGCTTTCCGGAAATAAAGCGTATCCGCAACACGTTCGGGAAGCAGCAGCCGCTCGACCTCAAGTACGAGAACCTGAGGTCCTGGAACAAGGCCGTCGGCAAACTGAACCGAACCAAGGAAAGGAAATACCTGAAATACCAGCACGTGGCCGGCATCGGTGGAACGACCCTTCACTTTCAGGGCGAGGCCCACAGGCTCAACGAAAACGCTTTCCGTATGAAGAGCCGTTACGACGTGGCCGTCGACTGGCCCATAGGATATGACGACCTCGAGCCGTACTACTCCAGGGCCGAGACGGTGCTCGGCGTCGCCGGGCCGGAAAAGGTCCCCTACAGGCCGAGAAAAAAACCTTTCCCTTTAAAACCTCACAAGCTCAGCTATGCAAGCCGGATAATCGAAAAGGGGTGCAAAAAGCACGGTCTCGGGCTCACGCCCAACTCCGTTGCCATACTCTCCGAGGCCTACCGCGACGCACCGCCCTGCAATTATTGTAACGGCTGCGTGTGGGGGTGTCCCAGGAAGGACAAGGGCAGCGTCGACGTCACATTCATGCCGCTCGTTCAGGAAACGGGTAAGTGCGAGATACTTGAAAACGTCTTCGTCACGAGAATAGAGGTCGAAAAGAAGAACGGCTCCCGCAAGGCCAGGGGAGTTGTCTATCACGACAAGGGCGGCAAGGAGCACTTCGTAAGCGGTGATTACATTGCCGTTGCCTGCGGAGCCGTCGAAACACCGAGGCTTTTGATTAATTCCGAAATCAACAACAACGATCTCGTAGGGAAGAATTTCATGGAAACGACTTTCTACGAGGCCGTGGCATTTCATCCCGAAAGGCTCGACTCTTACCGCGGCATCCCGATGGACAGCATCATCTGGGAATGGAATACCCCCGATCCGAAAAGAGGTTTCCCGGGCGGTCTCAGGATGTTCCCGACAGCCGGGAGCGCTCTCGGGCCGATAAGCTACGCTCTAAGGTATAGCCCGGGGTGGGGGGAAAGCTTCGTAAAGGATGTCGAGAAGTGGTTCGGCCATGCGGTTGCCGTGGGCGGAATAGCCGAATTCTTGCCAAACGATGACACTTTTGTCTCTGTAAACCCCGATGTAAAAGACGAATACGGGGCACCGGTTGCCGTGATACAGTCTTTTCTTGGGGAACCCGAGCTTAAGTGTATCGAATTCATGGCGTCGAAGTCTAAAGAAATTCTCGATGCAAGCGGCGCCGGCGAAGTCGTCGAGGAAGTATCGTCCTATGACTTTTTCTCCGCTACACACGTTTACGGAACGTGCAGGATGGGTAAGAACAGGGAAAACTCTGTTGTAGATCCTTCAGGGAGGTTCCACGGCATCCCGAACCTTCTCGTAACGGACGCGAGCGTTTTTCCGACATCCGGCGGCGGCGAGGCTCCGTCGCTTACAATCGAGGCGCTAAGCCTGAGAGCCGCCGATTTGCTATTGAAAGAACTTAAAAAAGGTTGACCCTCTTTTGAGTCTATTGTCATACAAAACACTTCCGGTACTACTCTTTATTTCTATACTCCTTGCCGGTGCCGATGCCCGGTCCGAAGATCGAGTCCCGCGGTTCACCGACGTCAAAAGCAAGGCGGGGGTGAAAACTCCCCAGGCGCTTGGGCAGACGTCGGCATGGGGTGATTATAATAACGACGGATGGCTCGATCTGTTGATTTCTGATATATCGAGGCGCACTCCGGGACGGGGCTCGCGCGCACGTTCATACGGCTCGCGCACAGGATATCAGAAAAAGGCCCCGGAACAAGAGGCTGCGGAGAGCAAGCCCCCACAGCTCTTTTTCCTGTATTCGAGCCGGGGCGGCAAAACCTTCGCCGAGGTATCCGGGTCCGCCGGTCTTCCCGATATCGGGATAAACTCGTCTGCGTGGGCGGATTATAACAACGACGGCTACCTGGACCTCGTCCTCACTTCCATCGAAGCCGGCGCGCCCCCTCTGCTCTATAAAAACTCCGCCGGGTTTAAATTCGAAGACGTTTCCGGCGCCGCGGGGCTTACTGAAGAAGGTTCCGTCTCCATGAACGTTACATGGGCGGATTATGACCGCGACGGCTTCCTGGACCTGTTTCAGGCGGGGAGGGGGAAGTCGTTTCTCTACCGCAACAACGGCGACGGCACCTTCAGGAACGCGACCGAAAAGCTGCCCCTCGGTGAAAGAACCTCTGCCTATAGCGCCGTCTGGTTCGACGCCAATGGTGACGGTTATCCCGACCTTTTTTTAGGAAACACCGGTCTTAACGACTTCTATCTCAATAACGGCGACGGCACCTTCAAAAACGCCACCCTAGCCTCGGGGCTTGCCGGGGAAGAAGGCTGGAGGTCCGCGGCGGCGTGCGCCGGGGACTACAACGGCGACGGCTACATCGATCTCTACGTCGCAAATCTCGGCCGGGATGCCAGAAACGCACTTTATAAAAACAATGGCGACGGCACGTTTACGGACGTCACCGAAGAAACGGGGACAGGCGATGTGGGCGATGGAAGGACGTGCGCCTGGGTCGATTTCGATGCCGACGGCAGGCTCGATATATTCACCTCGAACCATACCTATCCGAACAAGTTCTACAAGAACCTTGGCGACGGGAAGTTCACGGATGTCGCGAAGGAAGCGGGTCTCGACCTTCCCAAGGACATTTTCTCCGCCACGTGGGGGGATTATGACCGCGACGGTTTCATCGACGTCTTTCTTAACGGCCATATCGGCACGGCTCTTATGGGAAACGGCGGGAACGGCAACAACTCCATCACTCTTAAGCTCGAAGGGAACGGCAAGACGACGAACACCTCGGCCATAGGCGCCCGCGTCGAGGTAAAGACGCCCGCTGCCGGCCTTCAGGTAAGGGAAGTCTCGGGCGGGAAGGGGTGCTGCGAGCAGGATATGCTCCCCGTATATTTTGGCCTCGGGGGTGAGAAAGCGGTGGATATTGTGGTAAAATGGCCAGGAGGCGAGACATGCAGGTTCGAGAAAACACCGGTCGACAAAAGTAAGCAGTTTATAATCCGCGAGGCAGGCTGCAAGCTCATTCCTTCCGGATAGCTATCCGAGAAGTATAAAGCTCACGCGTTAATTGAAACAAATAAATGGCTAATATATCCCTATCCGTAGTACTTCCGGCACACAACGAAGAAGAAAATATCGCGAATACGGTTTCGGGCTGCCTCTCTTACCTCAGCTCAAATTTCTCCGAATACGAAGTCATAGTGGTCAACGACGGCTCGCGTGACCGTACGCGCGGGATAGTCGAGGAGCTTTCCTCGAAGAACCCGGCCGTCGTGCTCGTAAACCACGAAGTCAACAAAGGCTACGGCTCCGCTCTCAGAAGCGGCTTCGACAAGGCCTCCCTCGATTACGTCTTCTTCATGGACAGCGACGGCCAGTTCGATATAAAGGACCTCGACAGGCTTATTCCCCTCACTGGCGGGAACAATGTCGTCATAGGCTACAGGGAAAACAGGGCGGACTCCTTCATACGCTCGCTCAATGCCTGGATGTACGGCCTCTACATCCGGCTCGTCTTCGGCCTCTCCGTGAAGGATATGGACTGCGCATTCAAGATATTCCCGACGGAAGCGTATCGTAAAGTAAGGCCCATCAAGGCGGGCGGTGCGCTCTTCAGCGCCGAGTTCCTGATAAAGCTAAAGAGGGTAGGGTACGTCTTCAGAGAGGTTCCCGTGAGACACTTTCCACGCAAGTTCGGCACCCAATCGGGCGCAAACCTAAAGGTTATACTCCGGATGTTCAGGGAATCATGGAAGCTAAGAAATGAGCTCAGGAACAGCTGACAGAGCGGGCTTCCTGAAAAATCCCGCAGCCTTTCTTGTTATCATACTTGCGGCGGGATTCGCCCTTCGTATTTTCCTCTCGCTGTTTTTAACGTACGAACCTGACTTCAATACCTGGCGGGTCTGGGGAATGCAGATGTCTGAATCAGGGTTCGGCAAATTCTACGACCGTCACTGGTGCGACTACATGCCCGGCTATCTCTATGTCCTCTGGTCGCTCGACGGCATCTACAAGGCGATACCGTGGTTTCCGGTGGAGATTCTGTTCAAGCTTCCCGCGAACCTGGCCGATCTCGGTATCTCCGCACTTATATTTTTCTGGGTACGGGGAATCGCCCCGGCGAAGACGGCTCTCCTTTGCGCCTCCGCCTATTTTTTCAATCCGGCCGCCCTCTCGAATTCCACATTCTGGGGTCAGGTCGATTCCTTTCACGCCTTTCCCATAATGCTCTCCGTCTTTCTCGGCCTCCGAAGGAGGTTCTTCCTCTCGGGCCTCTTCATAGCGCTCGCTTTCATGATAAAACCCCAAACAATAGTCGTCTTTCCTGTTGTCGGGCTTTTGGCCGCAAGGCCGGCTATCGTTCCCCGTCTTGATTTCAGGCTCGAATCGATCCGTCCGGTAATCCTGTTTCTCGTCGCTGCCGCAATAACGATATTTATAGTCTCGCTGCCATTCATCTGGAACAAGCTCGATTCGGTGACCTCTGCCTTCACGGGCCCACTGGATCTGATAACAAGCAGGTTCCATGCAGCATACGGGGAATATAAATATACCTCCCTTAACGCTTTCAATATCTGGGGCGCCGCCGCGATGTGGATGAACGACGAAATCGTCAAGCTCGGCCTTGCCCTAAGAACCTGGGGCACTATAGCATTCACGACGTTCTACGCTTTCGTAAGCTGCCTTCTCGTGTTCTTCACGGTGGTGAAGTCCGATATAAAAAAAGATTATGCCTACCTTGTCCCGGAAGCCATCACCCTCATACTTTTCGCCCTTTTTCTCATCGTCACCCGGGCCCACGAGAGACATCTCCTCCCGGCAATCGCATTTTTCACGCTGATAGTCTTCCGTTCTTGGATATTTTGGTGCTTATATGCTATTGTGTCGTGTGTTTACGTAATTAATATGGCATATTCCCACTTACAGCTTGTAACAAAGTATGCCGGTGTACAAACAGTTCTCGGGATTTCGGAGAATTTGGCTAGGGTGTACATATGGATCATGGTGCTCTTGTATGTTGCTGCGTTTCTTGTAATATTCCGGGATTATGTCGTAAACGCGATCAATTATAAAAAACCGATATTTCCCCTTCACGGCAATTAAATCCGGAAAACGATGAATTCAGATTCCTTTATACGTAAATACAAAATCGAAATTCTCCTCCTCCTGGTGCTCACGTTCAGCATCGGCATCAGGATGTATAACCTCGAAAGGCCCGAGAGCTACTACTTCGACGAGGTGTACTTTGCCTTCACCGCACAGGAAATGGCTAAGGGGAACCGTGCGGCATGGGAAAGCTGGGCTACGGCGCCTAAAGACCTGGCTTACGAATGGACGCACCCTCCCCTGGGTAAGGAAATAAGCGCAACGGGCATATTGATATTCGGGCCGAACACCCTGGGCTGGCGCTTTTTCCAGGCGCTCTTCGGCGGTATGGGGGCCCTGTTCATGTATCTTCTCGTCAGGAATCTATTCGACAGCGAGACCGCCGGGCTCCTGGCCGCGCTCGTTTACAGCTTCGACGGCTTTTTCTTTGCCCTCAGCCGAATAACAATGGTCGATATATTCATGGCCGATTTCCTTATGCTGGCCTCGCTGTTTATCGTCAAATACGCCCGTACCAGAAAGAATATCTACCTCATGCTGACCGGTTTATTTTGCGGCCTTTCCATGTCCATAAAATGGAGTGGCGTTTACATATGGGAATTTCTGGCCGGGGTCGGACTGTTCCTGGTTTACTACTATGAGATTTACAAGGCCGATACCAGGGACGGGAGCTACCTGCTTTCGCTTCTAAAAATAGTGCCCAGGCTGTTTGTGGCCTTTGTTCTAATACCGATAGTCGTATACATTCTGACTTACCTGCCGTTTTTCTACCACGGGAATTCCTTCATGGATTTCCTCACCATGCAGCAAAATATGTATATATACCACGGCGGCGTTACCGAAACTCACCCCTATCAATCGCCCTGGTGGCAGTGGCCGCTCCTGTTAAGGCCGGTCTTTCTGTTCTACGACGAGCTGGGCGAAGGGCTGAGGGCCTACATCTACCTCGTGGGAAATCCGTTTATATGGTGGACGGGAATTCTCTTTTTCATGCTCGCCGTGTACCAGGTATTCAAAAAGGAATATCCGCCGCTCCTCTTTGCGATCGTGAGCGTATTCGCATACTGGCTGCCGTGGGCCTTTTCGCCGAGGAAGATAGTATTCATTTATCACTTTACGCCGTCGCTCGTCTTCGTATTCGTTATAATCTCCTATTTTCTCTGGAAATTGTGGGAGGACTCCCGTAAGGGCAGGATAATCGCCATAGCCTATTTATTGCTGGCTGCGGGGGTATTCTTTTATTTTTATCCCGTGCTCACCGCGGTACCGATCGGCGAGTCGGAAATCGACCGCTTTATGTGGCTGAGCACATGGAGATAATTCGTTAACGCCAACGCATGAACTGTATCGCGGTACCCTGCTCTGTCCCGGGGATAGACCGCAGGAACTCGATATGACTACAATGAACAGAACAGACCTTATCTGCTCGCTTATAATCGGTTTTATAATCTCGATATTTCTTCTGGCCATATGGGGTTCGCTCAGAAACGACGTGAACATGCCGCACGTATCCTACTACGTCGTCGTCCCGGTTCTGTTCATAATCATTCCCTTTTCGGTCGCCCTCGGGGTTTACGCATCGTCTCATCTCGGAAAGAGATGGCGGATACTTTTTCAGTTCGGGAAGTTCGTTCCGATAGGGGTTTCGAACACAGCCATAGACTTCGGAGTCCTTAACTTCCTGATGTTCATCTTTCACGTCGAGAAGGGTTACTCCTTTTCAGCCTTCAAGGGCATCTCGTTTTTGTGCGCCGTCTCGAACAGCTACCTCTGGAACAAGTTCTGGACGTTCGAAAGCAAGGAAAGGGACGGCATGGGAAAGCAGTTCTTCAAGTTCATATTCGTTTCCTTCGTGGGGCTTCTTATAAACGTCGCCGTCGCATCCTACATAGTCAATGTCGTCGGCCCTCGCTGGGGCATATCGCCCCTACTCTGGGCGAACATAGGGACGCTCGCGTCTATAGTGCTGGTTATAATCTGGGATTTCCTGGGCTACAAATATCTCGTCTTCAAGAAATAAGCCGCCTAATACCCGACCCATCCGAACTTGTTGATCCAGAGGACGCCCCACAGGTTTACGGCTATGCCGAGTGATATAAGCGTAATGTGGTGCCACCTGATCTCGTCGCCTATCCCTTTTATAGTCAGTATGAACAGGAAGGGGTAGAAATCGAGTGCGAATCTATATCCGAACTGCATGAAGCCCCATGTTCCGTGGCAGAAATTTACGAACGCTATGAGCGCTATGGATGCCCAGCAAGCCGCCATGAGCCTGCTCCTGCCCGCAAAAAACGCGTACACGAACGCCGGCGTCGTGATCCATATAGCCATGCCGTGCCATGAAGGGGTTACATACGGGAACTCGTCTATGAACCTCGGCAGCCCGGCGAATATTACTTTAAGATTTCTGGGCATATAGGTAATATCGAATATGCCCTTTTGATACCATACCTCGTCGAGTATTCCGGGAATGAGGTAATACGAAAGGTCGAACGGCGAGCCGAACCTCAGGTAGTTATAACCTGCGTTAAGAAGAACGAAGATCCCGGCACCCAACCCGAGCCAGATCAGGGGGACGAGGTTTATCCTCCCGAGGAGGCTTTTCCCAGGGGCAGGTTTGTACCACCTGTCAATGTACATTATCAAAAAGAAGGGGAAGGAAAGGATAGTGGGGAGCCGCGTCCAGTAAGACACCCCGAGGGCGAGGCCCGATGCGAGAGGCGGCGCGTTTCTGAGCGCTAGCAATACTGCCAGGAATAGAAACGTCAGCGAAACCGTGTGCGAGAACATCCATACCCCTCCCGACGACGCTGTCCACCAGTGAATCGTTCCGAATCCGAACATCGCCGTCGCCCAGAGCCGGATACTTCTTTTGCCGGTCAGCTCCCTCGCGACCAGATATGCCAGGACGACGTTCACGCTGCCAAGGACAATGGATATAAGGGTCTGGTTCGTCGACAGGCCGAATATCGCGACGACGGGCATAATGATTATCGCCGGCACGGGCGGGGGGACGACGTAAAACCTTCCGTCGAGCGGGACGAGCTCGATGTGAGAGACATTACTTAAAAGATAAAGCCTTCCGTGAAGAAACGCGTCCGCGAGCCGGACAAAGTTGTTATACGGGGTGGGCGGCCCTTCCTGCATGAGGTAGTACACCGCGAAAGTCGCGATGAATACCCCGGCACATATAAGTGCCGTCGTCTTTCCCGTTTCGGTGCCTGTTACGCTTTTCATCTGGGAATTCCGATCATACGATGCCGGCGGAGGACTGAATCAGGATTTCCTGCCCGCCGCCCGATATTTACGAGAAGGCTTTATAGGCGTAAAGCCTCGCTACGTGCAGAAGATAGTCGATTATAACCCCGCTCCCCAGCTTGGTTTCTCCATAAAGACGGTCCCGGAATGTAATCGGCACCTCGACCACCTTGTCGTATTTTCCCCTTACGAGTATTTCGAGGGCTATCTTAAAGCCGAGCGGGTTCAGATTTGCATCTTTTATGACTTCCCTTTTCAGGAAGAAGAATCCCGACATCGGGTCTTTTACGCTCGTAAGGCCGCGTACGGCCAGGGTCGCGAGCCTGGAGGATATCTTCCGCCGTATGGGCCAGTCCTCTATGCCGCCTTCGCTGACGTATCGGCTTCCTATGGCGATATCGGCCTCGCCCTCGATTATCGGCGCCACGATATCCGGGATCGATTCGGCCGGATGGCTGAGATCGGCGTCCATGACCCCGAGTATGGCGCTATCGGAATTCCTGAAGCCTTCGAGGACTGCCGATGAAAGCCCCCTCTCGTTCATCCTCCTTATTATTTTAAGGCCCGCGTATTTATCCTTAAGCCCCTCCGCCACCCTCCACGTGCCGTCCGGTGAATTGTCGTCGACTATCGTTACACTCCCGTCGAGCCCGTGCTCGGCGAATATCCTGTACACGTTTTCGAGGAGTATGGGCACATTTTCGGCCTCGTTGTATGTCGGTATGACGAGCGTAATATTCATGAGTCAGGGGGAAATTATATCATTTAAATGTCATACTTCTACTAATGTCCATGATCTGCTGCAACTTGAGGTCCTGGAGAAGGTCTCAAGGCCCGATACCTTCTCCAGGATTAAAAACCATTGATAAATCGATATAATCAAAGGTTGACAATGAAACCAATAAGATGTATTTGACTACAATCTCAGAATCAAAAGTGTGAATTGTATGAGGATAAAACCACCAGTTTTGTCGATTAAAGCTGAATTTGCAGTTAATATGAAGTGATCCGGTAGTAAAAATAAACGCTACAACACTGTGTAATTTCAATATCCCACAGCCTAAATCAAATGTACGCAAATAAGGTTAAATCACTATGTGGATTGAGTTCAAATTTCATAAAAACCTATTTGTTTCTTATTCTGATCCTATTATTGGCCCTCTTCTTGAGGAGCTATGATTTATCAAATAATCCACCTGAATTATTTTCGGATGAGCTGATCAATTTTGTTTCAGCAAGGAGCATTGTCGAAACAGGTAAAGATTTACATGGAAACCTCAAGCCCTATTTCTCGGATAATACAGAGCTAAGGCCGCCTGTCTATGGTTACACATCTTACTTCTCCTCTCTTTTGTTGGGAGAAAATGCAATAGGGATAAGGGCACCATCCGTCATATTCGGACTGCTGTCTATACTTGCTCTCTATCTCCTCACTTTAGAAATCTTCAGAGATAGGCGTGCTGCCCTGTCTTCGGCTTTTTTCCTGGCTATCGTACCATGGCACATTCATTATTCCCGGGTAGGTTGGGAGCCTGGTTCCTTTCTCCCATTCCTGCTTTTTTCCTCTTATTTTTTTGTCTACGGAGTAAACCGGAATAAAAAATATCTCGTGGTTTTATCTTTCTGTTTATTTACTTCAACGATCTATACTTATCAAACGGCGCCCCTGTATTCGTTTCTTTTTTTATCGTCGTTATTTCTGCTTCACTGGAAATATTTTCTGCGCGAAAAAAAATTACTTTTGTCCTGTGTTTCTATTTCACTGATCCTGGTAAGCCCATATTTATGGACGGTTTTTAATGAACCGATGCTCTATACCAGGGCTCGGCATATAAGCACGTTTAAAGATGGGTTGAATGCCGGGGCATTATCGACGTTCGCATATAACTATATCAGTCATTTTAATCCTCGATTTTTGTTCATTTCGGGAGATCCGAATTTACGGCACGGAGCCGGTGTTGGGACCATTTACTGGATAATGCTTCCTTTAATATTAGCGGGGCTTGTGTTTATAGTTACTTCTAATATTCCGAAACGGTACAAAATTTTCATAGCTTTCTGGATCGCGATTTTTCCTTTGGGAGGCTCACTCACAAACGACGGGGTGCCGCATGCAACGAGAACGCTCCCGGGCGCGCCTCTTCTATGTCTGCTGAGCGGCCTGGGTTTCAGCGTAATTTACCAATTCCTGAAAGACAAATCGCACAAGGTTGCATTTTCTTACTCGTTTGTCGTTATTGTAGTTCTCGTTTCTCTTCTTCACCTGGGTTTCTTTTCCAGGAATTACTATTTTGAATATCCCAAGAAATCCGAAATGGTTTGGGGGTATGGACAGAAAAAGATCTTTGCGATTATAAACAAGATTCAGGGAGACTATGATCGTGCATGTTTGGATAACCTGAATTATACAAACGAGCTTCAGCTTGCCGATTATTATCTAGAGTCTACACCCCTTGAAATCATTTCAGGTGTCAACGATTTCAAGTGCCGTAAACAGGGAAGTATCATCGTCCAATGGGCAGGTAACCGAAATAAAAGAAGACACATGCGTTTAATTGATACCGTAACTAATCTTGAAGGTGAAATTATTTATAATGTCTATATTGTCGATTAAGGCAAATGGGTTGATTTCACTTTGCATTGACATGACAGAACCATGTTGTTCTAACGTTCTGCGTTAGGCAGAAGTGGAAGGCAATCTTGATCGTCATTTGTTTAGAGTTAAGAATTATTGTTTGTTAAAACGCCCACTTGAATCTTACGAGCTGAATCAGGAGCAGTGCATAGAGCAGAATCGAGGAAAAGGTGATAATAAAATTCACTGCTCTTCGCCGTCCCAGAACGGACATCGACAGGAATATAGGAAATACGACGAGCAGGTATCTAGGAATGCTCTGCCACCACCACGTTGACGTCATGACGAGCCAGCTCAAGAGGGCTAATACACCGTAGGAAACGCGCACCCTGAGAAATGCGTATATAGATAGCGCGAGCCCGAGGAACACGAAGAATATCTCGAACCACCCGGTCAACGTCGCAATCTCGGGTTCCCTCGACACCATTGTGTTATAGGTCAGTAAGAATCCGTTCCACGGCAAGTCGAGCCTCTTTCCCCAGTGCTCCCTCTGAATCTCCAAAAATTTAAACGGGTCTCCGAACGTCATATAATTTATTCCCAGATAAAACAAAAACCCGACAACCGTAAGCCCTATCCAGAGGACGTCCTTCTTCACTTCCCGGATTTTGTAATTTCTCTGTGCCAGGTATTCGACGATGAGGGCGGGGATGAGCACTATTCCGGTTATCCTTGTTGCCGAAGCCAGCAGCCCGAACGCACCGGAAAGCGCCCAGCTCCCTCTCCGGGCGTAATAAAAGCTCGCTATCGCCAGGAACAGGAAAAGGCTTTCCGTGTAAATGGCGTGGAGGAAGTAAGCCGTCGGGAAAATGACCATATATACCAATGCCCTCCACGAATCTCCCTCGTCGTAATCCAGCCTTGCCAGCTTGTACATGTATACGGCAGCCCCGGCGAATGCCAGATTGGATACCCAGAGCCCGGCCGCTATATGGCTTCCCACGAAAAAGGCTGCGATCTTTATCAGCAGAGGATAGAGCGGGAAGAAAACGATCTGGAGGTTCCGCTCGTCCACCGCCGAGCTCGTATACCAGTCCCTGGCGATCTCGACGTAATGCTGCGCGTCCCACGTGTACCATAGTGGGAAAAAAGCCGGGTATTCGTTTTGGAAAATTACGTATGCTATATACGAGAAGAAGAACGTGGCTGCGGTGGAGAATATAATAACCAGACTTATGTCTACGAAGGGGCCTCTATTCTTCACTTTTTTTATATTACCACCCGTATGCGTTATTCTATAGCAGTTTTTATGACATCCGGGTAGTTTTTCTGAACCGTCCGAATATCGATTCTGGGGATCCGGAAATGGAAGACCGGCACGATACTCAGATTGCCAATGCGAATACCAATGCGGACGAAAGCTCCGGCCGCCTGTCTCCGGCCCTGACCGCTGCGCTCCTCTTCCTGACGGGTGCGGTCGTCTACTACTGGAGCCAGCCGAAAACAGTAAACCCCTTTAATTACTTCGAATACCTGGCTGACGCAATCTTGCATGGAAGGCTGGATATAAAAGGCGCCCCGTTTTACTTCGAGGAGCTCGTCCGGAGCGGGGACAAGTCCTATATTATATACCCTCCCATCCCGGCCGTGCTTCTTCTGCCCGTTGTCGCTATAACAGGCATATGGGCGAACCAGCTCTTCCTGTCGTTTCTGCTCGGGGGGCTCAACGTCTCCCTCGTCTATCTCACATTCAGAAGGCTCACGGACGACGTCGAGCTCCCCGTTTGGATGGCCGTGCTCCTCGGCTTCGGCACGATTCACTGGTACACGGCCTCTATAGGCTCCGCGTGGTACCTCGCCCAGATAACCTCGTTTTTCTTTCTGATGCTGGCCGTTTATTTCGCCGCCGCGCGCCCTGTGCCGCTCGCGTCGGGCCTCGCCCTCGGGGCCTCTTATCTTTCGAGGCTGACGACGATACTCTGCTTTCCGTTCTTCGCCGTCATGCTGTACGGCCAATCCGGCCGCACCGGGCTCTTCGAGCGGCTGAGGCCGGTGCTCCCGTTCTCGGCAGGGGCGGCCATTTTCGTTCTGGTAAATTTCGTCTATAACTACGTACGATTCGGCTCGCCTTTCGACGTCGCTTACACGCTCCATACCATATCCGCCGCCAAGGAGAAGGTATCCCCGTGGTTCGACCAGGGACTCTTCAGCCTCTCGTACGTGAAGTACCATCTCTACACTTTTCTGCTGGAGCCGCCTTATTTTATGGATAAATGGCCGTATGTCGTCCCTTCCATGACCGGCCTTTCCGTGTTCATAACGACCCCCGCGTTCCTCCTCGTTCCCTTCGCCGGGGTGAAGCGTCGGCTCGCGCTCGCTTCCTGGGCGGCCATAATCCCGACAGCGTTTCTCATATTCATAAAGAGCGGGACCGGATGGACGCAGTTCGGCTACAGGTACGCCCTCGATTTTTACCCCTTCCTCCTCATGCTTACCTTTCTCGGAACCGGCGGCAGACTCAGGTGGTATCACAAGGCCCTCATAATTTTGAGCGTGCTCGTGAATCTCTGGGGCGTCCTCTTCATCAATAAATTCGAGTGGTATAAGCTATATTGACCCTGCGAAGGGGGTTATGTATTTTTACGCCCTGACCGATATGAACAGCCGCACAATGCCCGGATACGCAGTCCCCTTGGTAGTCTACGCGCTTGTTATAGCGGCCATATTCGTAATGAGGCTCTTTCTGCCGTGGCCGTACGTCGTGTCCGTATCGGCGCTCATTATGCTGGCCGTCCCCTTCTTCCTGAAACCCGAATCGCGCGACCTCAAATGGCACCCGAGGGGGATTCTTCTCGGGCTCCTCGTATCCGCCGTGCTCCTCGCGGCGTACGTCGCCGTAATATGGGGTTACGGGCACTATTCGGGGCAATCGCTCACCATAAACAAGCTTTCCTATTCGTTCATATTGATACAGCTCCTTCTCGTAGCGCTCCCCGAGGAGGCGTTTTTCCGGGGTTACCTCCAGCACAAATTCGGAAACAGCATAAAAAGCGTCGTTATCGTAAGCGCCCTCTTCGCGGTGGGCCATTTCGTGACAATCTGCCTCGGGGGCGGGCACGGCGCCGGGCTCTGCGCTCAGGCCATACTCACGTTCTTCCCCTCGCTCGTGATGGGATACCTCTATCTTGCCACTGGTACGCTGTGGGCCGGAATTATCTTTCATTTCCTCGCGAACGTGGTGCATATCGCCGTCGGGCTTTCCTGATTCCTCTCCCGCGTTTTCCCGTCTTTTTACGCCGGGCTTTCCCCGTGAGCCAGAGTTGCGTTAAAATACTGTAATAATTACAATCGTCTTATCACGGTAATGTTACGTACCGAGCGGACGTGCCGGAGTAGCATGAGAATAGGGCTTGCACAGATAAATTTGAGCGTCGGAGATATCGGCGGTAACCTCGGTAAGATCCTTTCATACATGGAATCCGCGAGGGCCGAAGGGGTGGATATACTCTGCTTCCCCGAGCTCGCCGTGACGGGCTATCCGCCCGAAGACCTTCTTTTAAAGCCGAGCTTTATAGGCGACAACCTCAAAGCCGTCGACGAGGTCAGGAAGGCGTCGACAGGCGTTACGGTCATACTCGGCTTTGCCGACAGGGACGGCGACATCTACAACGCCGCCGCTATACTCCACGACGGGAAGCTCGTGGACGTCTACAGGAAGCACTACCTCCCCAACTACGGCGTCTTCGACGAGAACCGCTACTTCCAGTCGGGCACGAGGACGCCCGTTTACAGGCTCGGGGATACGATATTCGGCGTCAACATTTGCGAGGATATCTGGTATCCTGGCGACCCGACGAGAAAGCAGTCGGTCCTGGGCGGCGCGCAGTTGATCATAAACATCTCCTCCTCGCCTTACTACCTGTCGAAGGTGAAGGCCCGCGAGCAGATGCTCGTCACGAGGGCCAAGGACTATTCCGCCATGATAGCCTACTGTAACCTCGTGGGCGGCCAGGACGAGCTCGTTTTCGACGGGCACAGCGTCGTCATAGGCGAGCGCGGCGAGATTCTTGCGCGGGGGAAGGGTTTCGAGGAAGATTTCATCGTCGCTGACATAAACGCGTCCCGCGTATTCAGATCGCGCATACACGACCCCCGGCGGAGAAAGGAGCAGCTTCTCCTGAGCGCCCACTCCGGGGACGTCGAGCTCATAGACATCGAGGGCGGAAAATCCGGCAAGGGGGGCAAGCCCGAAGTAGTCCGGGTCGTAAACGGCTTCCAGCCGGTCGAGGAAGAGGTCTTCAGTGCGCTTATTCTCGGCACGAGGGACTACGTGCGGAAGAACGGCTTCACGAAGACCGTCATAGGCATGAGCGGGGGTATAGACTCTGCCCTCGTGGCCGTTATAGCGTCCGAAGCTCTCGGCAGGGAAAACGTGACCGGCGTCACGATGCCGTCCCGCTACAGCTCGGAGGGGAGCGTAGCCGATTCCGAGGAGCTCGCCCGGAACATCGGCATCGAGCTTCTCGAAATTCCTATAGAAAAGGCCTTCGGAGCATTTAACGACATGCTGTCGGACGTATTCTCCGGGCTCGGGCCCGACATGACCGAGGAGAATCTCCAGGCGAGGGTGAGGGGCAACATCCTGATGGCCCTTTCCAACAAGTTCGGATGGCTCGTCTTGACGACGGGCAACAAGAGCGAAATGAGCGTCGGCTACTGCACGCTATACGGCGACATGGCGGGCGGCTTCGCCGTCATAAAGGACGTGCCCAAGACGCTGGTCTACAGGCTCTCGGAGTACTACAACAAATGGAAGGGGCGGGATATAATCCCGGGGTCTGTCCTGACCAAGCCCCCTTCGGCCGAGCTCCGTCCGGGCCAGCTCGATACGGACTCCCTCCCGCCGTACGAGGTGTTAGACCCTATCCTAAAAGCCTACGTCGAGGACGACCTCAGCGTCGGCGAAATCGTGTCCCTGGGCTTTCCGGTGCGGACGGTGAAGGATATTATAAAGATGGTCGACCGGAACGAATACAAACGCCGGCAGGCCCCGCCCGGGATAAAGATAACCGCAAGAGCGTTCGGAAAAGACCGCCGTTTCCCCATTACGAATCTCTACAGGGAATAGAAATCTCGCCCCGGACTTAGCGTAAAATCGCGTTTTATGATATAATAAATTCCGGGGTTCTCGAAAGTTTTTCCCGTGTTGACTTGTGCCTGTTTTCATCTAATCTTAATTTTGGGTTAATCGGCTTATACCGCGGGTCAATCCTTCGAATTTATACGTTTTTTGAGAAAACTGGGACCTCAGGAAGGTGTTACTATGAAGCCCTTTGGCTACCCGAAAAAGCAGGGTTTATACGACCCCCGATTTGAACACGATTCGTGCGGTATAGGGTTTGTTGTAAACGTAAAGGGAAGAAAATCGCACGGCATAGTGGCCGACGCACTCACGGTGCTGAGAAATCTTCAGCACAGGGGAGCGTGCGGTTGCGAAACAAATACCGGCGACGGCGCGGGCATCCTGATGCAGATGCCCCACAGGTTCCTCGAGAAGGTTGCGAAGGAATCCGGTGTCAGCCTTCCCGCGGAAGGCGAGTACGCCGTAGGCATGGTCTTCCTCCCTCCGGACGAGGGGGAAAGGGCGGACGCCGTATCGGTTCTCGAAAGGATAATAAAAGAAGAAGGGCTCCAGGTCCTCGGCTGGCGTAAAGTGCCGACGGACAATTCCTCGCTCGGCGAAACGGCCAGGAAGGGCGAGCCCGGCGTCATGCAGGTCTTCGTATCCCGGAGCCCCGGGCTCGGGGACGGCATGACCTACGAAAGAAAGCTCTACGTCATAAGAAAGAGAGCGGAAAACGAGGTAAGGTTTTCAGGGATGCAGGGAGGGGAATTCTTCTACGTCCCCAGCCTCTCTCACAGGACGCTCGTCTACAAGGGGATGCTCACGACCTGGCAGGTCGAGCTTTACTACCCCGACCTCAGCGACCCGGACATGCAGTCGGCCATAGCGCTCGTCCACTCGCGCTTCAGCACGAACACGTTCCCTAGCTGGGACAGGTCGCATCCGTACCGCTATATAATCCACAACGGAGAAATAAACACGCTCAGGGGCAACATCAACTGGATGCACGCCAGGGAGGCTATGCTCGAAACGGATCTCTTCGGCCCCGATCTCGAAAAGATATTCCCGATAATACAGCCCGACGGCAGCGACTCGGCCAACTTCGACAATTGCGTCGAATTCCTGACGCTCGCGGGGCGGCCGATAGAACACACCGTCATGATGATGATCCCCGAGCCCTGGTCCAACCACGAGACCATGAGCGAGGAGAAAAAGGCCTTTTACGAGTACCACAGCTGCCTCATGGAGCCGTGGGACGGTCCCGCTTCCATAGCGTTTACGGACGGGTTCAAGGTCGGCGCGGTTCTCGACAGGAACGGCCTCAGGCCCTCGCGCTACTACCTTACAAAAGACGACGTCGTGATAATGGGCTCCGAAGTCGGGGTACTCGAAGTCCCCGCGGACCAGATCGTCCACAAGGGGCGGCTCCAGCCGGGGAAGATGTTCCTCATCGACACCATAGAGGGCCGCATCGTCGAGGACGACGAGATAAAGGGTAAGTTGGCCGGCGAGAAGCCATACAGAAAGTGGCTCGACGATAATCTCGTCAACCTCTCCGACCTCCCGGAATCGAACGGCGAAGCCGCCGGCGGGGTCTCGCACGAAGATATACTCCAGAGGCAAAAGGTCTTCGGATACACGTTCGAAGAGCTAAGGGTCATTCTGGCCCCGATGGCTACGAACGGCGTTGAGCCCATAGGCTCTATGGGCAAGGACACACCCGTGGCCGTCCTTTCGAACAAGCCGAGGCTTCTTTACGAGTACTTCAAGCAGCTCTTCGCGCAGGTTACGAACCCCCCGATCGACGCCATCAGGGAAGAGCTCATCACGGCTACCGAGGTCACGATAGGGCCCGAGAGAAACATCCTCGACCCCCGGCCCGAAAGCTGCCGCATGATAAAGCTCGACAGCCCGATACTGAGCAACCAGCAGCTCGAACGCATAAGGGCGCTCGACAACAATACGTTCAAGTCGGAAACCCTTCCCATGCTCTTTCCGGTTGCCGGGGGCAGCGGCGGCCTCGAAGACGCCCTGAAAGACCTTTTCACCAAGGCCGACAAGGCGATAGAAGACGGAGCAAACCTCCTCATACTCTCCGACAGGGGGTTTGACGAGGAGAACGCGCCGATACCGGCGCTCCTTGCCGCATCCGGGCTTCACCACCACCTTATCCGTAACGGCAACAGGCTCAAGGTGGCGCTCATCATAGAATCCGGCGAGCCGAGAGAGGTGCATCATTTCTCCCTTCTCATCGGCTACGGCGTAAGCGCCATAAACCCCTACCTCGCCTACGAGACCCTGGGCGACATGGTAAACGAAGGGCTTCTCAAGAACATAGACAAGAAAGCAGCGGTCAAAAACTACATAAAGAGCCTCGTAAAGGGCGTCGTCAAGACGATGTCCAAGATAGGAATATCGGCCGTCCAGAGCTACCACGGCGCGCAGATATTCGAGGCGATAGGGCTTAACCACGAATTCGTTGACAAGTACTTCACCTGGACCCCTACCAGAATCAAGGGGGTCGGAATAGAGGTCATAACGAAGGAAATAATCATGCGGCACGAATCCGCATACCCGGAAAGGGGCACACATCCCCTCACGCTCGACGCGGGAGGCATGTACCAGTGGCGCTCCGGCGGGGAGCATCACGCCTTTAACCCGAAGACCGTGCACATGCTCCAGAACGCCTGCCGCTCCGGGAGCTACGAGGCGTTCAAGAGATTTTCCACGCTCGTCGACGACCAGTCGAGAGACCTCCACACGCTAAGAGGATTATTCGAGCTGAAATTCGAATCCGATCCGATTCCGATAGACGAGGTCGAGTCCGTCGAATCCATATGCAGGCGGTTCAAGACGGGGGCCATGTCCTACGGCGCCATAAGCCAGGAGGCCCACGAAAGCCTCGCCATAGCCATGAACCGGATCGGCGGCAAGAGCAACACGGGCGAGGGCGGCGAAGACCCGGCCCGTAACATCCCCGATGCGAACGGCGATTCAAAGAGGAGCGCCATCAAGCAGGTCGCTTCCGGAAGGTTCGGCGTCACGGGCGAATACCTCGTCAACAGCGATGAGATACAGATAAAGATCGCGCAGGGGGCCAAGCCCGGCGAGGGCGGCCAGCTTCCCGGCAAGAAGGTCTATCCGTGGATCGCCAAGGTCAGGCTCTCGACGCCGGGAGTGGGACTGATTTCACCGCCGCCTCACCACGACATCTATTCCATCGAGGACCTTGCCGAGCTGATACACGACTTAAAGAACGCGAACAGGCACGCGAGGATCAACGTAAAGCTCGTCTCCGAGGTTGGGGTGGGCACCATAGCCGCCGGAGTGGCCAAGGGGCACGCCGACGTCATACTCGTAAGCGGCTACGACGGGGGCACCGGCGCATCGCCGCAGTCGAGCATTCAGCACGCGGGCCTCCCGTGGGAGCTCGGCCTGGCCGAGACGCATCAGACGCTTCTCGTCAACAACCTCCGGAGCAGGGTCATCCTCGAAACGGACGGCCAGATGAAGACCGGGAGGGACGTCGTCATAGCCGCGCTGCTGGGCGCCGAAGAGTTCGGCTTCGCCACCGCGCCGCTCATCGTCCTCGGATGCATAATGATGCGCGTCTGTCATCTCGACACCTGCCCCGTCGGCGTCGCCACGCAAAACCCTGAGCTCAGGAAGAAGTTCACGGGCGATCCGGGGCACGTCGTAAACTTTATGCGCTTTATCGCGGAAGAAGTGCGCGAGCTCATGGCCCAGCTCGGATTCAGGACTATAAACGAAATGGTCGGGCGCACAGACAAGCTCGAAATGAAAAATGTCATCGACCACTGGAAAGCCAGGGGCATAGACCTCTCGGACATACTCTACGAGCCGGACGTCCCCCAGGACTGGGGCAGATACAACCAGGTGGAGCAGGACCACGGGCTCGAGTCGTCGCTCGACATGACGACGCTCCTCGACATATGCAAGCCGACCCTCGAAAAGGGCGAGCCTGTCGAGGCCATACTGCCTATCAAGAACGTGAACAGAACGGTCGGCACGATTCTCGGGAGCGAGCTCACCCGCAAGTACGGGAGCACGGGCCTTCCGGAAGACACCGTGCGGCTTCACTTCATGGGCTCCGCGGGACAGAGCTTCGGCGCGTTCGCACCGCGGTTCATGACGATGATACTCGAAGGAGATTCCAACGACTACATAGGCAAGGGGCTCTCGGGCGGGAGACTGATCGTCTATCCCCCCAAAGGGTCTATGTTCAAGGCCGAGGATAACGTCATAACCGGCAACGTCGCCTTTTACGGTGCTACGGGCGGCGAAGCGTACATACGCGGCATGGCCGGCGAGCGGTTCTGCGTCAGGAACAGCGGCGTTCATACGGTAGTCGAAGGAGTCGGCGACCACGCCTGTGAATACATGACCGGCGGACGGGTCGTAGTTATCGGTCCCACAGGAAGAAATTTCGCCGCCGGTATGTCGGGGGGAATAGCATACGTCCTCGACGAAGAGGGCAATTTCCCGATTCACTGCAACACGGATATGGCGGCGCTCGAAACACCCACTGAAGAAGACCTGGAAGAGATAAGGAACATGATAAAGCGGCACGTCGAGTACACGCATAGCGAAAGGGGCAAGGATGTTCTCTCGCGCTGGACCACTCTCTCGGAAAGGTTCGTGAAAGTGATGCCCAAGGACTACAAGCGAATGCTCGAAGCCATCAAAAAAGTCGAGCAGGCCGGGCTCAGCGGTGACGAGGCTCTGATGGCGGCGTTTGAAGAGAACAAAAACGCCCTGGCCCGTGTGAGCGGTAATTAGCTCCCCCTCAACCACACAATCGGCGGTAAACGAAGTCCGGCTTTTCCGGACGGCAGAATAGACTGGAGGAAGTTTAATGGGTGACCCTACTGGTTTTATGGAATACAAGAGAGAGCTGGAGCCCGACCGCTCCCCTTCGGAGCGCCTGAAGGACTGGAAGGAGTTTCACAAGCACCTTCCGGACGAGAAGCTCAAAATTCAGGGGGCGCGCTGCATGGACTGCGGCATCCCTTTCTGCCAGACAGGGACAATGATAAACGGCATGACCTCGGGCTGCCCGGTGAATAACCTCATCCCGGAGTGGAACGACCTCGTATACAGGGGGCTCTGGCGCGAGGCGCTCGAGCGTCTTCACAAGACGAATAACTTTCCGGAGTTTACGGGGAGGGTGTGCCCGGCTCCGTGCGAGGGGTCGTGCGTGCTCGGGATAAGTGAGCCCCCGGTCACGATAAAGAACATCGAATGCACGATAATAGATAAAGGTTTCGAGGAAGGATGGGTCCTCCCCGAGATCCCGGAATCGAGGACGGGGAAGAAGGTCGCCGTCGTGGGCTCGGGCCCCGCGGGGCTTGCCTGCGCCGCCCAGCTCAACAAGGCCGGGCACCTCGTCACCGTTTTCGAGAGGGACGACAGGATAGGCGGGCTCCTCATGTACGGCATCCCGAACCCTCACCTCGATAAGTACGTAGTCGAACGGAGGGTCAATCTCATCCGCGAGAGCGGCGTCGAGTTTATCACCAACACCGAGGTGGGGAAGGACTATCCCGCCGACAGGCTCTTAAAGGAATACGACGCCGTCGTTATATGCACGGGGTCTACAAAGCCGCGCGATCTGCCGGTTGCGGGGAGGGAGCTAAAGGGCGTTCACTTCGCCATGGAGTTTCTGAAGGCCAACACCAAGAGTCTTTTGGACAGCGGCCACCGCGACGGCAACTACATATCCGCCAGGGACAAGGACGTCATAGTCCTCGGCGGCGGCGACACGGGTACCGACTGCGTCGCCACGGCCATGCGCCACGGTTGCAGGAGCCTCCTTCAGTTCGAGATTCTGCCGCAGCCTCCTCTCAGGAGGGCGCCCGACAACCCCTGGCCGCAGTGGCCGAGGGTGTATACGCTCAGCTACGGTCAGGAAGAGGCCATGGCCGTTTTCGGCGAAGACCCGAGGAAGTACCAGGTGCTTACGACAAAGTTCTCGGGCGACGCCGAGGGCAACGTAAAGGAGCTTCACACGATCCGCATCGAGTGGGTAACGAGCGAGAACGGAAGGCCTTCTTTCAGGGAGGTTCCCGGGACCGAAAAAGTTTGGTCCGCAGATCTCGTATTCCTCGCGCTCGGATTCCTCGGCCCCGAGGACGATCTCCTTCAGCAATTGAATATAGAGCGTGACGATAGGACCAACGCCAAGGCCGAGTACGGAAAATACAGGACCAACATCGAAGGGGTGTTCGCCGCCGGCGACGCCCGCCGCGGTCAGAGCCTCATCGTCTGGGCCATCAACGAAGGGCGTGAAGCCGCGAGGGAATGCGACCGCTATCTCATGGGCACAACGGTTCTGCCCTGAACCCTGTCTATTGTTATATGCATGTGGGCGGGGGGTTTTAGGGATGAAACGCCACGGCGCTCCTGTTTTCCCCGAATAGGTTCGAGGGCTCTATGTATTAATCCGGGAGTCCGTTTTCCACGGCCGTAATCCCGGGGCCGGATAAAGGAGGGGATTATCCCCCGTACCACGACGGAATTTTATCGCCCGTGAAGATGTTTATGGCCTTGGTTTCGAGGTACATGTCGAGGCCGTCCGGGCCGAGCTCTTTCCCTACACCGCTCTGTTTGAATCCACCGTAGGGCACCTCGGGGATTATGCCTCCGTAAGTGTTGACCCATACGTACCCGGCCTTTACGGCTTTTGCGACCCTGAGAGCCCTCTTTATGTCCCGCGTCCACACCCCGCCCGCAAGCCCGTAGACGGTATTGTTGGCTATCTTTACGGCTTCCTCTTCGGTCTTGAACGGTATGACGGCCACTATAGGGCCGAATATCTCCTCGCACGCGATCGTTGCGTCGGGCTCGACGTCGGCGATTACCGTGGGCTCGAAGAAGTATCCTTTCTTGAGGTGTGCGGGTCTTCCCCCTCCGTGGAGAACCTGGCCGCCTTCCTCGACTCCCTTCTCGAAATAAGAGCCCACCCTCTCGAAATGCTCCTTCGATATTACGGCGCCGAGCTCGGTCTTGTCGTCGAGCGGGTCGCCCACGCGTATTTTCTTTACCCTGTCGATGAAGGACGGCAGGAATTTGTCGTATATGTCCTCGTGGAGTAGGAGCTTCGTTATGGCCGTGCAGTTCTCGCCCTGGTTGAAAAAGCCCCCTCTGAGCCCTGCCTCTATCATGTTGTCTATCTCGGCGTCGTCGAAGACAATGCAGGGCGCCTTCCCGCCGAGCTCCAGAGTGACGCGCTTTACGGTTTCAGAGCCCGCCTTCATCACCTCTCTTCCCACCTCGGTCGAGCCCGTAAAGGCGACCTTGGCCACACCGGGATGGGAAACGAGCGCCCGTCCGGTGACTGCGCCTTCCCCCGGAACGACGTTGAGCACTCCGTCGGGGAGCCCGGCCTCGCTGCATATCCTGGCGGCCTCGAGTATGCCGCACGGGGTGTGCTCGGCAGGTTTCAGAACTATGGTGCATCCGGCGGCCAGCGCAGCGGATATCTTCCAGAACGAAAGCAGGAGGGGGAAGTTCCAGGGGATTATCTGCGCCGCTACTCCGAGCGGCTCCTTGACGGTCACGGTCATCTGACTGTCCGATACCATGATGCTCTCGCCGTTAAGGAGTGTGCCCGCTCCGGCATAGTATTCGAGCGTCCTGATCGCGCCGGCGGTCTCGACGAGTCTGCTCTCGCGTATAGGCTTTCCGGTTTCGAGCGTGTTAGTGAGGGCGAGCTTCTCCCTCTCCTTTTCGAGTCCGTCGGCCACACTGCGGATTATCTTGAGACGCTCGGCTACGGGCACCTTCGACCACTTTTCGAATGCGGCCTGTGCGGAGGCGACGGCCTTGTCCACGTCCTCCTTCCCGGCTTCGGCGATCTCGGCCAGGGGCTCTTCCGTGGCCGGATTCTCCCTGACGTATGTCTTCCCCGAAACGGCGTCAGTTTCCTTTCCGTTTATAAAGAGGCCGTATTTTCTGAGCATGGCTGTCACTGTGGCATACCTCCGTATGTTCCTTTCGAAAATACTATCCAATTTTCATGGAATTGGCCATAAAGGGTCTGCAGCAGCGCACGGTCGGGATAACGGCGCCGTTCCGGCTCACACGCCCGGTCAGAAATATAACGCGCCGGCCGCTCCGCTCAGTCCGCGGCTGCGGCCTGCTTCTTGCCCCTGCCCGGGCCCCGCGGCGGGGCGGCGAGAATGGATAACAGATCAACCAGATGCTTCCTGCCGACGGGCTTCTTCAGAACGGATATCGGCCCGAGATCTAGGGCCTGGTTCAGGAGCTCGCTGTCGGGATATCCGGTCATTATGACTACGGGCAGATCGCTCCTCAGCTTCTTTATTTCCCGCAGCAGCTCGAGGCCGCCCGGGTCGGGGAGCGTAAGGTCGAGAAGAACGATATCGAAAGCCGTATCGTCCAGGAGTCCGTCTATCTCCCGGCTGCCGGTGAACGTTACGATGTCGTGCCCTTCCGAGCCTATAACCCTTTTAAGCTCTGTCGGAACCAGCTCGTCGTCGTTCAGCATTAATATTTTCTTCTTTTTTGGCAATTGATCCCAGAGCCATTTATCGATAAGCTCCTTCGTGAACCGCCACTGATTCCCGACCTTGAACGCCGGTATCTTCCCGTCTTCGAGCAGTCTGTAAAGCGTCGGCTTGGCTACCTTAAGATACTGCGCCGCCTCTTCCAGAGTCAGAACTTGTTCCATTTATTTCCCCTTCTGAGTGGTATTATCTTGAGCTTCGGAGTCCGAGGGCTGTAGCGATTTAAATAAAAAAGGATAGAGAATGCCGGAGGCGACGTGCAGGTTATGGCAATCGTATACTTTTCAGCAACTCAGAGAACCCCTCTCTATACATAATTTTATCAGACGTCCAGGCAAATGTCTTTACCGTCACGAAAATTATATAACCCTGTATCCCGGCTGCTGCGGAGGCTCTCGTCCGCCCGGACTTGTTGTTGACAACAAACGCCGTTCCTGTAATCTAAAAACCAGAATTGTTCCAAAGGGGGAGAGACAATTTCCATCCTAGGCGTTGTATCCGAAAAACTCCTTGTAAGGGAAGAGCCTATTACGTTCGAAGAGGCGCTCCGGTTGCATGAGCTGCCCGGCTCGGATCTTGCCGACCTCATTTCCCTTGCCAGGAAAGTTACGCTTAAATACAAGGGCGACGGGGTATTTTTGCGCTCCATCATAAGCGGCCAGACGGGTAATTGCCCGGAGGATTGCTCCTTTTGCTCACAGTCGGCGCATTACGACACCGAGGTAAACGCCCATCCCCTCATGGCCGCTGAAAAGATACTCCTTGCGGCAAAGCAGTCCGAAAAAATGGGTGCCATGGATTTCTGCATAGTCATAAGCGCCAAGGGGCCGACCCCGAGGATTTTCAAGAAGGTGCTCGAAGCTGTGGACCTTCTCCGCGAGAACACCGGCCTCAAGATCGGCTGCTCGCTCGGCGACCTCAAGGAAGAACAGGCCTACGAGCTTAAAGAGCACGGGGTATGGCGTTACAACCACAACCTCGAAACCTGCAGGAGCTACTTTCCCAATATTTGCACGACGCACACCTACGACGACAGACTCCAAACCGCTTATCTCGTAAAGAAGGTCGGTATGAATCTCTGCTGCGGCGGGATACTGGGCCTCGGAGAATCCACCACGCAGAGGTTCGAGCTCGCGTTCGAGCTGCGGGATCTCGGGCCGAGCTGGGTGCCGATTAACTTCTTGAATCCGCGTCCGGGCACTCCGTTCGAGAATCTTCCCACGGTGCCCGCGCTCGAGGCGGTGAAGACCATCGCGATCTTCAGGCTGATACTCCCCGACAAAATACTCATGACGGCGGGCGGCAGGGAAGTCACCCTCCGGGACATGCAGGCCATGGGCATACTCGCCGGGGCCAACGCGATGATTCTCGGGAACTATCTCACCACGCCGGGACGCTCGCCGGAAGAAGACCTCAGAATGCTCGACGACCTCGAAATGCCGGTCAGAAGAGACGTAAACTGACGGCTTCCGGGCTTGTTTCATTCCGGGTCTCGTAACCGGCCCTCGATTTCAGCGAAGTCTACTATGCCGGATAAAACGAAACAGATAGGGGCTTACGACAGGGAATTCGTATGGCACCCCTTTACCCAGATGAAGCAGTACGAAGAGAAGGACCCCGTCGTTATAGTCGGCGGCGAGGGGGCGTATCTCTTCGATTCCGAGGGCCGGAAATATATAGACGGGGTTTCGTCTCTCTGGGTCAATATTCACGGCCACAAGGTCCCCGAAATAGATAACGCCATAAAAGAGCAGGTCGACACTCTCGGGCACAGCACGCTTCTCGGCGTGACGAACGCCCCAGCGGCGCTCCTCGCAAAAGAGCTCGTCGACATCTGCCCGCCCGGGCTCAAGAAGGTCTTTTACTCCGGCGACGGCGCCAGCGCCGTAGAGGCCGGGCTCAAGATGGCGTTTCAGTACTGGCGGAGAAAGGGCAGGCCCGGGAAAACGAAGTTCCTGTCCCTCGATAACGGTTACCACGGCGATACGCTAGGCGCTGTGTCCGTGGGCGGCATCGACCTTTTCCACGGCGAATTCAAGCCGCTCCTTTTCGACACGCTCAGGGCTCCTTCGTATTACTGCTACAGGTGCCCGCTCGGGAAAGAATATCCCTCCTGCGCCGTCGCGTGCGCCGACGAGCTCGGGAAGATTCTCCAAAGCCGCGGCGGCGAAATAGCCGCCGTGATAATGGAGCCCTACGTCCAGGCGGCGGGCGGTATGATAGTCGCGCCCGAGGGGTATCTTGCGCGAGTCCGTAAGTACTGCGACGAGTACGACGTACTCCTTATACTCGACGAGGTCGCGACAGGGTTCGGCAGGACGGGCAGGATGTTCGCCTGCGAGCACGAGGACGTGACGCCCGACATACTCGTCCTCGGCAAGGGGATGACGGGCGGTTATCTGCCGCTTTCTGCGACGATAACGACCGAGGAGGTATACGATGCTTTCCTCGGGGAGTACGAAGAGTTTAAAACCTTTTATCACGGTCACAGCTACGCCGGGAACCCCATAGCCTGCGCTGCGGCTCGTGGGAGCCTCGAGGCGTTCAGGAATAACCACACCCTCCAGGCCCTTAAGGAGAAGGTCGCCTGCTTCGAGGAGGAGCTTAAAGAGTTCGAGGGGCTGCCGCACGTCGGCAACGTCAGGAGCAAGGGACTCATGGCCGGCATAGAGCTCGTCGTGGACAAGGAGTCGAAGGACTCTTACGACCCCGGGGCGGCGATAGGCTGGAGAGTCGCCGAGCATGCCATGGAGCACGAAGTCCTTCTCCGCCCTCTAGGTAACGTCGTCGTTCTCATGCCGCCGCTTGGAATCCCGATGGACGACCTTAAAAAGCTGGTACGCGTCACGTACGAATCCATAAGGCGCGCGACGGAAGGCGGGCCTGATCACGAGGGCCCCTGAATCCTCCGATGAAAAACCCACTCGACTGGATTGAAAGCGACCTGGAGCGGATAAAAGAAAAGGACCTCTTCCGCATTTTAACCGAGCTCGAAACCGGGCAGTCCCCGGATATCGTTATAGACGGGAAGAGCTATATACTCCTCGGCTCTAACGGATACCTCGGCCTTTCGGTGGACCCGGCGGTGAAAGAGGCCGCCCGCGAGGCGCTCGAAAAATACGGCACGGGCTCGGGGGGATCGCGACTCGTGAGCGGAAGCACCGACCTTCACCGCGAGCTCGAAGACCGCGTCGCCCGCTTTAAAAAAACCGAGGCCGCCATACTCTTCAGCTCGGGATATCTCGCCAACGTCGGGACAATATCGTCACTCGTCGGCGAGGGAGACATGGTTTATAGCGACGAGCTCAACCACGCGTCCATAATCGACGGATGCAGGCTCTCGAAGGCCGGAATAAAAATCTATCCCCACCTCGATACCGGCAGGCTCGAATCGCTCCTTCGCGAAGACAGCAGCCGGAGGTGTAGGAAGCTCGTAGTCACCGACACCGTCTTCAGCATGGACGGCGACGTGGCGCCGCTCAAGGAGATTACGGAGCTCTCGGAGAAATACGGCGCGGCGCTCATGGTGGACGAGGCGCACGCGACGGGCGTCCTCGGCAAGCGCGGGAGCGGGGCAACGGAGCACTTCGGTGTCGAGGAGCGCGTGCCTGTCGTCATGGGCACGCTCTCGAAGGCCGTGGGCTCCCTCGGGGGTTACGTTGCCGGGAGCCAAAAGCTCGTCGACTTTATAAGGAACCGCGTCAGGAGCTACATATTCGATACGTCCCTTCCCGCCCCCTCGCTCGCGGCGTCCATAGCCGCCATACGCATCATAGAAAACGAGCCTGAAAGGAGGGAGCGCCTCTGGTCGCTCATACGTCGCTTCAAAAATGGAATAGAGAGCATGGGGCTCAAGGTCATGCCGTCCGATTCGGCAATAGTCCCGGTCCTCGTGGGCGAAGCCGCCCCGGCCCTCAGATTCGCGGCCGTGCTCAGGGAGCACGGCGTGTATACGCCGGCCGTCAGGCCGCCTTCGGTGCCGCCCGGTATGTGCAGGATAAGGGTGACACTCATGGCGACCCACACCGAAGAGCAGATCGATGCGGCCCTGGGTGCGTTTCAGGTGGCGAGGGATGCTGTTTCGGATGTGAAGTGACGGGGGTACTGCCCGGATCAGTTTTCAGTGCCGGGACTCTTTCTCTTGCCGTTTGTCGGAAGGAGCGCCTTCACCTTTGTCCATATAGCGCTCGGCTTTCTATCCAAACTTTCGGCCTTGCCGGCCTTGGTCTCGGGATCGCCGAGGAAGCCCGTAACATGCGCATTGAATTCTTCCGGCCGCTCTATGAACGGCAGATGCCCCGTACCCTCCAGAATCACGAGCGTAGAGTCGGCTATCCTCTTCGATAGATCGAGCGCGCTCTCGGGCGAGACTATCCTGTCCTGTGCCCCGTTTACAAGAAGCGTCCGCGATTTTATCTCGCCCGAGCGAGGCCTTGAATCATAGCCTATTCCGGCCATGAGCTGCCTCCTCCACGCATATTCGGGCTGCGGGTTTTCGAGCCTCCATTCGATTATACGGTCGATTTCCTCGGAGTGATTTTTGAAGTACTCTTCCGAAAAGGCGAGCGAGAGGCCGTAACGCAATCGCTCCTCTTCATTCATGGCGTACTCCAGCCGGACGGGCCTCCGTGCGCCATCGAATGCCGCCGGAAGAAACCCCCACAGCCTGAGGAATCCGTTAAGAAAGGGAGACTTCCCTGTAATCGGCTTACCCGGCCCGGAGTTCGTCGAAACGAGGACGAGGTTCCTCACCATTTCGGGCCTCGTTATGGCAAGCTCCTGGGCAATGTAGCCCCCGAGCGAGACACCGAGCACGTGGGCCGATTCTACTCCCAGCTCTCCCAGAAGCCCGGCCGCGTCTTCGGCCATTAGCTCTACCGTGTACTCCGAATCGGGCTTGTCCGTATTCCCCGCTCCCCTGTTGTCGAATATGATGACCTTGTGGCTCTTCGAGAGGACGGGTACCTGTTTGTACCACATCCAGCTCGAATACCCCAGGCCCTCTATCAGGAGAAGCGGCTCACCCGAGCCGTGCACTTCGTAGTAAATGTTTACGCCGTTTGTATAAACGGTCCCTGACGAAGGCTCTCTCATGCTGATATGGCTTTCTTTCTATGAATATCGATTCCGTCGTTTGCAGATTTTATGGACTCCGGGTTCTGTTTGTCGAATTCGTCGAACGCCTCGTTGACGGCCTGCATGGCGTTTATGGCCGCCGGAAAACCGGCGTAGAGCGCCATCTGGAGGATTATTTCCGTTATCTCCTCCTTTGTAACGCCGGCGTTCAGGGCGCATATGGTGTGCACCTTAAGCTGCTGAGGGGCGGTCCCGAGCGCCGCAAGGGCCGCTATGGTAGCTATCTCCCTCGACCGCAGGTCAAGCCCCGGCCTTCTGTAGATATCGTTGAAGGCAAATTCCATTATGTACCGGGTAAGGTCCGGGCTCAGCGACTTCAGACGCTCGAGAGATTTCTCGGCACCTTCACCCTTGATTTCCCTGAATTTCTCAATACCCTGTTTGTATCTGGTCATCGCTTTCTCCTATGATTATAATGTAAGGTCGAAAACCTCCGAGTCAAGCGAAATCTTCGCATTTGCTTACAATAGAGTCACATCAAAATTCTGTAATTATGCCATATTGCAAGATATTCAGATGCTATTTTGTGCAATTGCTAATTTGGTGTTAATATGCTCTTCGCACTCTTCGCAGAGCTTTCAGACGGGTTTTCGCGGCCCTATCCGCCCTCCCTGATCGATTGACAATCACCCCGCCGTCCTATAAATTCATGAAAGAAATTTCATTCATAAATGGAGGTGCCGCGATATGGACTGGGGTATGAAAAACAGGATGGCGAGGATAATAAACCCCAAAACGGGAAGGGCAGTTATGCTTGCTTTCGACCACGGGTATTTTCTCGGGCCGACGCACGGGCTCGAAGTGCCGAAGGATACGATCGCCCCGTTAGCGCCATACGCGGACACGATAATGCTGACCCGCGGAGTGCTCCGCACGTCCGTCGACCCTGATTCCGGGGCCAACGTAGTGCTCAGGGTTTCAGGAGGGACGAGCATCGTGGGCGCGGACCTCTCCAACGAAGGCCTCACGACGTCTTTTAAGGATGCGATAAAGCTCAACGTAGCCGGCGTCGGCATATCCGTATTCGTCGGGAGCGACCACGAGCGTCAGACCCTTCTCAACCTCGCCGAGCTCGTTAACCTGGGCGAGGAATACGGCATCCCTGTCCTCGGCATCACGGCCGTCGGAAAGGAGCTCGAAAAGAGGGACGCCAGGTATCTTTCTCTCAGCTGCCGCATATGCGCCGAGCTAGGGACCCACATCGTAAAGACGTATTATTGTGAAGAATTCGAAAAGGTCACGGGCAGCTGCCCCGCGCCTATCGTGATAGCCGGCGGGCCCAAGCTCGAAACCGAAATGGACGTATTCGATATAACGTACGGCGCGATTCAGCAGGGCGCGGTCGGCGTGGACATGGGAAGAAACATCTGGCAGAACAGCCACCCCGTCGCCATGCTCCGGGCCGTGCGCTCGATAGTCCACGAAAACAACAATCCGAAGCAGGCGCACGACCTCTACCTTTCCCTCAAGAACGACGAGTCGAGAAAGATAGCGAGCGCGTAAAGCCGGCCCGAGTCCCCGCCGGGTCGTTTTAAAATTCTCCGGAGCGTGTACTGAAGACATGCGTGTAGCTATGTACTACAGCAACAGCGACGTGAGGCTCGAAGAAATGCCGGTTCCTAAGATCGGACCGGGCGAGATACTCATGAAGGTGCATGCAAGCGGCATATGCGGGAGCGACCTCATGGAATGGTACCGTCTCCCGAAGGCGCCGCTCGTTCTCGGACACGAGGTTGCGGGCGAGGTCGCCGAGGTCGGCGACGGGGTTAAAAATTTCGCTCCGGGCGACCGCATAATAGCGACCCATCACGTGCCCTGTAACACGTGCCGTTCCTGCCTCAGGGGAAATCATTCATCCTGCCAGACCCTTAGAACGACTCATTTCGATCCGGGCGGATTTGCGGAATATATTCGCCTGCCCGCGATCAACGTCGACAGGGGAGTGCTCAAGCTCCCGGACGGTGTCACTTATGACGAGGCGTCTTTCATCGAGCCCCTCGGATGCGTCGTAAGGGGGCAGCGTCTCGCGGGATTCGGCATGACCGACAGCGTGCTCGTAATGGGGAGCGGCATCACCGGCCTCCTCCAGATACAGCTCGCACGCGCCCAGGGCGCGGGCCGAATCATGGCTACGGACGTGAACGATTACAGGCTCCGGGCGGCGCTGTATTTCGGCGCCGACTCCGCAATCGATGCAAGGGACGACGTGGCTTCGAAGGTGAGGGAAGCAAACGAGGGCAGGCTCCCCGACATGGTCATAGTCTGCACGGGGGCCGTTTCGGCCATACAAAGCGCCTTTAAGCTTACGGACAGCGGCGGGACGATTCTCTTTTTCGCCCCTTCGGGGTCCGACGCTAAAATGTCCGTTCCCTTCAACGATTACTGGTGGTCGGGAATAAAGACCGTAAGCTCCTACGCGGCGGCCCCGGGGGATTTGGCGCTGGCTCTCGAGCTCATAGGGGCGCGGAGGGTGAACGTTGGGGACATGGTGACGCACAGGATTCCTCTGGCCGAAACGGGGCGCGGCTTCAAAATGGTCGAAGAAGCCCGCGATTCCATAAAAGTCATAGTGCAGCCTTTTCTCTAGGCGTTTATTTCACCCCGAGGAGCGACCTCAGGATCGTGCTTACGATGGCGAGGATGAGGGCCGCGAAGAATGCCGTCCAGAAACCGGCGACGTGGAATCCCGACACGAGAGAGCTCGCCAGCATCAGCATGAGCCCGTTTATCACGAGCAGAAATATACCGAACGTGAGTATCGATATGGGGAAGGTGATGATCTTGAGGAAAAGGCCGATAGTCGCGTTTATAAGGCCTATTATGATTGCCGCGAAGAGGGCGGTCCCTATGCTTTCCACTTGAAAACCCGGAAGTATATGGGCGACAATCAGAAGGCTCGCCGCGCTTATGATCCACTGAATCAGAATCGATTTCATTTTTTCCTCCTCTCCTCTCCGTAATACGATCGATTATCCATATTATTATATTCGAGGGAAAATATAAAGGGGAAGCGATCATCCTTTTAAATGTATTTCCGCGGCTATTCGTCTCCCATAGCCTGCACTTTCCTGTCTTTGACACCCTCTCAATAAACTCCTAAACTTTACCGTTATGGAAAAACCGGTTTTATACCTCATCGACGGCAGCTCGTACATATTCAGGGCGTACTATGCAATACGGTATCTCAGCACCTCTTCGGGCTTCCCGACAAACGCCGTATACGGGTTCAGCTCGATGCTTTTCAAATTCATAAAGGACTACAACCCCGCGCTACTCGGAATGGTATTCGACGCCAAGGGCGACACCTTCAGAAACGAGATGTACAGCCTGTACAAGGCCAACAGGTCCGCCCCGCCCGACGATCTCGTGCCCCAGTTTCAGAAGATATTCGACGTCGTGGATGCTTTTAAAATGCCGCAGTTCATGATAGAAGGCTACGAGGCCGACGACATTATAGGGACCATCGCCAGGAGGATGGAGGGAGAGGGCTACGACATCGTCATAGTCACGGGAGACAAGGATTTCAGCCAGCTGGTCTCGGAGAGGATCACGCTCCTCGACACGATGAAGAATAAAACCACCGGCATCGCCGACGTCGTCGAGAAGTACGGCGTCCCGCCCGGGAAAGTCCTGGATATCTTCGCCCTCATGGGGGACGCCATAGATAACATCCCCGGTATAAAGGGCATAGGCGAGAAGACTGCTATCAGCCTGATAAAGACTTACGGCTCGCTGGAGGCGCTCCTCGCCATACCCGCGGGGCTGCCCGAGAGATGGGCTAAGCTCATACGTGAGAAAAAAGAGGACGCCCTCATGAGCCGGGAGCTGGCGACTATCAAGACCGACATGGAAATGGACGTTAACGTGGCCATGTTCAGGTACGAAGGCTTCGACAAGGAGAAGCTCGGGAGCCTGTTCCGCGAGCTCGAATTCAAGAACCTCATGCGCGAGCTGGGCGAGCTGGAAGAGACGCATCCGGCCGATAAGGCGAATGATGAGACGGCAGGGGTCGTTTCCTACGACTGCTATAAAGTGGCGCTCAATGAAGAGGAGCTCGAAAACGTAATAAAAAGGATAGGGGAAACGGGCGAGGTGTCGCTCGACCTCGAAACGACGTCGCAAGACCCGATGCTTGCAGAAATAGTGGGAATCTCGCTCTCTCCAGCGCCGCAGGAATCGTACTACGTACCCGTTGCCCACAGGGCGCTCGCCGACGCGGCGGCCAGGCAGCTGCCGCTTTCCCACGTGCTCTCGAACCTGAAGCCCGTCTTCGAGGACCCGCACATCCGCAAAATCGGCCAGAATCTCAAGTACGAGATCGTCGTCCTCGAAAGGAAAGGAATTACGCTCAAGGGCATATTTTTCGATACGATGATCGCCGCGCACATGCTGGATTCCTCCCGGCTTAGCTATAGCCTCGACGAGCTTTCGAGGGTCTTCCTCGGCCACCTGATGATATCGTACAAGGATGTTACGGGCTCGGGAAAGGCCAGGATCCCATTCGACGAGGTAGAGATCGAGAAGGCCAAGGTGTACTCGTGTGAGGATTCGGACGTCGCCATGCTGCTTTACAAAAAGCTCGAGCCCGAGCTCGAAAAATCCGGGCTCCTCGATGTTTACAGAGAGACGGAGCTTAAATTCATAGAGGTGCTCGCGCGTATAGAGATGAACGGCGTCAGGGTCGATCCTCTCAAGCTGAAAGAGCTTTCGAGGGAGTTCGAGGCCGGCCTCAAGGAGCTCGAAAAGGAAATATACGCGGCAGTCGGATACGAGTTCAACCTCAACTCCCCGATTCAGCTGAGGGAGGTCCTGTTCACTACGCTCGAGCTTCCGAGCAGGAAGACCACGAAGACCGGCGAGGCCTCGACCGACGTCGAGGTGCTGACGGACCTCAGCAAGTTCCATCCCGTCCCCGAAAAGGTGCTCGAGCACAGGACGCTTTCGAAGCTGAAGTCCACTTATCTCGATGCTCTCCCCAGGCTGATTAACCCGGCCACCGGTAGGCTCCACACATCCTTCAGCAGGGTCGGCTCTTCGACCGGACGGCTCAGCTCGAGCGAGCCCAATCTTCAGAATATACCGATTAAAACGGCGCAGGGAAGACGCATCAGGGAGGCGTTCGTTCCGGATGCAGGGAACGTCCTTCTGTCGGCGGACTATTCGCAGATAGAGCTAAGGCTTCTGGCGCACTTTTCGGACGACGAGAGCCTTATAGAGGCGTTCCGCACCGGGAGCGACATTCACAGCAGGACGGCCGCCGAGATATTCGGGGTTACCGAGGACCTCGTAACGCCCGATATGAGAAGGCTCGCCAAGAGCATTAATTTCGGCATCATATACGGCATAAGCGCGTTCGGCCTCGCAAAGCAGCTGGGGACGTCGGTATCTATAGCCAAGAGCTATATCGACGAGTATTTCAAGCGCTATGGAAAGGTGAGGGAATACATAGACAAGACCATAGCGGACGCCGCCCGGAAGGGCTATGCGGAGACGATACTCGGAAGGCGGCGGCCTATCCCCGAGCTAACGTCGGGGGACAGGAACAGGAAAGGCTTCGGCGAGCGCGCGGCCATGAACACCCCTATTCAGGGCTCCGCCGCCGACATCATAAACATCGCCATGATAAGGATCCACGACGAGCTCGCCCGGGGATTCAAGTCGCGCATGATACTCCAGGTGCACGACGAGCTTCTCTTCGACGTCCCGGAGAACGAGATCGAGGCTCTTTCTAAAATGGTAAAACTGGAAATGGAAGGGGCGTGGGAGCTTAAGGTCCCCGTTATCGTTGAAATGGGGACCGGCAAGAACTGGGCCGAAGCCCATTAGCCCTTGCCGGTTCGTGCGCACTTGTGTGTAAAATCCTTTATCCGTCTATGAGCGTACAGGTGCTCGGGTTTACGCTGGACGTTCCGCTCTGAACGACGGCCGATTTCCCGTTCCCGCCGCTTATGGTGCATTGATTCTGCGGGTCGATCTCGACCGCGGAGGACCCGGCTGTCCTTATCCCGTTTTCCCTGAGCGACGCAATGAATATGTTGTTGTCCACCGGCGTTACCGTGCGGGCCAGCCTTACGAACGTGTTGTTGTTCGTCCTTATTCCGTCCCTGTTAGCGCTTATGCTGATGTCCTCGTCGGCTTCGAGAAGGACCAGGCCGAAGTTCTCGGCGTGAATGCCTTCCTTGCAGTCGATGAGCGTGATGTTGCGGGCAGCGATCTCAACCCTGGCGTCGCCCTTGACGTTTATGCAGTTGTTCCCGTTTCCATCAATGTTAAAGTCGGCTTCGAGGGAATCGAATAGTATTTCGTCGAAGCTACTGGCGCGTATACGGTTCTGGAATACTACCCAGTTCTCGACGAGTATCGCGCCGGGAGACGTCTGCAGTATAACGTCGAACTCGACGTCGCTGTCGCGAGTGATCGATATGATTCTCGAAAGCGTGTAATCCGGGCCTTCGAACTCGATTCTGACTGTGTTGAAGTCGGACTGGAACTTGAGGTTGAACTCCCCGAACTGGTTCGTCCGCGTGGACTTTTTTCTCCTGTTGTTTTCGAAGATGCTCACCCTTATGTCCGATACCGGGCCGTCTACGACCTGAAGCACCGTCCCGTTTATCCTGGTTTTCTTGCCGCCGCCGCCCCCGTCGCCGCCGCATCCCCAGAATCCATATGATACGAACGATGTCATTAAAAGCAGAATTAACAGGAATGAATGTTTATTCAGAAATTTCGTCATTATCCTATCCTCCATTTTTAGGGTGCCGCACCCTTCCCTTCAGTGTCGGCACATTATTTCAATATTAACCGGAAACGCCTGATTTTTATATAGGGTTTGTCGAAATCCTGTCGAAAAAATAACGACAAAAGGCCCGGCTTATCGACTACCATAGCTTGGCAATCGTCTATCCCTTTCGCAGCGGCCGAAACCGGCCGCGCTCTTTACTTTCCACACGGTTTGATTTTTCGGCGAGGGTCTATTAACTATAGTATAGGATGTAGGACAGACGGCTTGTAACTCGCCGTCGGGGGATATCTCCTCGCGAGGGGTGGCGTGTTGACTAAAAAAAGCGTCGGCATTCTCGGTGCGACAGGCTATACCGGGGCGGAGCTCCTGAGGATCCTCCTCGGACATCCCGGGGTGTCGGTCGAGTGGCTGACTTCCGAAAAGTTCGCGGGCCGGAAAATCAGCGACGTCTTTCCCGGGCTGAGGGGGTTTTGCGAGCTCGAATGCCGGAGCGTCGCTTCGTTTAAGACCCTGCCCGAAGTGGATCTCGTTTTCTCATGCCTCCCGCACGGGACAGCGATGCATTTTACAGGGAGGCTCCTCGACGAAGGGGCCCGGGTGATAGATTTCAGCGCCGACTTCAGGTTCAAGGACGCCGCCCTTTACGAGCGCCTTTACAAGGCGAAGCACAGGCTGCCGCAGCATATTGACGATGCCGTTTACGGCATCCCCGAAATATTCAGGGACGATATTCGCGGCGCGCGTCTCGTGGCGAATCCCGGGTGCTACGCGACGGGCGTCGTGCTAGGGGTAATGCCCCTTCTCGGGGAAGGCCTAGTAGACGAAACCTCCATAATAGCGGACGCAAAATCGGGCGAGTCCGGGGCGGGCAGGGCGCCTTCGCTCGACCATCACTTTCCCGAATCGAACGAAAACGCGCGGCTTAACCCCGGCGCCGCCTCGCACCAGGGGCCCGAGATGGAGGATGTGCTCTCTTCCGTTACAGGAAGGAAAGCCGGCGTTACTTTCGTCCCGCACAATATCCCCGTAAACCGGGGCATATTGACGACTATATACACGAGGCTGAAATCAGAAGCCGATACGGCGAGTGTCCTGAAAGCATTCGGGGACTTCTACAGGGACGAGCCCTTCGTCCGCATATGCCCCGAAGGGAAGCTCCCCGACATCAAGGACACCAGGTATAGCAACTCGTGCAGTATAGGGGCTACGATAAATGGGGACGTTGCGTTAACGGTCGTGTCTCTCGACAATCTCGTAAAGGGGGCGTCCGGCCAGGCGGTGCAGAATATGAACCTGATGCTCGGATTCCCCGAAACGGAAGCCCTGGGTTTTCAGGGGATGTTTCCATAGGCGGGGCGGATCATGAGGACTATGAACGACATATTTCTCGATAGCGTGGACAGGTTCGGCGAACGGCCCGCGATCATAGACGGCGAGAGGACGCTTACCTACGCCGAATTCGGCGGGTCCGTGAAGTCCCTGGCCTCGTTCCTGGCCGAGCACGGGGTAGGAATGGGGGACAAGGTAGCGATACTCCTTCCTAACTCAATCGAATTCGCCGTCGCCTTTTACGCCTCGGCCTCGCTGGGCGCCGTGTCTGTGCCCATAAACAGTCTCTGCAAGGAAGACGAGATAAGGTTTTACGTGACGGATTCGGGGGCGCTGGTGCTTTTAACGGACGCCGCCTTAAGAGAGACTGCCGGAAGGGCCGTTTCGGAACCGGGGGCCGGCGTTTCGGTTATTCGCGGTGAGGGGGCGGACTGGGTTTCCGGAGCGGCCGAAGCGGGGCGCCGCGCGCCGGCCGAGGTCGAACCCGATGCCGATGCTATATACCTCTACTCCACGGGCTCGACGGGAAAGCCCAAGAGGGTGGCGCGGACGCACCGGAATCTCGCGGCCCTCGCCCAAAACCATTCCGACACCGCCGGTTTCGGGGATAAGGACAGGGTGCTTTTCGTCGTCCCCCTTTCGCACACGTATGCGTTCGGGAATTTCATAAGCTCCGTCCGGGGCGGCGCGGCCTCGATAATGCTGGAGCAGTTCAACAGGAACGGGGCCCTCGACGTGCTGGAAAGCGAGGCCGTGACGATTTTCCCCGCCGTCCCCGTTATGCTGGACGCGTTGGCCGGAACGTTCACGCCCGAGGAGAAGGACCTCTCCTCTCTCAGGCTCGTAATCTCGGCGGGCGCTCCGTTAAGGCACGAGACGTTCAAAAAATTCCACGAGAGATTTGCAATATATCCCCGCCAGCTCTACGGCTCGACGGAGACGGGTGTCATATCCATAAACCTCGCCGAAGACATAGAGAAGAGGGCGGCGTCCGTCGGAAAGCCCGTGAACCGGGTGACTGTAAAGGTCTTCGGTGACGGCGGGGAGGAGCTCGAAACCGGCGACGAGGGGGAGCTCGCCGTAAGGAGCCCTTCCATGACGCGGGGCTACGACGGTCTTCCCGGGGAGACGGAGAAGGTTTTCAGGAACGGGTACTATTTCACCGGGGACCTCGGAAGGATAGACGCCGAGGGATACATTTATATAACCGGGCGCAGAAAATTTTTCATAAACGCCGGCGGGTACAAGGTGGACCCGGCCGAGGTCGAGAACGTTCTTTTGGGTATGCCGGGGATTACCGAGGCGGCCGTTCTCGGGGTCGAGGACAAAAGCGGAAAGGAGCACGTGAAGGCCGTCCTCGTTTCAGATAGGCCCGTTACGGCGGGCGAGGTGGCCGCACACTGCAGGGGGAGGCTCGCGGATTACAAGATTCCTCTCAATATAGAATTCAGGGATGCCCTCCCGAGGAGCCCCGCGGGAAAGGTTCTGAAGGAACAGCTAAAGTAGCTTTAAAAGGTGAAGCGCATGAATGACGTTTCCGGAAGGGTGAGAAAGGTGCTCGAAGCGAGCCTGCCGCAAGGGGTGATCACGGAAAATATAGACGACGATTTTCCGCTTATAGAGCTCGGTGTGGGTATAGATTCGGTCGCGCGCCTTGAGCTCCTGGTCGCGCTCGAGCAGGAGTTCCGCGTGAGGCTCGACGAGGGGGAAATCACGCCCGAGTTTTTCGAATCGGTGGGCGAGATGTCACGGCACATAAGCGGGAAGCTCGGGGACGGTACGGCCTAGCTATCGGGTCAGTTCGTAAGGCCCTTGTCCTTGAGATACTTCTCGAACGAGTTTATGAATTCCTTTCTGACGCGCTCGCTCGCCTTCCCTATGGGCTCTATCACGGTCTTTTCGTAGAACTCGAACGCAGTGGCTTCGAGCTTGGTGTCGCCTGTCGTCCTGGCAAGCCTCAGAACCGCAATCGAATTGTAGAATATCGCCCTGAAAAGCGCACGCCTCGCGTCGTTGAACTTGAATTCCTCGAGGAGCTTCTGGGCCTCGATGAGGGCGTAAAAACCGACCCCGCAGAAGAGGGTCAGGAGCTTCTTGGCCTCGTCCGGCGACATTCCTTCGATGAGATAAACGAGCGGGGCCTCAACTATCGATTCGAGCTCCTTCTCCCTGCTGATGATGTTCGCGAGCTCCTTGACCTTGTCGTCGTCGGCGTTGTTGAGAAGGTCTTTCAGGGCGCCCTGGACGTACTCCAGAGCGAAGCTGTCCCTTATCTCCTCGGGGCTGAGCCCTTCGGACTTGAGCGCCTTTATGTGCGCGAGCTTTTCGATGGTTTTTTCGGGAAACAGCAGGATAGTCTTCGACGCGCCGCCCGATGTGACTCTCTTTCTTCTCGGTTTGGGGATGAGCCCGAGCCTGGAGCAGACTTTTATTGTCTTTTCCGGGTCGCTTCCGAGATCTATCTTTCTTTTCCGCGCTTCCTTTATAATGTCGTCCATGGATACATCAGCCATGACAAGATATTACGCAGGTTAGAGAGCCTTTGTCAATCCATATTTCTCCTGTATTCAGGGGATGATCCGGCATTTCAGGTAACTGAATTATGCGAAATCACGGGCACGTGACCGGTACCGTGAACGCGCCCCGCCGGGCCATGTCCGCCTGTGGCATTCGGCGCAGGATCCGGATTGATTTTAAATCCCGGATGGTTTATTACTTTCATATGGCCCAGAGCACGCTGGTCGTCTACGAACCCGTCGATATGACGGACAAGGCTTATTACTGGAAGGAGTACGCGGAATTTTACGAAAAGTACTGGGGAGGCCCCACGTCGCCATTCGGCGTGTGGTTCGGGAACGAATACGAATCCTTCGTCCAGGCCATAGCGGCACATCTCGGCATAGACAAGAACGAGCTTGAGCATTGTTTTTTCACCAGGGACGACGAGGGCAAGTATTACGTCGCCCCATTCCGCTCGAAATCGAATCTTTTCTTCTCGGAGAATTTCATTCCGCTCGAATGGTTTATCCTGTTCGGCGCCGAAGACAGGGAAACCCTTTACACGCACTGGGGGTTCAACGCGCTTTATTACAATGCGCGGATAGGCGTGTCCATGGAGCGGCTGGACGATGCCGCCGAGGTGATAACGAAATCTATCGAAAACGGCGGCGCTACGCTAGGGAAGGAGTACGGGTTCGACATGAAGACGCTGCTCGCGAGCCTTCGCGACCTTAGAAGCTGGCTTTCCGGATACGACGCCACGGGATTCATCGTCCTTAACTACGGCGACCTCTGCGCCGTGATAAACCCGTACTCGCTCGAAAGGGAGCGTTCGGTCGATGAGGCGTGGGCGTTTATAGGGCTGCTGAGGGAAGGCAGGTTCGACGAGGCCGCCTCGTCATTAAAAGCATTTGTGCAGAAGTGGGACGATATAAGAATTACTGCCTCCGCCTCGGCGAGCGGCGGCCCGGACGACTCGACGCTCCAGTGAGCCGGTTTGCCTGCCGTCTCGACGTAGTCCCCGTCTTCCGAGAACGATCCTTCTGTATCGATATGCTCTCTCACCCCGAAGGTTCGACTGCGGCTATGTTGTCGGTCCGGGCGTCCCATGAGTCCTCGTCCATGACGGATACGACCGTGCTCATTGTTTAGCTCCGCCGGATTCAGCGCGGGTTTTCATTTCCCCGGTAAACAGGGCGCAGACGTCGGGCTTTACGACCTTGCCCATCTGGTTTCGCGGGAGCTCCTTCACCGTGAGAAAGCGCGTCGGGACTTTATAGGGCGCGAGCCTCTCCCTGCACCATTCCCTTAGCGTATCGCCAGCCGGTTCGTCCCCGCCCGAGGGCACGAGCGCCGCAGAGACCCGCTCGCCCCACTCCTCGTCCGGGACGCCGACGACGGCGCAGTCAGCGATGGATGGATGCTTCCTCAGCACCTCTTCGATTTCGAGCGCCGATATTTTGTATCCGCCGCTCTTTATTATATCGACGGACTTTCGTCCGAGTATCCTGTAAATCCCTTCCCGGTCCCGCTCGGCTGCATCCCCGGTCCTGAACCATCCGTCCTGGATAAAGGACCCGGAGGTCTCGCCCGGTCTCTGCCAGTATTCGAGAAAAACATTCGGGCCCCTTACTATGATTTCCCCCTCCGCCGGCCCCGAGAGGATTCCGCCCTCTTCGTCGATTAGTGCGACCTCGACCCCTGGAAGCGGTGCTCCGACCTTTCCGGGCATCCGTTTGCCAGCTAGCGGGTTCGAGAGCGCCATGCCTATTTCGGTCATCCCGTACCTTTCGAGGAGGACGTGTCCCGTTATCTCCTCCCATTTGTGGAGCGTCCCCACGGGAAGGGCTGCGGAGCCCGACACCATGAGCCTCATTCTCCGTGCGGCTTCGGACATCTCCTTCCTTTCGCCGGGCGGCGCTTCGTCCCGCGCGCGGATGAGCCTCGTGTATATCGTCGGCACGGCCATGAACACTGTGTAACCGTTCCTCGTGAATTTCTCCCACACTGCCGCGGCGTCGAACTTCGCGAGAAGCTCGCACTTCGCCCCGGACCAGAGGGCGCAGAGAAGGACGTTCAGTATCCCGTGGAGGTGGTGAAGCGGTAGAGGGTTGAGTATGGAGTCGTCCTTCGTCCAGCCCCACGCGCCGACGAGGGATGTGATCTGGTGCCTTATATTCGCATGCGTCGTGACGACTCCCTTGGGCCTGCTCGTCGTCCCGCTCGTGTATATGATCATCGCACGGCGGCTTTCGTCGAGCACCGGCAGAGGCCCGGCGTTACTTTTGATGACATCCCCGGAAAGTAAAAAGTCCGCACCCAGCGCCGCGGAAATCCTTTCGAGCCTGCCGGCGAATTCCTTGCCGGCGATTACGAACCCTGCCCCGCTGTCCTTTATCACGTATTCGAGCTCGGGGTCCGGATGAGACACGCAGAGGGGCACGGCTATGCCGCCGGCCCTCCATATCCCGAGGAGAATCGCCGGATAATCGAACCCCGGACTTACGATAAAGGCGACTCGTTTTTCGCCGAGGTCGTCTGCGCCCCCGGCTTCGAGTAGGCGCGACGCCACCGCCGTCGAAGCCGAGAGCAGCCTCCCGTACGTATACTCGCCGTCCGCGTCTACAATAGCCGTCCGCTCTTCATACCGCGCGAGATTCTCTATAAGTCTTATTCCACCCAATGACGATTCTCCTTCGGATATATTTCACGGAATATCTCCTCTCTTGGCTAATTATAATTTCCGGGGGATATTTGGTAAAATTAAGAATCCTTTTAAAGGGCGGGAAAGAGATTCATATGGAAAACGAGAAAAGAGGAAAGGTGCTCGAAATTACGGAGCTCGGGAATCCCGTCCTCCGGGAAAGGGCGCGCGAGGTCGAGGACGTTACCGACCCCGCCGTGCAGGCTCTCATAGACGACCTCATCGAAACGGCGTATCACGCAAACGGCGTCGGCATCGCCGCGCCGCAGGTCGGAAATACCGGGAGGGTATTTATTATATCGTCCCATCCCAGCGTCAGGTATCCCGACGCGCCCGGGCTCGAGCCGACGGCGATAATAAACCCCGAGATCATCTCGAAGTCGGAAGAGACGGTCAAGGGCTGGGAGGGCTGCCTCAGCATCCCGGGGATAAGGGGGCTCGTCCCGCGCGCGAAGACCGTCCGCGCCAGATACACGACGAGGGACGGAAAAAACGAGGAAAAGGAATTCAGTGACTTTGTCGCCAGGGTGTTCCAGCACGAGCTCGACCACCTGGACGGCATACTGTTTCTCGACCGCGTCGAATCGACCCGGGACATCGTCACCGAAAAGGAATACGCGAAACTGCTGGAATCGATGGAAGGCAAAAATCGATGAAACTCATTAACGCATTCATTCTGGCTGTGCTGTGCTTGCTTCCCGGCGCTTCCCTTCACGCCCGGGATAAAGCCGAGACGGTATTCCAGACATCGACTCTGAGCGCTCTCATGGAAGGGGTGTACGAAGGGAACACGACATTCGCCGAGCTGAAAAGTCAGGGCGACTTCGGGCTCGGCACGCTGAACGGCCTTGACGGCGAGATGGTCGGATTCGGGGGGAAGTTCTACCAGGTTACGTCCGACGGCAAGGCCCACGAAGTACCGGACGGCGCAGTCACGCCCTTCGCCGTCGTTACGTTCTTCGAGCCGGACAGGACGGTTTCAATCGACGGGCCGCTGGGGTGCGGCGAGCTCGAAAAATATATCCTGGAGCTCCTGCCCTCGGACAATATCTTCTACGCTATAAAAATCGACGGCAGGTTCGAGTCCATAAAAACGAGGAGCGTGCCGAAACAGTCCGAGCCTTACCCGCCCCTGGCCGAGGTCGTGAAAAAGGAGTCCGTGTTCGAGCTCGAAAATGCCGAGGGAACTATAGCGGGCTACTGGTTCCCCGAATACCTGTCGGGTGTAAACGCGGCGGGCTTTCACTTTCATTTTCTGACGGCGGACAAGAAGGCCGGCGGGCACGTCCTCGACTGCAGGGCGGGGAAGGTTAAAATCGAAATCGATTACAACGACGACCTTCAGATATCGCTCCCGAAAACGGAGAATTTTCTGGACGCGGATATCCCGGGCGCGCCGAAGCAGCAGTAATTCATAAGCTCGTATAAGCGAGGTGGAGAATGAAAACGTATAAAGAATCCGTAACATCCGGCGGTCGCTTCGGTCGCCTGGTATTGAAGGCGTTGGCGGTTTTACTGCTGGTCCACGGTTTTAGCGTCGGGCTGCACGCCGCCGAAATGCCCGCGGGCAAGTGGGTCGATCTCACGCACGACTTCTCGTCCGAAACCATATACTGGCCGACGGGCGAGGGGTTTAAGCTCGAAACAGTCTTCGAGGGCATGACGGATAAGGGTTATTTCTACGAAGCCAAGAAATACAGCGCCGAAGAGCACGGTGGAACGCACATAGACGCCCCGGTCCATTTCGCCGAGGGCATGGAGACGGTGGACGAGATACCGCTCGAAAGGCTCACGGGGCCGGCCGTGGTAATCGACGTGTCGGCGCGGGCAACGAAAAACCCCGATTATCTCGTGAGCGTCGAGGACATTACCGGCTGGGAAAAGGTTAACGGAGTCATACCGGAAGGCACTATCGTCCTTCTCAATACAGGGTACGGCAGGTACTGGCCGGACAGGGCGAAATATATGGGCACGGACGAGAAAGGCCCCGAGGCGGTAAAGGATCTTCACTTCCCGGGGCTTGGGCCCGAGGCGGCGAAATGGCTCGTCGATAACCGGAAGATAAACGCCGTGGGCATAGATACGGCGAGCATCGATTACGGACAATCGAAGCTCTTCGAGACGCACCGTATACTATCAAAGAATAACGTGCCGGCTTTCGAGAACGTGGCGAACCTGGACGAGCTGCCCGCAAAAGGCGCTCTCGTCTTCGCGCTGCCCATGAAGATAAAGGACGGCAGCGGCGGCCCGCTCCGCATAATCGCCCTCGTGCCCGAGAGCCGGTGAAAAGGAGATATACCTACATATGAGCAGCCCGAAAAAGACAAGGAAGGAGGCCCTCGACGAGGGCAAACAAAGAGACATATCCGAAGCCGCGAAGGAGTCCGGCCTCATGATACCTGTATTCATCACCTCTGAGGTCTGGGACAACTGGATAGTCCCGGACGAGGACAGCATGAAGAAAGGCGAGGACCAGAAGGTAAGGCTTAAGGGGCTTCTCGACAAGCTGCTCTATTTTATAAGGGTTCACAGGCAGACGAGCAAGTCCAACATCATATACTTCCCCATTCCTTTCAATAAGGGCGGGGAGGAAAAGAGCGTACAGCTAATGTCGCTTCTCGGCCCGGTCGAAAGCTCGGACAAGAGACCCTGCATAACCATCATGACGCCCGAAGAGTACGAAACCGGAAATCAGACCGTATAGGCGTCTCGCCCCCTGGATCTTGCCCGGGTACGTCCCCCGCCGGCCTCCCTTCCCCGCCGGGAAACGTATACGGGAAATAATGTATAATAATTAAAAGGCTGCCTGTTATGCAGGAAAGGGAGATATATCTCGATAACAACGCCACGACGAAGCCTCTTCCGGAGGTCAGGGACGAGGTATGCAGGATGCTCGGTGAGGAATTCGGAAACCCTTCGAGCGCCCACGGTGCCGGCGAAAGGGCGAGGACTCACCTCGCCGCCGCTCGGGGGAGGGTCGCCCGCCTGATAGGCGCCCCGCCTTCGAACGTGACGTTCCTCAGCTCGGGGACGGAATCGAACAACATGGCGTTTTATTCCTGCACCCGGAACAAGGGGAAAAAATGCAGGGTCGTGACCACGACTATCGAGCACTCGTCGATACGAAAGATGTGCAGCTACCTCTGCATAAACGACGTCGAGATAAGGTTCGTAAAGGTCGACGGTAAAGGAATAGTGGACCTCGCCTCACTCGAAAAGAATATAAACGACGACACAACCCTCGTTTCCGTCCAGTGGGTGAGTAACGAGACCGGCGTCATACAGCCTGTCGAGGAAATCGGCGAGATGTGCCGGAGGTATGGAGTCCCGTTCCATACGGACGCGGCGCAGGCCGTCGGCAAGATAGACATGACCGTGAGGGACATGCCCATAGACTTTCTCTCGTTCACGGGGCATAAATTCCACGGCCCCCAGGGCGCGGCCGCGATATACTCGCGCGACAGGTTCATGCTTGCGCCTATATTCTTCGGCGGCTTCCAGGAGGAGGGCTTTCGGCCCGGAACGGAGAACCTCCCCGGCATAGCGGGGTTCGGGAAGGCCGCCGAAATAAGAAAGGCGAACCTCGAACGGGACATCGCGTACATGAGGGAGCTCAGGGACGGTTTCGAGGCCCGTATACTCGATTTCATCCCGGGCACCAGCGTCAACGGCGACACGCACAGCCGCATATCAAATACCACCAACATACTTTTTAAAGGAATCGACGGCAGGAGGCTCATAGCCGAGCTCGACGCCGCGGGGCTAAGGTGCTCCCAAAGCTCGGCCTGCACGAACTTCGAAGTCGCACCGTCCCACATCCTCTCTGCGATGGGGCTCACCGAAGAAGAGGCCTATTCGAGCGTGAGATTCAGCTTTTCGGTTGAGAACACCCTTGAGGAGGCCAGTAAAGCGGTGGAAATAATAAGGGAATCCTGCGAGAGACTGAGCTCCTGAGACGCCGCTTCCGAAGCGGGCGTCATTTACCAACCCCCGCCCCCCGCAACTTCACCACTCCCCCGAAAACACCGCGCACGCCGAAAACCGCGAATGGGAAAAGCGAAGAAGAACTTTCTCATATCGGGCCTTCCCGGGATCGGGAAAACGACGCTCGTCAAAAAGCTCGCCGTGAGGCTGTCGCCGTATAATCCCCAGGGGTTTTACACGGAGGAGATACTCCAGGACGGGGAGAGGAAGGGGTTTCATCTCCGGGGCCTCGGCGGTGAGAGTATAATCCTCGCCCACGTAATTAACGACAGCCCGCACAAAATCGGAAGGTACAGGGTGGACGTGGACGCCTTCGAGGACTTTCTCGACGCTCTTCACATAACGGCCTCGCCCGAAAGCCCGGTCATCATCGACGAGATAGGAAAGATGGAATGCCTGTCTCCGAAATTCGTTAAAAAGGTGCAGGAGATACTCGACGGGGTGAATCCGGTTATAGCGACCATCGCCCATACGGACGGAGGCATCAAGGGAAAGGTGAAGGCACGGGAGGATGCGGAGCTCTTCAAAATGAACCTCATCAACCGGAATACGCTTGAGGGCGAGATACTCGACGCACTGAGGAAACTCCCCCGGTTCAGTGACCTGTAACCGGGACTTCCGGATCGAAATATGCTTGTTCGCCCCGCCTCAGGTCGTTATACTTGGACCGGTGAACCCGGGCAAGCTCAGAAAAGATGCGATTTCTATATTCGAGGCCGGCGTCAAGGCCGCCGACCCTGTGACCGCCGTTCTAAACCACCTCGGCCGGACGGGCGACGTGCTGGACGTCGCTGGAGTGAAGTACGACCTCTCTTCGTTCGACGACGTATACGCCATAGGCATGGGCAAGGCCGCGGCGTCGATGGCGTCGGCCGTCGAGGACGTGCTCGGCGAGAGGCTCGTGCGTGGCATAGTAAACGTGAAGTACGGCCACGTTGCGCCCCTCCGCAAAATCAGGATCAACGAGGCCGGGCATCCTCTCCCGGACGACGCGGGGCTTAGCGGGACGAGAGAGATTATCGATCTCCTTAAGGGCGCCGGAGAGCGCGATCTCGTCATATGTCTCATATCCGGCGGGGGCTCGGCCCTCCTTCCGATGCCCGCCGAGGGGCTCACGCTCGCCGACAAGCAGGGGCTGACCAGGGCCCTTCTCGAATGCGGGGCGACGATTCACGAGATAAACGCCCTCAGAAAACACGTCTCCGCGGTAAAAGGCGGCCGGCTCGCCCGGCTCGCGTATCCGTCTACACTCGTCTCGCTGATACTCTCGGACGTTATAGGGGACGACCTGGACACTATAGCCTCGGGGCCGACTGTCCCCGACAGCGTTACGTTCGAAGGATGCAGGGAGGCAATAGACAAGTATGCGCTTCGCGGGAAGATTCCCGCCTCCGTCGAAGCGTACATAGATAAGGGAATAAAAGGCGAGGCGGAGGAGACTCCGAAGCCCGGCGACCTGGCGTTCCTCAAAACGCAGAACGTAATCGTCGGGAGCAACATTCTATCCGCGTTGGCGGCGAAGGAGAAAGCGGCCGAGCTCGGGTACAAGAGCATTCTATTATCGACCTATATACACGGCGAGACGGAGGAGGTCGCTAAGGTTCACGGCGCCATAGCGAGAGAGATCCTGCGCTCGGGGAATCCGCTCGGGCCGCCCGCGTGCATAGTGTCGGGGGGAGAGACGACCGTCACCATAGACGGGCCGGGACTCGGAGGGAGAAACCAGGAATTCGCCCTCGCGGCGGCGATAGAGATAGACGGGCTCGATAACGCTGTCATTCTGAGCGGGGGCACCGACGGCACCGACGGGCCCACGGACGCCGCCGGCGCGATAGCGGACGGGAGCACTGTAAAGAGGGCGGAGGCGCTCGGGCTCAACCCCAAGGCCAGCCTTTCAAAAAATGATTCGTACAATTTCTTCTCGCCCCTCGGGGACCTCATCATAACCGGGCCCACCAATACCAACGTGATGGACCTAAGGCTCATTCTGGTCGGATGATTACGTGGGGCGCTTTGTTATATAGATGGGTCTCAATAAGGCCGGACATATATGGGAATCGTATAAATTACTGTAAACGGACCGGCCATCTGCTATAATAACCCGAAGGGTCTAAAGAGTTGAATCCCACGCAGTTCATTAGCGACATCTTAAAAGAGATCGGCGTACCGGGGCTGTTCGACATAGCGTTTATGTCGCTCTTCATATACGCCATACTCGCGCTTTTTAACAAGACCAAGGCGAGGTTTGTCCTGACGGGCATAATCATCATGAGCGTCGTGTACCTCCTCGCGCGCCAGTTCAACCTAGTTCTCACGACGTCCGTCCTCCAGACCTTTTTCGCCGTCATATTCATAGCGCTCATAATCATATTCCAGGAAGAGATACGGCAGTTCCTGGAGCAGATAGCCCTATGGAGCCTGAGCCCGCAGCTTGCAATCGAACGATACAAGGGGTCTGTCCGCGAAGAGATAGACATACTCGTAAGAACACTCACCGACCTTTCGAAAGAAAGGATAGGCGCGCTGGTGATCCTCCCGGCCAAAACGTCGGTCGAGAGTGCGGTCGAAGGCGGGACCGCGCTCGGCGGGAAGCTGAGCGAGCCGCTTTTAAAGAGCCTTCTCGACCCGCACTCTATCGGGCACGACGGGGCGATAATCGTGGATAAAGGCATGGTCGTTAAATTCTCGTGCCACCTGCCTCTTTCGAAAAACTTCACCGCGCTCGTGAACAGGGGCACGCGTCATGCCGCTGCCCTGGGGCTTTCGGAGGTGAATGACGCACTGTGTCTGGTGGTATCGGAGGAGAGGGGGACGATCTCCGTCGCGAGAAACGGCGAGCTGAGAGAGGTCGGCCCGGAGCAGCTTGGACTGATACTCGAAAAATTTTACAGCGAAGTAAACCCCATAAAGAAAAGGCGTCACTTCTTTAGCTTCTTCACGAGGAACTTCAGGGAAAAGGCGATAGCCGTCTTCATGGCTATAGCCCTCTGGTTCGTTTTCGTTCACGAGTCGAAGCTCGTCTACAGGACCTACAGCGTGCCGGTGAAATATACGACGCTCCCTGCAGAGCTAACCGTGGAAGATATAAAACCGGACAGGGTGAAGGTCACCTTCCTCGGGCCGAGGAGGGCCTTTTATTTCTTCAACGAAAAAGAGGTCGAGATATTCCTCAAGATCCCCGAGGCGAGGAAGGGACTGAAGACCGTCGATATATCGGAATCGAGCCTTAAATTCCCGAAGGACATCTCTCTTGAAAACATCGAGCCCAGGCGAGTGCTCGTCAGGATAGATTCGACGGACACCGGGGAATAGAAGTGATCTTCCGTAGCGGACGATTTCCTGTCCTGCGTTCCTTTACCTTTCGAGGCCGCCCAGAAATCTGACCTGCTTTCCGAGGAGCTCTTTCGTTACAGAGAAAATGTCGAACGTCTTCGAGAGGGTCACCATGCGTATATTCTCGGCGACGAGCCTCATGCTTCCCTTCACCCAGTAGACGCAGATTATCATCTCGACTCCGCCGGGGTGGGAGATCATGATCGAGACGTATCTGCCGAGGCCTGTAATCAGCGGGCTGTCGGTTACGTATTTCGCCCCGTAGCCACCCGTGCCGTCGTATTCTCCTATGAGCTCGTCGAGGACCGGCATGACTATATCGCCGAAGATGCCGTCAATTCTTTCTTCGAGCTCCCAATCCGTTTTTCCGGTCATGTTAAAAGTAATCCTACCCGGGGCGGCTCCCCGTCCGCGGGCTGCACGTAGCATCCCCTCAGGCGAGGTCGAGAGCGTATTTCTTCAGGTCTTCGAGTGAAACCACCTCGAGCACCGACTCGTGCGTCGACGCGAGTATCACCGGTGGGGCGAAGCCGTCTTCGAGGGCCTCCCTCCATCTGAGGGCGCATATGCACCACCTGTCTCCGGGCTTGAGGCCCGGGAAGTCGTAATCCGCGTTCGGGGTGGTGAGGTCGTTTCCCCGTGCCTTCGAAAATTCGAGAAAGCTTTCTGTTACCTCGGTACAGACTACGTGAAGACCGAGGTCTTCGGGGCCGGTCCTGCAGCACCCGTCCCGGTAGAATCCCGTCATGGGTGACGTGGAGCACGGCTGAAGCTCCTCTCCAAAAACATTTTTCTCAACCGGCATGGTTATAACCTCCCGTTCGGAATTTAGGTTCTGTTCAGCGTGAGGACTGCATTCCGGGACGAAATCGCTCCCGTCCGCGAGCGATTTCGCGGGGGCGGCCCTTGTCCCGAGGGAGATTATTATAAATCATGGCGAGAATAAAGCACCTCTCGGAGGAGTATTTCGGTCCCGTCTTCAGGACAAGGTTTGCAAAGGAGCGTCGAATAATAAATTCGGAGGGAATCAGAATTTAACGTTCTTGACGGCGTATGAGAGCTCGCCCGTGCATACGGTAAAGGCGTCTGACCATTCGTCGGCTATCTTCGCGGAAGAGAAGGCCGTGATTATCAAGCCGAAGGTGTGCTCCAGCATCCCTACCAGACAGAGGGCTATACGGCCGAATACCAGGCCCTTTTCGCTCTCCGGCCCCGTCCAGCCATTGTAGAGGTTTATGACGGTTTGAACGGAGAGTCTGCCGTTATCGACGTGAAGGAGTCCGGCCTCGGGGACCGCCGGTGAGGATTTCGACAAAGCCTCGGCGAGGATCGTGCTTCCACTCTCCGCAATCCCGGCCGCCAGGGCGAATTCGGCCGTACGGTTGACCACTTCCGAAAGGCTCCTGAGAACTTCCACTGGGTTCTTGTTTCCGAGCTCGTTAATCTCCTCCGCGTGGCGCGCAATCTCGGAAAGAAGGAGTACGAGCCCGGACTCGATCGCCGAATCGTTGCCGGAGACTTCGATCTCGGCATTTTCTGCGCTGGTCTCAGGACCGGCGTATTCACCGTTACTGTCCACGACGAAGAATTTACGCATCTCTTAGCTCAGATATTTCTCCGCGGCGCCTATGATGTCGCCGGCTGCGAACGGTTTTGTTATATAGTCGCTTGCGCCTGCCATCTTGCCCTTCATCTTGTCCATCATCCCGAGCTTCCCGGACATCATCACGACGGGTATGTCTCTCGTGAGGCCGTGCCCCTTTATCACCTTGCAAAGCTGGTAGCCGTCCATGTGGGGCAGGTTTATATCCACCAGTATAAGGCCCGGCGTTATGTCGTTAAGAGCCGCGAGGGCCTGCATGCCGTCGCCGGCGGCGTAAACCTTGTAGCCCTCCCTTTCGAGCGCAAGCGCGACCACCCTCCTTATCGTGGGGCTGTGGTCGACTATGAGGACGGACCCTTTGGGCAGTCTCGTTTCGGGGGCGCTTCTTGCCGTCTCGTCACCGGGCCGAGCGACTGTCTCGGCAAGTGTCGCCTCTTCGTCTTCGGAGCCGTCCGCCGGCTGATCGCCGGTATCATTCACATCCTGGCCTTCTATAAAATTTTCGTTCGGTATTTCCGGAACAGGAGAAAGGGTGACTTCTTCTTCGAAGAGGATATTGCCCGCCGCGCCGTTCCCGTCTACTTCGGCTATGCTAGCGCCGGATTCTCCTTCAGGCTCTTCGAGGCTTCCGCCTTTATAGGGAAAGGTCAGCTCACGCGGCGCCGACTCGCCGGTAAGGCCGTGTACCGCGCTTCGGCCGGCGGGCTCGGTCTTGGTTTCGGGGAAATCTCCGGAAACGTCCCCGGACCCCGAGCCGGTCAAATCGAAAACCGCTTTGTCGATAACAGCGCTGTTTTCTCCCTCTTTGGATTTGAGCTCACCGGACAAAGCCTCCCCGGCCGTGACAGAATCCGGTTCGTCGGGTTCGTCGGCGATTTCACCGTCGGCTACTGTAGTTTTCTTGCCGGTGAATTCTTCGAGCTCACGTACTATGTCTTCCACGGCGCGCGCCTTCCCTGTCCTCGGTAACTTTCCCGGGCCCTCGGGCTCGCGTCCGTCGCTATCGCCGTAATGTTCGGCGATCCTGGCCGTTATCGCACGCTCGGATGCAATAACCGGAACGATATGCTTGCCAGTGATAAACCCGAGGTCATCCAGGAGAAGGATATTCGAAGGATCGCTCACGGCTACTATCAGATCGGCGCCGACGAGGCTTACGGGTATGAGGCGCTGCTCGGCCGCCGTACCCCTTGGAATGAGCTTCAGCACCTCGGGCTCTATGGAGCGGCTGTCCAGATCCATAACTGGTATGCCGAAGTATTTCCCCATGGATTCGAGAAGATCGGTTTCAGATATGTGCCCCAGCCTGACCAGCGAATCGCCCAGCCCGGAGCCCGAGCTCCGCTGTTCCTCCACAGCTTCGCGTATCTGGTCTATGCCGACCAGACCCTCCCCGACCAGCAATTTCGCCAGTTGCAGTTCCATATACATTATGGTGAGCAAATATCATGCCATTGTGGTTTATAAGGATAAGCGTCAATGAACACTGGCTATTTGATCGGTAACGGGGAGGTTAGAATCTTCATTTTCCGTGACAAAAAACGTCATTTGAGGAAATTTGTGCGCACCCGTGATGAGATACAAATACCTGGGGTAAACCCGGCGTTCCGCACGGGGCATCCGGGGGGATGGAGTCTCAAGCGCCCCCGGCGACGGCTGCCGTCCGGGGGCGTGACGGCCGGCCGGGAGGAGTTGGGTTTGCCTTCCGGTCTTCCCGGGACAGGCGCCTCTTCCCTTAGCCCTTCGGACCGGGCGCCGTTCGCTATGCCACGTCGTCGGTTCGTTCCTTGCCGTCAATGTTTAATTTTTGGCATCATTTGCTTAAATATTGGGCAGCCAAATCCTGAAACTTTTGATATAAACCCTTAAAATCATTGATTGAAAAGGTTTTTGATAAGTGGTATGTTGTTTGCATCACTGCCATGGGAAGGAGGAATATCTCATGAAAAAAGTAGAAGCGATTATTAAGCCTTTCAAGCTCGACGATGTAAAGGAATCCCTCAAGGAAATAGGGGTCCAGGGTCTCACGGTTACTGAAGTAAAAGGTTTCGGAAGACAGAAGGGTCATACGGAGCTTTACAGGGGTGCCGAGTATGTAATAGACTTTCTACCCAAGATAAAGCTCGAGATCGTTGTGTCCGACGACATGGTGTCGAAGGTCATAGATGCAATAATGGACAGTGCCAAGACCGGTAAGATCGGAGACGGCAAAATCTTTATATTGCCTATGGAAGAGGTTATAAGGATAAGGACGGGGGAGAGAGGCGAAGACGCCTTATAATTGGAGTCGCTTTACAAGTGATACAAAGACAATAATAACAACAGGAGGAGCTATAACGTAATGCCCACTACAAGTAAGTCTAAAAGCAAAGGAGCAGGAGGAGAGGATATGCTTCCGAAGAAACCGGCAGATGTTTTAAAGCTTATTAAGGACAACAATATCGAATTTATAGACTTGAGATTCCTGGACTTTATCGGCACCTGGCAGCATTTCAGCGTTCCGTCGCACGAGCTATCGGCCGGCACGTTTGAAGAAGGTCTCGGGTTCGACGGCTCCAGTATTCGCGGATGGCAGTCGATTCACGCGAGCGACATGCTCATGATACCCGACGCCGAAACCGCGAGAATCGATCCTTTCATGACGCACCCGACTCTCGCTGTCATATGCGACATCGTCGATCCCATTACGCGCGAGCCCTACTCGCGCGACCCCAGGAACATAGCCAAGAAGGCCGTGGCATACCTCAAGAGCACGGGTATCGGCGACACGGCGTTCTTCGGCCCCGAGCTCGAGTTCTTCATTTTCGACGACGTAAGGTACGACCAGACTTCGAACTCCGGCTACTACTTCGTCGATTCCACGGAAGGCATATGGAACTCCGGCAGGGACGAGAACCCCAACCTCGGCTACAAGCCGAGGCACAAGGAAGGCTACTTCCCGACGCCGCCGACCGACTCGCTCCAGGACATGCGCTCCGAGATGGTGAGCCTGCTCGAAAAACTCGGCATAAGCATCGAGGCCCATCACCACGAAGTGGCGACGGCAGGACAGTGCGAAATCGACATGCGCTTCGCCCCGCTCATACAGATGGGCGACCAGATGATGTGGTACAAATACGTCATCAAGAACGTGGCCAGGCAGTTCGGCAAGACCGTGACCTTCATGCCCAAGCCCCTCTTCGAGGATAACGGCTCGGGTATGCACGTTCACCAGTCGATATGGAAGAAGGACAAGCCGCTCTTCGCCGGAAACGGCTACGCGGGCATGAGCGACCTCGCCATGAATTACATCGGCGGCATACTCAAGCACGCAAGGGCCATATGCGCGTTCTCGAACCCGACCACGAACTCCTACAGGAGGCTCGTACCGGGCTTCGAAGCCCCTGTGAACCTCGCCTACTCGGCAAGGAACAGGAGCGCCTCGGTCAGGATCCCCATGTATTCGCCGAGCCCTAAGGCAAAGAGGCTCGAGTGCAGGTTCCCCGACCCGTCGTGTAACGGCTACCTCACCTTTTCGGCGATGCTCATGGCCGGCCTCGACGGCATAGAGAAGAAGCTCAGCCCCGGAGAGCCGCTGGACAAGGACATTTACGCTCTCGGGCCGGAGGAGCTCGCGGGGATTCCGAACGTTCCCGGCTCGCTCGAAGGCGCTCTTGAAGCCCTGGAGGCGGACCACGAATTCCTGCTCAAGGGCGACGTATTCACCGAGGACGTCATCGAGACCTGGATCGAATACAAGACCGACAAGGAAGTTAACCCGATCAAGCTGAGGCCCGTACCGTACGAGTTCAAGATGTACTTCGACGTGTAATCGGTCGCTATAACCAGGAATGGAAAAAACCGGATGATGCAGGCGGCGGTCTTGAAAAAGGCCGCCGCTTTTTTTTGCCCGAACCTCTCTTTTAAGCTGACGCGGATATAACCGGCGACGGGCTCAACCTCCCCCCACCCTTGAGGGACATGCAGCCTCTCACCGGCCCACGATTACCGTGGGACAAATATGCCGGAACGATGGCTCCCCTGTATGCCGGTACCGGGCGTGTACGCGTTGCGCCGCTGTTCGTGCTTAAACGAGGGGGGTATCAGAATTTCTGCCAGAGGACTATGAAGACGAGTATCGCGAGGGCGCCTACGGCCATGAGTGTGGCGTAGCTCCTTAGTACGCCGGTCTGCGCGGCCTGGAGCGTGAGGGCCGCCTCCCTCAGTATATTCGCGACGCCGTTCACCGCCCCGTCGATAAACTTCGTATCGAACCAGGCGGCGAGATTGGAGAGATACCTGAAGGGCTGGACTATGATGTAGTCGTAGAGCTCGTCTACGTACCACTTGTTGTAGGAAAGGTTGTAGAGCGGCTCGATGTTCCTGTCGGCCGCTATCTTGTCCGCCGTCCCCGGCTTTACGGAGTAGAGATAATACGCGATGACAATACCCGTAGCGGCCGCCGCGATGGACAGTATAAGCAGGGTTTCGTGATCGAGGAGATGGTGCCCCGTCGAGACGAAATTATCGAGCAGTATCGCCGGCGAGACGAACTTGTCGAAGAGGTTCGATCCGTGAATGCCGACGAGCTCTCCCATGAACTCGGGCACTCCCAGATATCCGCCGAATATGGACAGGACGGCGAGTATCATGAGGGGTATCGTCATCGAGAAGGGCGACTCGTGCACATGATGTTTCACTTCCTCGGTCATCCTCGTTTTGCCTTCGAAGGTGAGTAGGTAGAGCCTCACCATGTACACGGCCGTGAGGACGACCGTGATCAGCGCCAGGAGCCAGTGAAGCGCATAGCCCCTGTCGTAGACCTGCCCGAGTATGCCGTCCTTACTGAAAAAGCCCGAGAGCAGCGGGACGCCGGCTATCGCGAGCGTGCCTATGAGGAACGTTATCGCTGTCGTCGGGATGTATTTCCTCAGGCCTCCCATGTGCCTTATGTCCTGCTCGCCGGAAAGTGCGTGTATGACGCTTCCCGATCCCAGGAAGAGGAGGGCCTTGAAGAACGCGTGCGTGACCAGGTGAAAGAGCCCTGCGGTATACGCGCCGACTCCTATGCCCATGAACATGTAGCCGAGCTGGCTTATCGTCGAGTATGCGAGGACCTTTTTAATGTCGTTCTGTGTTAGTGCTATTGTCGCCGCGAGGAAGGACGTCAGAACCGCTACCGTTACGACTACCATTTGCGCCGTTGCGGACTGGGAGAATATAGCGCTGCACCTGGCCACCATGTATGCGCCGGCCGTGACCATCGTGGCGGCGTGTATGAGCGCGCTCACGGGCGTAGGGCCGGCCATGGCGTCCGGGAGCCACACGTAAAGCGGTATCTGCGCCGATTTGCCCACGGCTCCGACAAAAAGCAGCAGCGCTATGGCGGTTATCACGGCTGCCGGTACTCCGCTCATGAATACTGGGTCGAGCGCCTTTCCGAAGACTTCCTGATAGCCTACCGAGCCGAAGACGTAGAATATAAGGAATATTCCGAGGAGAAATCCGAAGTCGCCTATCCTGTTGACGACGAACGCCTTCCGCCCGGCGTCGGCGTTGTCCGGGTTCTCGTACCAGAATCCTATCAGGAGATAAGACGCGAGCCCGACGCCCTCCCAGCCGACGAACATGAGCGGGAAGCTGTTGCCGAGGACGAGTACGAGCATGAAAAATATGAAAATATTGAGGTACATGAAATACTTGGCGTAGGCCCTGTCGTCGTGCATGTACCCGGTCGAGTAGACGTGTATGAGAAAGCCTATCCATGTTACCACGAGCGCCATTATGCAGGAAAGCGTGTCGAAGAGAAAATCGAAGCTCACGGTGAACGAGCCCGACGGTATCCATACGAAGAGCTCCTGGATTATCCGGCGCTGGCCCGGCTCCATCGAAAGGAGCTTCGTGAAGAGCGCCGTCGAAATGAGCGCCGACACCAGCACGACGCCGCAGCCGACCAGGCTTACTATCCTCTTCTCCGTGTGCTCGTCGCCCTTGAGAACCTTTTTCCAAAGGCCCGAAGCGAAGAGGAGCCCGTTGAAAGCGGCCCCGAGAAGCGGTATGAGAATAATCCAGAGTATCATCTGTGCGTCAGCCCTTAAGCATCTTTAATATATCTACGTTAAGCGAATCCTTGTGCGAATAGACGGCCACGACGAGCGCGAGCCCGACGGCCACCTCGGCCGCGGCGACCGTGATCGACATTATCATGAATATGTGCCCTGTCATGTTGCCGTGGACCCTCGAAAAGGCGATGAAGGCGAGATTCGCGGCATTCAGCATGAGCTCGAGCGACATGAGAACGATTATAAGGTTCTTCCTGGCTATGACACCGAAGGCCCCTATGACAAAAAGTATTGCGCTAAGCACGAAGTAGTGCTCGGGAGTTATGCCGGACATCTCAGCTCTCCCTCCTTTTGGCGATCGCGACGACGCCTATGATCGCGGCGAGAATGAGGACGGACGTAAGCTCGAACGGAAGCAGGTAGTCCGTAAACAACATCATTCCCACCCCCTCTACCGTGCCGAACCCTTCGGGAAGGGCCGCCGTCCCGCCGCCCGGAAACGCCATACCATAGGCCAGAATGGCGAAATAACCGACGAAAAAGAGCCCTGCCAGGATGAGGCTGCCCTTAAACGCCATGTCTTTGGAGTCGAAATCGAGCGCACCGGGTTTTAGATTGAGGAACATGACGGTGAAAAGAAAGAGCACCATTATTGCGCCCGCGTAGACCAGTATCTGTATCGCGGCCGCGAAGTGCGCCGAAAGGAGCACGAAAAGAACAGCCGTCGCGAAGAGGGTCAGAACGAGGGATACGGCACTCGATACCGGATTCTTGTGAACGATTACGAGGAGAGCGCCCGCCACGGCAAGCGCCGCGAACAGATAGAATAATACAGTCTCCAAGCTGATAAAACCTCCCGGATAAATAGGCGACTGAGCTTTAATTCGAGGTACATGAAGTATATGTGGAACAGGGCGATAGTCAACGTTTGCCGCGTAAAAACGGATTAAAAGGGGCGGGCTTACCTGCTTTTGCCGACGCCCACCCTGTCGCACCATTCTGAGACGGGGCAGAGCGTGCACATGGGGGATATGGGCTTGCAAAGGTGCTGTCCGAAGGCAACCAGGAGGCTGTTGTAGTCTATCCAGTATTTTCGGGGGAGCTTTTTTCTGAGCGCCATTTCGGTGTCGAGCGGGTTCTTGGTCTTTATGTATCCGAGCCGGTTCGAAATCCTGTGCACGTGCGTATCGACGCAGATGCCGGGCTTACCGTAGCCGAGCGTCAGAACGAGGTTAGCCGTCTTCCTGCCGACGCCTTTAAGCTTTAGGAGCTCGTCCAGGTCGTCCGGGACCCGCGAGCCGTAATTTTCTACGAGCGTCCGGCATATGTCGAGCACGTTACGGGCCTTTACCCTGTAAAACCCGACGGGATATATCGCCTTGGCAATTTTGTCCTCGCTAAGCCTGAGCATATCGGCCGGGTTATCGGCGAGGGCGAAGAGCCTCCGTGACGCGGCGGCCGTAGTTTCGTCTTTCGTCCTCAGGCTGAGGACCGTAGATATCAGCACCCTGAACGGGTCGCGCGATGTTTCGGCGACGAGCGTTACGGCGGGGACGTCCCACGACGGGGCCGCCTTCGAGAGAGCGTCTATTACGGGATGGATGTCGTTCGATTTCATCCGAGATTCGGAAAAGGATAACATACGGCGGGCACTTAAAACCGATAGGAGGGTTTGTCCTAATAATTAAAGTGAGGGAGGAAAGTAAAAACCGGCGCGCTGCGAATCATCGAATCGTAGCGCGCCGGCAAAGGAGGATGGTCAGTTGTATACTTCCATGAGGCTCCTGAGGACGGGGGCCGACTTCGACCTCCTTATCCTGTCGAGGGCCTTCTTTTCTATTTGTCTTATCCTTTCCCTCGTGAGTCGGAACTTCCTGCCTATCTCGTCGAGGGTGTAGGGGCATTCGTATCCTATACCGAACCTCATCTTCACTACCTCGCGCTCCCTTATCGGGAGTATGAGAAGGGCGTCGTTAATATTCCCCGGTATGGATATCTCGGCTATGAGGGAATCGATCTTGAGCGCACCCGAATCCTCTACGTAATCGAGGAAGGTGGCCTTCTCGCCGTTCCATATCGGGGTATCGAGCCTTACGACCTTGTTCGTGCCGGACTCGAGAATTCTCCTGACGTTCTCGACGCTCATCTCGGCCTTCTCGGCGATCTCCTCGGGGAGCGGCTCCCTTTCGTTCTCGCGCGTAAGCTCCCTCTTCACGTGCCGTACCTTCCCGGCCTTTTCGAGCAGATATGCCGGCATTTTCACGGTGCGGGTCTGGTTGAAGACGCCCCTCGTCATCGCCTGGTTGATCCACCAGCAGGCGTACGTCGAGAACCTGTAACCCTTCCTGTGATCGAACCTCTCGACGGCCTTTATGAGGCCTAGGTTCCCTTCCTGGATGAGGTCGAGGAACGGGACGCCCCTTCCGGCGAATCTCTTCGCCATGCTGGCCACGAGCCTTAGGTTGGCTTTTATAAACCTGTTCCTGAGCTCGAATCCCTTTTTCTGATATACCCTGTGAAGGCCGGCAAGCGTGCTCAGCTGTCCGCAGGTCTCGGTGTACTTATTTTTTTCGTCGGCCGTCATGGCCCGGGTATCGCGGCTGTAAAACCCGCTTATCGCATTGTCGAGCTTTTCAGGCTCATTGCCCAGCCTCTTGCCAAGGAGTTTTTCTATTTTTTTACGGATGCTCGTCGCCCTGTCCTCGCAGCATTTTATCTTCGCCGCGACGTGGGCTTCCTCGTTCGGGGCGAGGAGCGTCTCCGTGCTGACTTCCTTGAAATAGGCGTTTACAAGCCGGAGATCCTGGTTTACCTCTTCTCGATTGGTTTTAATATTGCGGTTTTCGTTTTCCTCCGCCTCGGCGGTCTCTTCGGTTTCTTCTTCGAGGTAATCGTCTATTTCCTCCAATTCGTCGCCGCCGAAGTCGTCCACCATTTCGGCCTGACCGTGGCCGAAGTCGTCGAACATGTTGGAAAATTCAGGCTTTTTTAGCATCATTGGCCTCCTTCAGGTCATCTCGCCAGACGGGATAATTTCAATGCCCGTCTCGTCTGATCTTATACCTATAAACCAGTACGATCATGAAATGGTTTCAGATTCGTTTAAACATTCTTAACCTGCATGAATCATTCGAGAAGATTGCCCTGTCGCACCTCCGGAAGGAATTTCGGCCACGAATGAGCCCATTATAATGTTTATACGCCGGGGCCGGAAAAAGCATTCGGATGTTTCTTGTTCGGAGGGATTAATTAACCCGATTATCCCCTTGACATAAGTATATATACTAGCTATAATATAAATACCATGAAAAACATGACTATTAAAGAGTTCTTCAGCACGTTCCCGAATGATGATGTTTGTTTAGACCATATAATGACCGTGAGATACGGGAAATCTAGTCATTGCGATAAGTGCGATAGAGATACCAACTACTCACGGGTAAGCAGTCAAAGGGCTTATGCCTGCCAATGGTGTGGACATCATCTTTACCCCTGCGTAGGAACGCCATTTGAAAGCTCCAGAACACCCTTACAGCTTTGGTTTTATGCTATCTATCTATTCACCACAACCCGGAGCGGCGTTTCTGCAAAGGAGCTTGAAAGGCAACTCGGTGTAACGTACAAATGCGCTTGGCGAATGGCGAAGGAAATCCGCAAGCATATGGGTAAAGTTGACGATGACGATCAGCTATCCGGCGTGGTAGAGATTGACGACACTTACATCGGTGGTCACAAGCAAGGCAAAAGAGGACGCGGCGCGCAAGGAAAAACAATCGTAATGGGGATGGTTCAAAGGGATGGTGAGGTTATAGCAAAAGTGGTTCCGAATATCAAAAAGAAAACCCTTCACACCATTATCGAAACCAATGTAAAGGCTGGAAGCGAAATACACACCGACGAGTTAACGTCTTATCAGGGTTTGAACAAGAAGGGCTTTAAGCATAGTACGGTTAACCACGGAATCAAAGAGTACGTAAGGGAGACGTGTCACGTAAACGCCGTAGAGAGTTTCTGGGCTAGATTAAAACTGTCCATTAGAGGAACGCATATTCATGTATCCGGGAAGTATCTACAGGATTACGTAAGGGAATTTGAATACAGGTTTAATTCTCGGAAGAATCCTCAGAGGATGTTTGACGAGTTGATTTCGAGTTATTAGTCATAGACCGTAAAGTTGAATCGAATACGTTTTTATCCCCAATTTTCTCTTTGTTCTGAGAGATGAATTTGTCTATTTTATTTTTGTCTATAGCTTGTTTGAGAGTAATCTCGCTCATTTTATTGAGGCACCCCTAACCTAATCGACATAGCCTGTGTAGATACTTCAAATTCTTTGGCTAGTTTATTAATATTGATTATGCCTCCTTCAATTTTAGGAACAAGCAATGAAAATGGCATTAAAATATCTGCTGCTAGTTTGTTCGCCTCCACCTCTAATTTATTGCTTAATCCACTTCTGTAAAGCGCATCATCAAATATTCCATCGCCTATTTTATCTTCATGTAGTATAAAATGCGCTAGTTCGTGTGCTATTGTAAATCTCCTTCTTTCGTAAGAATGGTTCTTGTTGACATATATAGCATAACCGCTATCCCCTTCATTCCCATCCTCACGTACAATATTCCCAGAAATATTATCGTCACCATATTCTGCTTTATATACATTAATGCCCATTTCGTGAGCTATGGGAACAACATGAATCGGAGCACCTTTTTTTTGATACTTTTCTATAATGTCCATTTTTTGCTCATAACTCAATTTGCTCATTTATTTGCCCCTCTCTCTAGTTCTCCGAACTACCAAGATCACTTTCTGATCTTACAGCTTCAACCTGTCCTATGCTTGCCTTAAGTCGGTTATCAAGCTGTCTGGACAATTCGTTGCGCACCATAATTTCTATATCCTCTGCAAATTTTTTATTCGCCTTTTTACTATCCTTATCTGTGATCTTTTGCACAGTTTCAACGGCGGACTCTTTTATGTTCTTATAGCCCAAAAAACCCAATACTGCGATTCCAATTCCCAATGCAGAGAACACTAACTGTGTAATTCCAATCTGAGTAGAAATATCCTGAACACGAATGCCCTCTTCAGAATAACGGGGCAACAATAAGTATATGAGACAGATAAGGTTAATTAACCCTACAGCGAGAATGAGTAATGTAACTACGTTCCACGTAAACTTTTGCCAATTCATATAATCGTAGCATGGAGAGTTATGAGTATCATAAATCAATTTTGCACCATTTTGTACTTATGCCGTGGGGATAATCGGGTTAATTAATGGTGAGCCGCCGGGGGACGTCCCGGGTCCTGCGCGGGCTCCTGTTACCGAAAGAACATGGATAATACCCCGCCTGCAGGGGAAAGGCGGCGATTATACGCCACGCAACGGGCGATAGCTCGTTCAATTGATAAATATTTCATTTAGCGTCCCGTGCGCTGTATAATATTTCGGGGGTTATTGCATGGGATATTATTTCCTTTCATTTCTTATGATCTTTTCACTGAGCGGGGCGTTTTACGCCGCCGAGGCCGGCGGCAAGATAGGGATGAAATCCGGAAAATCCGAAAAGGTCACGTCCGCGCCTAAAGGAAAAGCCCCCTCGGTTCAAAGTAAGGGCGGGGGGCATAAGAAGGGAAGCGGCAAGCACGGCGTCGGCCGTCACGGGCGTCACAAAAAGTCTCCCTACTTCCCTAATCCGCTCTTCCCCGTATACGGCTATTACGGGTATTACTATCCGAACGATTATTCCTACTCCGATCCCGAGCATCCTCTGGGATACGGCACCACGCTCGGCACTACGCTCTCCAGGGAAAGTAACATAGAGGTCAACCGGGGTCTCGCGAAGCCCGGGCCGTCCAATAATGTGCAGACATACGAGGACGTCGAGGTATATTCCGATTATGCCCCCGGCGCATACAACCCCGCCGGACAACCGTCGGGGAGCGGAACGATCTACGTATGGACCGACGAGGACGGGGTCGATAATTACGTAAACGACATAGAGCTCGTGCCGGCGGCCAGGCGCGAAAGCGTGAGGATAATTTCGGGCGACTGAATCCCTGTGTGACTTTCCGCCCCGCGGCCGCTCGTATACTCTTTTCCCTCAATTTTCTTCCGAAACGGTTTGTCTTTTCTCCTATATTCGCCGCCGCCCGCTTGCGGCTCCCGCTATTCCCCCTGCTGTTATTGACAACCCCCGTTTGTGTTGTTAAACAATTACCATGAGCAGAACGGCCTTATACGATATTCATAAGAACCTCGGCGCAAAAATAGTCGAATTCGCCGGGTGGGAGATGCCCGTCCAGTACGAGGGCATAAGGGAAGAGCACAGGGCTGTAAGGTCGTCGGCCGGGCTCTTCGACGTCAGCCACATGGGCGAGATTTTCGTCACGGGCCCCGGGGCAAAGGCCTTTACGCAGTGGCTGACGACGAACGACGTAGAAGCCGTAAAGGAATTTCAGGCGCAGTATACGCTCCTCTGTAACCGCGAGGGCGGCGTCGTGGACGACGTCATCATTTACAAGTTTTCGGAGGGCGAATTTTTATTCTGCGTGAATGCGTCGAACACGGCCAAGGACTACGAATGGATAAAATCCGAATCCGCCGGCTTCGACGTTAAAGTAGACGACAGGAGCCGCGAGTACTCGCAGATAGCCATACAGGGGCCGCGTTCCGGCGAGATACTCGGAAAGCTCCTCGGAGACGGCCTCCCGGAAGTCGGGAGATTCCGCTTCGGGCTGTTTGAGTGGAAGGGGGCCGAAATGATAGTGGCCAGGACTGGTTACACGGGCGAGGACGGTTACGAGATATTTCTCCCGTGGGACGACGGCCCGGCCCTCTGGGAGAGCCTCATGGAAGCGGGGCGCGATTACGGCATAAAGCCGTGCGGCCTCGGAGCGCGCGACACTCTCAGGATAGAGATGGCCTATCCGCTTTACGGCCACGAGATAGACGAGCACACGAACCCGCTCGAAGCCGGCCTCGGGAGATATATAAAACTCGAAAGCGGGGATTTTATCGGAAGGGACGTGCTCAGGAAATCGCTCGATGAAGGGCTTACTCGGAGGCTCGTCGGATTCGAGATGGTCGAGCGCGGGATACCTCGCCAGGGCTACGAAATTTATAACGACGGCCACGTCCTCGGAAGCGTTACGAGCGGGACTTTATCGCCGAGCCTTGATAAATCCATAGGTATGGGTTATTTAAAGAGTGAGGCCGCCGGGAGGCGAAGGGTCAGGATCGAAATCAGGGGTACGGCCAGGGAAGCCGAGGTAGTGGATTTTCCCTTCTATAAAAAGGAAGCTAATTAAGGAGATTAAGATATGGTGCAAATACCGGACGATCTGCAATACACTTCTGACCACGAGTGGATACGTCACGAAGACGATCTGATAGTCATCGGTATTACCGACTATGCCCAGGACGCGCTCGGTGAAATCGTATACATAGAGCTTCCGGGCGAGGGCGACGAAATAACCAAGGGAGACCCTTTCGGCGCCGTGGAATCGACGAAGGCGGTTTCTGACGTGTACGCCCCCGTGAGCGGGGACGTTGTAGAGGTTAACGAGCTTTTGCTCGACGCGCCGGAGACCATAAACGAGGATCCTTACGGCGAGGGCTGGATGATAAAGGTAAGGCCTTACGATCCCGGCGAGCTCAATGACCTCATGGACTTTGAGGAATACACCGAACACACCGAAAAAGAATCGGAAGAATAATCCGACGGGGCCGCTCCCCGGCCCCTTGCCGCCCGGGCGAACGTCTCCCGGGCGATTGTCATTCGCATTGCCGAACGGCCGGCCGAGCCGGACCATAAAGATTTAGGGTATCATTACTGAACCAAAGGGCAGCTTCCGGGGTTATACAGCTTCATGAAAAATAGAAGGGATAGATACGACAGGTTTTCGGCAAGACACATAGGGCCGGGCGGGGACGATACGTCCGCGATGCTGAAAGAGGTCGGCGCGGCATCGCTGGACGCGCTCATAGACGAAACGGTCCCCGCGTCGATAAGGCTCGAGGAGCCCCTCGATTTACCCCCCGGCCTCAGCGAGCACAGGCTCCTTCGCGAGCTCCGGGCGATTTCAAAAAAGAACAGGGTGTTCAAATCCTACATAGGCCTCGGGTATTACGGCTGCGTCGTTCCCGGCGTGATCCAGCGGAACGTCCTCGAAAACCCGGGATGGTATACGCAGTATACGCCTTACCAGGCCGAGATATCGCAGGGCCGCCTCGAAGCGCTTCTCAATTTTCAGACGATGGTCTCCGACCTCACGGGCATGGAGATAGCGAACGCATCCCTCCTCGACGAAGGCACCGCGACTGCCGAGGCGATGACGATGATGCTGAGAGCAGCCGGGAAAAAGGCTGCCTCCGGCGGTGAGCCCATATTTTTCGTCTCCGAAAAATGCTTCCCACAGACGATAGACGTTGTCCTCACGAGGGCGGAGCCACTCGGAATAAAAGTCATAATCGGAAACCACGAGGAGCTCGAATTCGGAGACGGCGTTTTCGGCGCGCTCGTCCAATACCCGGACGCGGACGGCGCAGTGAAGGACTATTCGGAATTCATATCGAAGGCCCACGGCGCGGGCGCGCTCGCGGCAGTCGCGGCCGACATGCTGAGCCTGACGCTCCTGACCCCGCCCGGGGAGCAGGGGGCCGACGTCGTCGTCGGCTCTACACAGAGGCTGGGCGTCCCGCTCGGATACGGCGGCCCTCACGCCGCGTACTTCGCTACCCGCGAGCAGTTCGCCAGGCAGGTGCCCGGGAGGATAATCGGCGTCTCGATAGACTCGCACGGCAAGCAAGCGTACAGGATGGCCCTTCAGACGAGGGAGCAGCACATACGGCGCGAAAAGGCGACGTCGAATATTTGCACGGCGCAGGCGCTCCTCGCTATAATGTCGTCGATGTACGCCGTTTACCACGGCCCCAGCGGGCTCCGGGAAATAGCGCGCCGCATCGCGCTCCAGACGCACGACCTCGAAAGCGGGCTTTCGCGCCTCGGGTTCAAACAGCTGAACGAATATTACTTCGACACGCTCAGGATAGACCTCGGGCAAGGCGATAAGCTCGGCAGGCTCAAAAGCGCCGCCGAGAACGCAGGGATTAATTTCAGATATATAGACGACCGTCATGTTGGAATATCCCTCGACGAGACGGTGGAGGAAGAGGACGTGGAGGAGATAGTGGAGCTCTTCGCGAGGACGCTTACGGGAAAGCCCGCCCCGGCGGCCGACGCTGATTCCTCTGACGACGGGGCTCTTTATCCCGAGCCCCTCGCTCGCAAAAGCGCTTTCCTCGCGCACCCCGTTTTCAACAGCCATCACTCTGAAACGAAGATGCTCCGCTACATAAAAAAACTCGAAGGGAAGGACCTGTCACTGACGACGTCGATGATTCCCCTCGGCTCCTGCACGATGAAATTGAACGCGACCTCCGAGATGGTTCCGGTTACGTGGCCCGAGTTCGCGGACATACATCCGTTCGTTCCTCTGCCACAGGCCGAGGGCTACGCGCAGGTGTTCTCCGAGCTCGAAAGGAGCCTCTCTACAATAACCGGCCTTCCGGCCGTTTCGCTCCAGCCCAATTCCGGCGCGCAGGGGGAGTACACCGGGCTCATGGTGATAAGGGCGTATTACAGGGACAGGGGCGAGGGTGGGAGGAACGTCGCGCTGATACCGTCTTCGGCTCACGGAACTAACCCGGCGAGCGCCGCGCTCGCGGGGATGAAGGTGGTCGTGGTCGCGTGCGACGAGCGCGGGAACATAGACGTCGACGCTCTCCGTGAAGCCGCGGAAAAGCACAGGGACAGCCTCGCGGTTTTGATGGTCACTTACCCCTCGACGCACGGCGTCTTCGAGGAAAGGATAAAGGAGATCTGCTCTATCGTTCACGAAAACGGCGGGCAGATATACATGGACGGGGCGAACATGAACGCCCAGGTGGGCATCACGAGCCCGGCCGTCATAGGGGCAGACGTCTGCCACCTTAACCTTCACAAGACGTTCAGCATCCCGCACGGCGGCGGCGGGCCGGGCGCGGGGCCGATTTGCGCGGCGGAGCACCTCGCGCCGTACCTCCCCGGGCATTCGGTCGTCGAAATTGGTGGAGAGAAATCCATATCGGCCGTATCCTCGGCGCCGTGGGGAAGCGCGGCGATATTGCTCGTCTCGTACGCGTATATAAAGATGCTCGGCGGGGAGGGCGTGACCGACGCGACGAAGTACGCGATCCTTAACGCCAATTACGTGAAGTCCAGGCTCGAACAGCATTACGACATTCTTTACACCGGGCCCGGCGGCAGGGTAGCGCACGAGTTCATACTCGACATGCGGCAGTTCAAGAAGGACGCGGGGGTCGAGGTGGAAGACGTCGCCAAGAGGCTCATGGACTACGGCTTTCACGCGCCGACGATATCGTGGCCTGTGGCCGGGACGATGATGATAGAGCCAACGGAGAGCGAGCCGCTTGACGAGCTCGACCGTTTCTGCGAGGCGCTCATTTCGATAAAGAACGAGGTCCGCGAGATAGCCTCGGGTGAATATGACCGCGAGGACAACGTCCTCAAGAACGCCCCCCACACGGCTCGAGAGATAGCGGGGGACGATTGGAAGCATCCCTATTCGCGGGCGAAGGCGGCGTTCCCGCTGCCGTACGTCGCCGGGAATAAGTTCTGGCCCCCGGTCGGGCGCATCAATAATCCTTACGGGGACAGGAATCTCATATGCACCTGCCCCGATCCCGAATCGTACGCCGATTAGAAGGGCAGTACACGCGTCCCGTGGGCTGCCCCGGAATCACTTACTGATTATCCTTTAAAGCGGAATCGACGTTGATGAACGGCACAGCGCCGCCGCCGGTGAATTTCGGAAGGGTGCCGTCCCATTTCTCGGACAGCCGGAGCTGTATGAGCTCGGGGTTACTCTTGAGCGCCTTCGCCTCCCTCTCTATCGCGTCGGCCTTGGCCCTGGACCTTGCCTCTATGTCGTAAGCAGCGGCGTCGGCCGCGAGCTTCTGCTCCTGGTAGGCGGCCTCGGCCTGCGTCACCCTCTTGTTCTTTTCGTTAAGCGCCTGGAGGGCCTCCTGCTCGGCCTTTACCTTGAGCTCGATAGCCCTGTTGAATTCGTCCGAGAATTCGAAGTCCGTTATGGCGACGTTCGCTATCTGGAGGGCTGTCGGCACTTCCTTTTCCTGAAGCGTAACGTCGATGAATTTTTCGATGGCCTCCTGTATTTCGAGCTTCACTTCGGCCCTTTTGGTTACGAGCTGCTCGGCGGTGTACTTGGCCGTTACGGCCTTTACGGATTCCTGTATGGCGGGCTCGATTATAGTCGCGGCGACGACGTCCCTCGTCCCTATCTTCTGGAACGTCTGCGGGGCGGTCGGCCCGGTGATGGAATACTGCACGGTTACCTGGGTCTGGACTGTCTGAAGGTCCTTCGACGCGGCGGCGGACTTGGACTGCGCCTTCGTCAGCCTTATGTCTATCTGCTCGACTTTGTCGAGAAAGGGCTTTTTCAAATGAAAGCCCTCGGGCAGCGGTATGGGCTGCACAGCGCCCAGGGTCCTTACGACGCCCACGTGACCGCTTTCGACTATGACGAATGCGCTCGTGGCGAGCACGATGACGACTATGATAATAATCGGGTAAAGAAAATTCAGATTCTCCAGCTTCGGCTTGAGTGACGACATGACAACCCCTCCCTTTCCGGCTTATCTCCCCGGGGAGGTCGATTTGTCCGGATTCTATTTATTATTTTTTTCAGTGGACTATAAATTATACTGATTCAGCGGCCGGCGTCCCGGATTTTCAGCCTGATTTCCTTCCTTCCGTTCCAGGCGTTGAATTCCGGTGTGAAAACGAGGTCTATCCTGTCCGTTATATCCGCCCCGTCGGGGGCGTTGAACCACACGGCGTCGAGGGGCCTTCCGCCCTGCCTGACCTTGAGCCCTATGTGCTTGTCTTTGAAGACGCGCTTCGAGACGACCTCGACCGATTCCGCCACGAGCACGGGCTCAGGATTGCCGATGCCGTAGGGCTCCAGCATGCCGAGCTCCGTTACGAGGCTTTCGGTTATCTCGTCGAGCGTCACGGCGCAGTCGATGTCGAGCGTGGCCCTGTAGTCGGCGCCTATGTTCGAAATAGCTCTTTCGAGCATGTCCCTCAGCTCGCCGATTCTGTCTTCCCTTATGGAGATTCCCGCCGCCTGCTCGTGGCCGCCGAACTGGAGGAGAAGCTCCCTGCACTCGGAGAGTGCGGCGTAGATATTGACGCCCTTTACGCTCCTGCCCGAGCCCTTTCCGGTGCCGTCTTCGCCCACGGCTATCATCATGACCGGCCTCTCGTATCTTTCGACGATGCGCGACGCGACGATGCCTATGATGCCCGGGTGCCAGTCGCGGGACGCGAGCACGATCGAGTTCTCGCGGAGTATCGCCGGGTCGAGCTCGACCTGAGCGAGCGCCTGCCTGAGTATTTCGCCCTCGATGTTCTGCCTGCTTGAGTTCTCCCTGCTGAGCGCTTTGGCTATCTCTCTCGCGTCGTCGATGTTCTCGGATATGAAGAGCTCGACGGCCTTGGCGGCGCTCGAAAGCCTGCCCGAGGCGTTTATCCTCGGGCCGAGCTTAAAGCCGAGGTCGTACGACGTTATGCCGCCGTTTATGCTGCTCGCTTCCTTGAGCGCCTGAATGCCTATGCGCCTCGGCTTCTCCATCCTCTTTATGCCTTCCCTGACGAAGATGCGGTTTACGTCCATGAGAGGCGCGCAGTCGGCAACCGTCCCGAGCGCGACGAGGTCGAGATACTCGGCGAGGTTGGGCTCTTCCCTTCCGAAGAACCCGTCCTCCCTGAGCGCGCGTCTCAAGGCGATGACCAGATTGAAGACGACCCCGACGCCCGTTATGCCCTTGCCGGGATATTTGCAGTCGGAGAGCTGGGGGTTGAGTATCGATACGGCGTTCGGAAGCTCCTCGGGCGGCTTGTGGTGGTCCGTGACTATGAAGTCCACGCCGAGAGCCCGCGCCTCCTCGACTTCCTTCACCGCCGTTATGCCGCAGTCGCCGGAGATTATGAGCGTGACGCCGCCCCGCGCGAGCTTCCTCACGGCGTCGGCGTTTACTCCGTAGCCTTCCTTAATCCTGTCGGGGTTGTAGTACGTTACGTCGGCCCCGAGCCCCTTCATGAATGTGTAAAAGAGTGCGGTGGACGTCACGCCGTCAACGTCGTAGTCCCCGTAGATGGCGATTTTCTCGCGGTTTTCGAGGGCCCTTTTTATCCTCTCGACTGCCTTGTCCATTCCTTTCATGAGGTAGGGCGACGGCAGGTCGAAGAGCGTGCTGTTAAGGAACTGGGAAGCCTCGGCCTCGTTATCTATCCCGCGGTTTATAAGAAGCTGCGCGGTTATGGGAAAGATACCGAGCGCCTTCGAGAGCTTTTCTCTTAACTTCGGATTTTCCTTTTTTAAGGACCAGTGTTTTTTCATCTCTCGGGCAAAGACGGCTAAGGATATTGTAACCGAAGGTAAAAAACGCGGCGGCGACAAGCGGGCGGCGTCAGCTTCCCGCCTTCCCTTTAAGATAATTTACCAGCCCCCTGAGGCCGAGGGAATAGCTGTCCGCGCCGAATCCGGACACGACGCCCAGGGCTACGGCCGAGACGTAGGACTTTTGCCGGAAGTCTTCTCTCTTGTAGATGTTCGACATGTGCGCCTCGACGACCGGAAGCCCCGTCGAGAGTATCGCGTCCCTTATCGCGACGCTCGTGTGTGTGTATCCTCCGGGGTTTATCAGTATGCCGTCCGTGGAGTCCATCGCGGCCTGTATGCGTCCCACGATCTCGCCCTCGGAGTTCGACTGAAAGAATTCCACTTCCGCCCCGAGCTCCTTTGCCTCTTTACCGAGCCTCGTGTTTACGTCGTCGAGCGTCGAGGAGCCGTAGATTTCGGGCTCGCGCTTCCCGAGCATGTTGAGGTTTGGTCCGTGGATTACGAGTATCCTCATTTTCATATGTTCATTCCTTTGCGGAAAATCCCGCGGTCTTGTTTATGAGAAGGAGCCTTGTCTTTTCGAGCTCTTCCTTAACGCGCTGGTTGCCGGGCTCTCTCTCGAGTATTTTCTCCAGAACCTCGCAGGCGTTCTCGAAAAGGCCCTGGTCGATGTAGAGGCCGGCCATTGTCGGGGTCGCGATCTCCCCGCCGCCTTTCGCCCCGGCCGCGAGCTCGGCGTCGGTCTTCTTATCGAGAGAGGATTGTATCCTCTCCTTCGCGGCGCGGAAACCGGCCTCCTTCGCCTCCTTCCGGCCGAGCCGCTCTTCGAGCCCCTGTATGTCGGCGGCTATGGCCTCGTCGTGAGGGTGATACATCTTCGCTGTTTTCAGCACCTCTATCGCCTTTCCGAAGGCTTCCTCGCTCACGTATATCTCGACGAGCGTCCTGGCGGCCGCGAGGTTGTCGGGGGCGAGCTCGACTACGGTTCTGAATTCCCGCCGGGCCTGCTCTATCATCCACCTGTCGTAGTAAATCTTCCCGAGAAGGAATCTCCCGGTGACGCTTTTCTTATTATATCTCAATCCGTTTATTAATACATTCACGGCCTTGTCCACCTTGCCCTGCTTGTAAAGGACCTGGGCCAGGAAGATGAAGGCGACGGACGAAGGGTCGTCGGCGAGAACCTTCTCGTACTTTTCGGCGAACATTTGAAGGTCTTCGTGCGACTGCCTTTCTCCGCCCATGGTTATTCCGATATTACTTTATATAGGAAATGAGAGTCAAGAGACCCGGCTGCATATCTGTCCGTTGCAGATCCGGACCCGTTTATACCGCGGCGATGCATCGGGGGTGCGTCTCCCGGCTGTAAATCCCGTTGCGTGCGCTAAATCGAACGCCGGGGATTATCGTGGTTATAATTCTTTATATATAGACATTCCGCATTGCAATTAATGCTCATATCCGCTTAGAGGAGGACATTCATACATGCGATCCGCACTGCTAGTATTTTCCATGCTCTGTCTATTTTCGGGGAGTTCCCTTGCCTATAACGTCGAGGACGGAAGCGTCTACGACGAAGAGGGAGAAAGGGTAAATCTGTACGGCGTAAACTGGTTCGGGTTCGAGACGGGGGATCACGTGGTCCACGGGCTCTGGGCCCGGAACTGGAAGGACATGATAGCCCAGATAAAGGGCCTCGGATTCACGGCCGTGAGGGTGCCCTTCTGCCCGGCGACGCTCGATAACACCGGCGTATCCAGCATAAACTACGCCCTTAACCCCGACCTCCCGGGGCTCGGGTCGCTCGACATTCTCGACCGCGTGCTCGCCGAGCTCGACAGGCGGGGGCTTTATATTCTGCTCGATTTCCACAACTACGACTGCGGCTCCATTAACGAGCTCTGGTACTGGTCCGGCTATTCCGAGGAGGACTGGATTTCGGACCTCGTCTTCGTGGCCGATAGGTACGAAGGGTTGGACAGTTTTGTAGGTATAGACATTAAAAACGAGCCCCACGGCCCGGCCACCTGGGGAACGGGCAATCCGTCAACGGACTGGAAGCTAGCCGCCGAAAAGGCCGCAGGCGCGGTGCTCGACGTGAACCCGGACATTCTCGTATTCGTCCAGGGCATACAGGACAATCCCACGTGCAGCAGCCGGACGAGCCACTGGTGGGGCGGGAACCTTGAGCCCGCCGGCTGTTATCCGCTCGACATCCCGGCGGACAAGCTCGTCCTCAGCCCGCACGTTTACGGGCCCGACGTTTACGTCCAGCCATATTTCAACGCCGCTGATTTTCCGGCCAACATGCCCGACATCTGGGACATGCACTTCGGTTATCTCCACGACCTCGGCTATGCCGTCATCATCGGCGAGTTCGGCGGGAGGTACGGCCACGGGGGCGATTCGAGGGACAAGGCATGGCAGGACGCGATCATAGACTATATGGAAGAGAAGGGCATGACCGATTTCTTCTACTGGTCGTGGAATCCGAACAGCACCGACACCGGCGGCATACTGAAGGACGACTGGCGGAGCGTGTGGCAGGACAAGGTCGATCTCCTCTCGCAGCTTATGGACGGTTCTGCCGGAAATCCGCCAGACGAGCCCGAGTGCTCTGACAGCGAGGACAACGACGGCGACGGTCTTACCGACTATCCGGCCGATACGGGGTGCTCCTCTGTGGATGATGACGACGAAAGTGACGAGCAGCCCGGCGGCGGGGTGGAAGTGGGCGTGACCATCAACGACGACTGGGGCACTGGTTATTGCGCGAGGGTTACGGTCAGGAACGACGGCGCCCAGGCGGTCGACTGGGTCGTCACCTTCGACATCGAGGGCACGGTGCGCGACCTCTGGAACGCGGAGTACAGCCAGTCCGGGAGCACCGTCACTGCAGAGGGGGTTTCGTGGAATAATATCGTAAACCCGTCCCAGGCGGTAGAGTTCGGCTTCTGCGCCGACAGGACGGGCCCGTCACCGACACCGGCCCCGACGCCCGTTCCCACGCCCGCGCCGACACCGGTGCCTGCTCCTACGCCGACTCCGAGCCAGACCCCGGTCCCGACGCCCGCGCCGGGAGGAGGCCTCGCGACGACGGTGCGCATCAACGACGACTGGGGCACGGGATACTGCGCCGAGGTTGCGGTCGCGAATTCGTCCGCGTCGGACGTAGACTGGCTCGTGACGTTCCCGATAGACGGCAGGATGAGGAATATCTGGAACGCCGTCTACACGCAGAGCGGGAGCGAGATTACGGCCGGAGGGGTTTCGTGGAATAACATAGTGCGGGCGCACGGCACGGTGAATTTCGGCTTCTGCGCCACACGTTAGGCGCCCGGCTCGCGTGTCGTCTGAACGCCGGCGGTTAGGTCTGGTCTATGGGAGGCTTTCCTCTTTTCAGCACGGCGAAAACGTAGCGGGACTCGTCGATCCTGAACACCTTGGCCAGAAGGACGTAAATCAGCACGGCCACAGCCATCGCCGCGATGAGTGTGAGCAGCTTTTCGAGCGTGAGATCCGGGGCAGCCCAGTCGGCGTACGTCGATACCTTCCACGCGGCAGCGGCGGCGATTGCCGATATGGCCGTCACCAGTATGGCGAACTTCACTATCGGCCCGGCCCTGAGCTCGCCGGTCCTTCTTTCGAGAAGGTAAATGAGGAGGAGGAAGTTGAATATGGAGGACGCCGAGTTCGCCAGCGCGAGGCCCGTGTGGCTGAGACCGAGCGTGAACCCGAGAATGTACCCCAGCGCCGCGTTGAGGAGGAAAGCGAAGAAGGCGACCACGACCGGGGTTTTCGTATCCTGCATGGCGTAAAACGCGGGGGCCGTAACCCTGAGCCCCCCGACGGCCCAGAGCCCGAAGCAGTAGCCGACGAGCGTCTGGGACGTGAATATCGCCGCCTCGTGAGTGAACTCGCCCCTCTGATAAAGGACGCTGCATATCGGCAGACTTAGAGCGATGAGACCCGCGAGGGCCGGTATGAGAATGAACAGCATGAGCCTTAGCGTGAAAGTGTAGGTCCCGTGGAAATTATCGTAATCTCCCCTGCTCGCGTAGCTCGAAAGGCTCGGCAGGAGGACCGTGGCGATGGAAACGGCGATTATGCCGAGCGGGAATTCTATCAGCCTCTCGGCGAAGTAGAGATACGAGACCGTCCCTTCCTGCATGAAGGAGGCGTACTGGGAGCTTACGAGGAGGTTCAGGTTGTAAACGGCCATGCCGAAAAGCTGGGGCACGATGAGAAGACCGATGCGCTTTACGGCCGGGTTCCGGAGATTCGCGCTGAAGCTGAAGAGAAACCCCTTGGCCTTAAGGTACGGGAGCTGTATCGCGAGCTGGAGCGCGCCGCCTATTATCACGCCGACGGCGGCTGCGTAAATCGGCAGCTCGTACCTGTTATAGAGGAGAAATATCGTCCCTATCATTGCAAGGTTGAGCAGAATGGGCGAAAAGGCCGGGGCGAAGAATTTCCTGAGCGAGTTCAGCACGCCCATCGCCAGGGCCGTAAGCGATATGAAGAATATGTAGGGGAACATTATCCTGTTGAGACCGACGGCGAGCTCGAACGTCGGCCGGTCGAAGCCGTACGCGAAGAGCTTTACTATGTACGGGGAAAATATGATGCCGAGGACGGATATCACCGACACGGAAACGATGAGGATTGTAAAGACGACGTCCGAGACCTTTTTGGCCTCTTCCTTCGATTTGTTTTCGAGGGTGTCGGTGAATACCGGGATGAAGGAGATCGTGAGGGAGCCCTCGGCGAAGAGCCTCCTGAGGAGGTTAGGTATCCTGAACGCTATCCAGAATGCGTCGGTAAAGGCCGTCGCACCAAAGAAATAAGCCATTACGACGTCCCTTGCGTATCCCGTTATGCGGCTCAGGAGCGTCAGCGACCCTATGAGCCCGGCCGAGCGGGCGAATGACCGCTTATCCTTCATTCCTGTCCGCGTCCGGTGTTGATATCTGTCCGTCTTCCACAACCTCTTCGAATTCCAGCTCTTTTTTTAGTTTGTCGAGAACCGCCCTGGTTTCGCCGGTACTGTCGGGCGTATGAATGACGTGCATTACGCCCGAGGAGGGGTTCTCGGTCCGCACCCAGGCGATGTGGGCGTAAGTGCCCATGATCGATTGAAAATAAACTGTTTCGCTGTTGTCTTTGAGCTTGATGTATATGGTCGGCATCCGTCACATCGCCCGCTGAATTTTAGTAGATTATATCCAAGTTTTTCGATTTTTTCCGATTTCAATGCGGAGCCCGCAATTCGCACGTATGGACCCCGTGGCGCAAAGTGGCATGAGCCGAATTCTCCGGGGCTGGCGCTAAAGAATAAATATATTAATCACAGCAAGCGATTACAAAGCATTTTTAAAGCTTCTATTGCGAAGCTCGCCAAAATACATTATTATCCCGGTCTCTCCCGGCCGGGGATTTTGGCCCACGGATGTAATATTCACAAAAAAGTATTAGATATCAAAAACTTACTTGACAAACTTAACATATTTTTATATAGTGGTTTTAAGTGGTATAAAGTGGCATAAAATGGTATGATATGTTTCGAGGCCGATACGAGCACACAATGACGGATAAGGGACGAGTCAGTATTCCCGCCAAGTTCCGTGAAATATGCCGCGAGAAGTACGGTGACGAGACGTTCGTGATCACCAACTTCGACAAATGCCTGGTCGCTTATCCGCTCAGGGAATGGAACGAGATCGAGCGAAAGGTCTCCGAGCTCCCGCAGTTCAAGCAGGAGGTAATCTCCTTTCTGCGATACCTCATGGGCGGGGCCGTCGACTGCCCGCTCGACGGTCAGGGTCGGGTCCTGATTCCACAATCGCTCAGAAACCACGCTCGTATAGACAAGGAACTGATCATGATCGGTATGCTGACCCGTATAGAGATATGGGCACGAGAGGTGTGGGAGGAAGAGGAGCAGGCGCGTGCATATGACGAATTCAAAAAGAGCAGGGACATACTTGCGGGACAAGGACTATAGCGATATGGAAAGTGTTGCCATGGAGATCGAGGGGCCCGTTCACGTCCCCGTGATGGCCGACGAGGTTACGAAATACCTCGTAACGCGCCCCGAGGGAATATACGTAGACGCCACGCTCGGGCTCGGCGGGCACACGAGGTCCATACTCGAAAGTACGGGCTGCAAATCGCTCGTGATTGGGCTCGACGTAGACGAGGAAGCGATGTCACTTGCCCGCGAAGCGCTACTTAAGTACAACGGTCACGTGATTTACAGGAACAGTAATTTTTCCGACATAGACAAGGTGCTCGAAAGCCTCGAAATAAAGGAAGTGGACGGTATCGTGGCGGACCTCGGCATGTCGTCCTATCAGCTCGATGCGAGCGAGAGGGGCTTTAGCTTCATGAGGGACGAGCCGCTCGACATGAGAATGGACCCGAGGCTAAGGTTCACCGCCTACGACCTCGTGAACGAAATGGGTGCGGACGAGATATCGAGGGTGCTCAGGATGTACGGTGAAGAGAAGTGGGCCCCCAAGATAGCGAAGAGAATCGTCGAGAGAAGAAAGACGAGCCCCATAAAGACTTCTGCCGAGCTCACCGAGCTCGTATCGCATGCGATCCCCGCGAAGTTCCATCCGCCGAGAACCCATCCTGCGACGAGGACCTTCCAGGCCCTCAGGATAGCCGTAAACAACGAGCTCGAGAATATAAAGGAATTTCTGGAAAAGGCCGTAAACGCGCTTAAATCGGGCGGAAGGCTGGTTGTCATATCCTTCCATTCGCTAGAGGACAGGATAGTAAAGAATTTTTTTCAGGGGCTCTCGTCCCCGTGTGTTTGTCCGCCCGGGCTCCCGGTGTGCGGATGCGGGAAGAAGAAGGTGATCGAGATACTTACCCGCTCGCCTGTAACGGCCGGCGAAGAGGAAATACTAGCTAACCCCAGGGCGCGAAGCGCCAAGATGAGGGTGGGAGAGAAGATATAATCATGGGTCACGCAAAAGCGCTTTCTTCGAGAGAAAAGGTCAAGTCGGATAAGCCGGCGGTATCTACATGGCACATCATAATTATCCTGGTGATCGTGGCGCTCGCCCTGTTCTACGTGAGGTTCAAGGTAGAAGGGCTCCGCATCGGCTACGACATATCCCGCAATAACAGGGCCGCGAACGACCTGCGCCGCGAAAAGAGGATCCTCGAGTCCGAGCTCATGATGGCCAAGTCTCCCGATAAGCTCGAAACAATGGCGCTCAGCCTCGGCTTCAAATATCCGACTCAGGAAGACACTATATACATCAACGAAAGCAACGTGGTAGTGGATGATAAAACTGTCGTGAGCGGGAAAGAATGAGGCCGAAGAGAACCTCCAAAAGAATTTCGCTGGGAAAGGACCTCGAAAGGCCGAAGTGGAAAGTTTCCATTCTCGGCGGATTTGTCCTTGTTCTCTTCGCGATGGTCGCGGTCAAGGCGCTCGACCTCCAGATACTCGACAGGGACCGTGCATTCCAGCTCGCCAGAAAGCAGCACCAGGGAAGCTCGACGCTCCTTCCCAGGAGGGGCAAGATTCTCGACAGGAATAATAAAGACCTCGCCGTCAACGTCGAGGTGAAATCCGTTTTCGCGAACCCCTACGCCGTAAAGGAGCCGGCCGAGCTTTCGAAGACACTGTCGTCCAAGCTAGACATGGCCGAAAAGACGACCATGAGCAAGCTGTCGTCGAAGGCGTCGTTCGTTTGGCTCAAGAGGCTTGTCGAGCCCGAAGTCTCAACCGAGCTCGAATCCATGAAGCTCGAAGGCGTGGGTTTTATTGAAGAGCCAAAGAGGGTTTATCCGAACGGGCACCTCATGGGGCAGGTCCTCGGGTTCACCAACATAGACTCCACAGGAATCGAGGGAATCGAATACCGTTACGACGACCTCCTCATAGGAAAGCCGGGGAAGATCACGCTCAAGAAGGACGCTTACGGAAGGAAGATAATAAACAATCCCGATATAGTAGAGGATTTCGGTGATGAAAACATATCCGGGCACGAAATCGTGCTTACGATAGACGCCCAGATACAGCACATAGTGGAAAGGGAGCTCAAGGAAGGCATCGAGCGGATGAACGGCGAGAAGGGCATGGCTATCGTGCTTAATCCCGAAACGGGCGAGGTGCTGGCCATGGCGTCCTATCCGTTCCTCGATCCCAACGACTACAGGAAATACCCGCTCGAAAACAGGAGAAACCTGCCGATATGGTACACGTACGAGCCGGGCTCGACGATGAAGGTGTTTTTAGCGTCGGCAGCGCTCCAGGAAGGAAAGGCCACGCCCGAGACGACGTTCTTCTGCGAGAACGGACGGCGCAAGATAGGCGGTAGAACCATTAAGGACGTAAAGTCTTACGGCACGCTGACGCTCGCCGACGTTATAAGGGTGTCGAGCAACATCGGGGCATCGAAAATAGGAGAGCTTCTCGGAAAGGACACTTACTACAGCTATCTCAAGAAATTCGGCTTTGGAGACAAGACGGGCATAGACCTTCCGGGTGAATCCGGAGGGCTCCTCTACAGCCCGAAGCACTGGGGCAAGATAGAGCTCGCGACCATATCCTTCGGCCAGGGCGTATCCGTAACCGCGCTTCAATTGGCCTCTGCGTTGTCCGCCATAGCGAACGGCGGGTATCTCATGAAGCCTCACCTCGTAAAGAAAATTACGGGACCGGACGGCACCGTCATAAGGGAAAACGAGCCCGAGGTCGTGAGCAGGGTTCTCTCCTACGACACTGCGGCCACGGTTACCCGCATAATGGAAAGGGTGGTCGAGGAAGGAACCGGGAAAAGGGCGGCAATCCCCGGGTATAAAGTCGCCGGGAAGACCGGCACGGCCCAGATACCCGACCCCGTTAACGGCGGGTATTATTCAGACAGGTACATTGCATCGTTTATCGGATTTGTCCCTTCGGACGACCCGAAGCTGACGATGGTGGTAGTGGTCGAAGCGCCGAAGAAGCTCACTCACGGCGGCTCGGTCGCAGCCCCGATATTCAAGGAGATCGCGGAAAAGGTTCTCTTTCACCTGGGCATCTCGCCGAGCACGAACGTAGCGGGGGCGAAAATAATGCCCGACCTAAGCGGCAAGAGCGTACGGGATATACTGAAATGGTCCGAGGAGCAGGGGGTGAAGGTCCGGGTGAACGGAAGCGGCTTCGTGACGGGCCAGACCCCTCCGCCCGGGGATACGATAAAGGACGGCATGGTCTGCTCCGTAGAGTTCAAGCAGAACATATGATTTTAAATGAGATACTGAACGGAATAGAGATAAGGGAGATACATGGCGACGTCGGACTTGAGATTTCAGGGATTGCACTCGATTCGCAGAAGGTCGGACGCGGGTATCTCTTTGCCGCACTTCGCGGCGAAAAGCAGGACGGGCACAGCTATATAAAACAGGCGCTGGAGAGAGGCGCTGCGGCATTACTGCTCGAACGCTTTACGGACGACGTTCCGGAAGGCGTTACGGTGATTGAAGTCGAGGATTCGAGGGTTGCGCTCGCCGGGGCCGCGGCCAACTTCTACGGCCGGCCCGCCCGGTCCCTTACGATGGTCGGCATCACGGGCACCAACGGCAAGACGACGATAACATACCTCCTCGAATCTATTTGGAAAGAAGGAAACAATAATCCGGGTGTTATCGGAACCATCGACTACAGGTTTTCCGGACGGAGGACCGAGGCCCCGATGACGACGCCCGAGTCCGTCGAGATAATGAGGCTCCTCGGCGAGATGAGGGATGCCGGAGTGGACAGGGTGGCCATGGAAGTATCATCGCACGCGATAGACAAGGAAAGGATCCTCGGATGCGAATTCGACGCCGCCGTGTTCACGAACCTGACGCAGGACCACCTCGATTACCACGGCAGCATGGAGAATTACAGGAACGTGAAGAAGAGGCTCTTCACGGAGCTTTTGAGGGATAGCTCGAAAGAGCGGAAATATTCCATAATAAATATAGACGACCCCTCGGGGCGGGAGATTGCGGACGAGGCGGCCGGCGAAGTAATAACGTATTCGATAGATGATCCGAACGCGGACGTTTACGCGTTCGATCACAGCGTCACGGGCAGCGGGATATCGGCCGACGTCAATACGCCCTGGGGCAGGCTCGAAGTGAGCTCGCGGCTCTTCGGCGAGCATAACCTCTCGAACATCCTCGCGGCGGCTACTGCCGCCCTCGCGACCGGCTCAACGGCGAGGGAAGTAGAGGGCGGGCTTTCACGGTTCGCGGTCGTCCCCGGGAGGCTGGAGCGCGTCGAAAACCACTGCGGGTTCGAGGTTCTCGTTGACTATGCCCATACGCCCGACGCGCTTAAGAACGTCCTGGCAGCCGTAAGGCCGCTCACGCCCGGGCGGGTCATACTCGTCTTCGGATGCGGCGGCGACAGGGACAGGGCCAAGCGGCCCATCATGGGGCGCATAGGGATGGAGCTCTCGGACGTCCTGGTGATAACGTCCGACAATCCGCGCACCGAATCCCCGGAAAGGATACTCGACGACGTCGAGCGCGGGGTGAAAGAGGCCGCCGGCGCGGACGGGAAGGCTTATTCGAGAACAGAAGACAGGCGCGCCGCGATAAAAGAGGCCGTCGGCATCGCGCGGCCCGGCGATACCGTGCTCATAGCCGGGAAGGGGCACGAGGATTACCAGATTGTCGGCACTGTGAAGCATCCCTTCGACGACAGGAAGGTCGCGGCCGAGGCAATAAGGGAAAAATCAAACTAGCATTTCCGGTGGGAGGATGTTCGAGCTTAGCTTTGTACTCGATTCTACCAGAGGCAGACTTGTTTCGGGAGACGGAGCGGGGGAATTCCGCGGCGTCTCGACCGATTCGAGGAAGGTGCGCCCCGGCGAGATATTCTTTGCCTTAAGGGGCGATAATTTCGACGGACACAAATTCGTAGACGAGGCTTTTCAAAAAGGGGCGGCAGGGGCTGTCGTCGAAGACGCCCCGGATTTAATGGGCTCCGGAAAGCCGGTCGTACTCGTCCCGTCTACGCTGACGGCACTCGGCGACCTCGCCTCCGCCTGGAGGATGAGCTTCCCGGCTTTAAAGCTCGCTGCAATTACGGGCTCGAACGGCAAAACGACGACGAAGGAAATGTCGGCGGCGATCGTTTCGCTCAGATTCAATACGCATAAGAACACGGGCAATTTTAATAACCTCATAGGGCTTCCCCTTACGCTCCTCGAACTCGACGGCGGCTGCGAAAGGGCGGTGGTCGAGCTCGGAATGAACGACTTCGGCGAGATAAGAAGACTTGCTGAAATTTCCCGCCCGGACGTCGGGACTATTACCAACATCGGAAGGGCCCACCTCGAAAAGCTCGGGGGACTCGACGGCGTGGCAAGGGCCAAGGGCGAGCTCGTGGAGCGGTTCGGCCCGGATAACGTGTTCGTCGTAAATCTCGATGACCCGCGCGTCGAGGAGATAGCGTCTAAAACAAACTCCGGGAAGCTTACGTACGGCATAAAGAACGAAAAGGCGTCCCTTCGTGCGAAGGATATAACGCAGGAGGGAACAGCCGGCATAAGGTTCGTAATGAGCCTTATGGGTAAGGACATGCCCGTTCGCATAAACGGGATAGGCCTCCATAACGTGATGAACGCCCTCTGTGCGGCCGGCATCGGGTATTCGCTCGGATGCGGGCCGGACGAGATAAAGGCCGGCCTCGAAGGATTCAGGCCCGGGAAGATGAGGCTGGAGGTCCTGAGGAGCCCGGCCGGATTCGGAATAATCAACGACACGTACAACGCCAACCCCGATTCTATGAGGAGCGCCGTTAACGAGCTTGTCACCCTTGCCGCCGGGGGCAGGTCGATAGCCGTAATCGGCGACATGCTGGAGCTCGGCGAAGCGAGCGGGCCTGAGCACAGGGCGCTCGGCGAATACATATCCGAAGCGGGCGTAGACGTCCTTGTCGCTTACGGGAGTTTCGGCGGCGACGTCGTAGAAGGGGCTGGAAAGGGCGTTCACGTGAAGACTCACGCCGACGCCGCCCGGGCGGTGGCCGAAGCCGCACGCGGGGGGGACCTGGTGCTCGTAAAGGGGTCACGGGGAATGCGCATGGAAGAAGTTACAAAGCTGCTCATGGAAGGAGCCTGAGGGAATGTTTTACCTTCTTTATCTGCTGAACGACGATTCTATACTGTTCAATGTATTCAGATACATCACCTTCCGTTCGTTCGGAGCCGGGGTGACGGCATTTCTGATAAGTCTCGTCCTCGGCGGTGTTTTCATCGGGTTTCTGACCAGAAGGCAGTTCGGCGAAAATATAAGGGACGACGGCCCCGAAACGCACAAATCCAAGGCCGGGACGCCGACCATGGGCGGGGCTTTTATAGTCGTGGCAATCATGTTTTCGGCCCTCCTCTGGACCAACGTCACGAGCGAGGTCGTCTGGGCGGTGATTCTTTTTACGCTTAGCTACGCACTCATAGGGTTTTTGGACGACTGGCTCAAATTCACGAGGAAAAAGGGTATGAGGGCGAGGGAGAAATTCATCCTCCAGATATTTTTCGCCTTCCTCTTCGTCCTCGTTCTCATGGCCGACATAGACGGGTTCAAGATGTCGCTCAGCGCGGACAAGGTGGCCGATTATCCATTCACGTCGGTAATGCTGCCGTTTTTTAAAAAGGCCGTCATAAACCTCGGATGGCTTTATCTCCCGTTCGCAGTGCTCGCCGTCGTCGGTGCGTCGAACGGCGTTAACCTGACGGACGGGCTCGACGGCCTCGCGATAGGGGCCATAATCGTCGCGGCCGGGACTTATATCGTATTCGCATACCTGGCAGGTAACGCGGAATTCTCGAAGTATCTTCAGATACCCTACATCCCCGAAGCCGGCGAGCTCGCGGTTTTTCTGGCGGCAGTCGGCGGGGCGTGTCTCGGGTTTCTCTGGTATAACTCGCACCCGGCGCAGGTCTTCATGGGCGACGTCGGCTCTCTTGCGCTCGGCGCGGCCATAGGCGCTGTAGCGCTCACGATCAAGCAGGAAATACTCCTTATCATAGTAGGCGGTTTATTCGCCGCGGAGGCGATGTCCGTCATACTTCAGGTCGGGTCATTCAAGCTCACACGGAAGAGGATCTTCAGGATGGCCCCTCTTCATCATCACTTCGAGCTAAGCGGATGGTCGGAGTCGAAGGTCGTGATACGCTTCTGGATAATATGCCTCGTCCTCGCCCTGTTCGCGCTGTCGACTTTGAAGCTGAGATAAGGAAGGAATGGCATAGATGTGTAAAGGCACGGTGAATGAAACCTGATGGAGCTTAAGGGAATGAAGGTGCTCGTCGTAGGGGCCGGAAAAACAGGGATGGAAACCGCCAGGTTCCTCGTCGGCAGGGGGGCGGCCGTCTCGCTCAGCGAGGGGGCCACTGCTGAAAAGCTCGGCGAGAAGGCCGAAGAGCTAAGGTCGCTCGGCGTCGAGCTCGAAACGGGCGGCCACACCGCCGGGACGTTCCTTGCGGCCGACGTCATAATACCGAGCCCGGGCGTGCCTTTTAACATTCCGCTGCTCGAAGAGGCGGCGAAGAGGGGCGTGGAGATAATGAGCGAGGTCGAGCTCGCTTCGAGGTTCCTGGACAAGCCGGTGATCGCCGTCACGGGCTCAAACGGCAAGACGACTACCTCTACTCTCATAGCCGGCATACTCGGAAGGGGCGGAAAGCGCGTATTCCTCGGCGCGAATATCGGAACGCCTCTCGTCTCCATAGTAGGAAAGGAGGACGAATACGACGTGCTCGTCCTCGAGCTCAGCAGCTTTCAGCTCCAGGGCGTAAAGACATTCCGCCCGAACGTCGCAGTCGTGCTGAACGTCTCTCCTAACCACCTAGATCATCACTCTTCGTTCGAGGAATACGCCGAGTCGAAGATGAACATATTCGCGAACCAGACCCCGGACGACTGGTGCATTTACAAGGCGGACGACGAGGTCATCGCCCGCTATGTAAATCGCATGAAGTCAAAGAGGCTCCCGTTCGGAGGTTCCGGAAACGCCGTATCTTACGACGGGATGAAAGTCGTATTCGACGGCGAGACCTACGACCTTACGGGAATGAAGCTCGCGGGTTATCACAACGTCGAGAACGTCATGGCGGCAATAGCCGCGACGCGCATAATGGGCGTGGAGGCGGGGGTAATAGAAGAAGCGATCGTCGGGTTCGACCCCCTGCCCCACAGGAACGAGCTCCTGGGAGAGATAAGGGGCGCGAAATTCTACAACGATTCCAAGTCGACGAGCCCGGGGGCGACGGAGCGCGCGCTCGAAAGCCTCCCCGCGCCGATCATTCTCATCGCCGGGGGAAAGGACAAGGGCGTAAGCTACGAGCCGCTCAGGAATTCTATAAAGGAGAAGGTGAAGCTCCTGGTCCTGTTCGGGGAGTCGAGGTTCAGGATGCGGGAGGATCTCGGCGGGGACGCCGAAACCGTCCTCGCGGATTCGCTCGAAGACGCGGTCGCCAAGGCGCTCGGGAGCCTCGCCCCGGGCGATACGGTGCTGTTCTCGCCGGCATGCTCTAGTTTCGACATGTTCGGCTCATACGAAGAAAGAGGAAGGAGGTATAAGGACATTGTTAGGAATATTTAATTCGGCGAAGGGTGGCAGTTACGATGTCGGCGTTATTCTCTCGGCCGCTTTCCTTACGGCCGTGGGCGTCCTCATGGTTTACAGCACGAGCTCGGTCTATTCGCTCGAGATGTACGGGAACGCGAATTATTTCCTTATACGTCATTCCGTATATCTCGCGATCGGCATTCTCTCGATGCTCGTCCTTATGCGTATCGATTACAGGCTCCTTAGAAAGCTTGTTTACCCGGCCTATCTATTCGGGCTCTTCATGCTGATAATCGTCCTCATCCCCGGGATAGGCAAGGAAGTCGGCGGCGCGCGTAGGTGGATAGACATAGGGTTCTTCACGTTCCAGCCGTCCGAGGTAGCGAAGTACATTCTGGTCTTTTATCTGGCTCATTCGCTCACGAAGAAAAGGGACAAGCTCGATAACTTCATCGTCGGCTTCGCGTCGCACGTCCTCATCGCCGGCGTATACGTTCTGCTGGTGCTCCTGGAGCCCGATTTCGGGAGCGCGACGATAATGCTGACAGTACTCTTCGGCATGCTTTTCATCGGCGACGTGAAGATGAAGTACCTCGTTCCGGTGGGCGTCATATCGGCTATATTCCTAGTCATCGCGATCATAACGAAGGGATACAGGATGAACAGGGTTACGTCGTTCATGGACCCGTGGCAGGACCCGCTCGGCTCGGGCTACCAGGCCATACAGTCCTTCATAGCCTTCGCCATGGGCGGGGTGTACGGAACGGGGCTCGGCGACAGCTCGCAGAAGCTCTTCTTCCTGCCGCAGGCGCATACGGACTTCATATTCTCTATAATAGGCGAGGAGCTGGGCTTCATCGGCATAGCGCTCGTTATAGCGGGCTTCGCGGTCCTCTTCATAAGGAGCCTCCGGGTTTCGCTCCGCGCCCCGGACCTCTTCGGGTGCTATCTCGTTTTCGGCTGCGTTCTCCTCATAGCGATTCAGGCGGGTATCAACATGGCCGTCGCCGTAGGGCTCTTCCCGACCAAGGGTCTCACGCTGCCTTTCATCAGCTACGGCGGCTCGTCGCTCATCGTGTGCCTCTCGGCAATAGGAATAATATTGAACGTCTCGCGCTCGGGTGCGAGATGAAGGTTATAATCGCCGGCGGCGGCACGGGCGGGCATATATTCCCCGCGATCTCCGTCGCCGAGGAGGTACTGGGGAGGGACGGCCCCAACGAAGTGCTGTTCGTCGGCACGAAGACCGGGCTCGAAAACGAGATTCTCTCGAAAAGGGGTTACAGGATAGAGCACATAACCGCGAGGGGGATGAAGGGGAGCGGAATGGCAAGGAGCGTGAAGGCCGTTTTCGCGGCGATAACCGGCGTATCCGAGTCGATGTCGATCCTTAAGTCTTTTAAGCCCGACGTCGTTTTGGGTGTGGGCGGTTACGTTTCGGGGCCGATGGTGCTCGCGGCGTCTTTACGCGGCGTGCCGACTGCGATATGCGAGCAGAACGCCTATCCCGGAATCGCGAACCGTATTCTAGGAAAGTTCGTGAAAAAGGTATTCACCACGTTCGACGACGCTGCTGCGTTCTTCCCCCGCGGGAAGGTCGTAGTGACCGGCAACCCCGTAAGGAGGGACATACTCTCGGGAAATCCCGGCGCTAACAAGCCGGAAGGGCTTACTATACTCGTTTTCGGCGGAAGCCAGGGCGCACGGAGGCTGAACGTTTCCGTCCCCGAGGCGCTTTCGATGCTCGGGAGGAGCGATTTGTCCGTCATTCACCAGGCCGGCGCGAAGGACGTCGAGATCGTGAAAAAGGCGTATGAAGATTACGGCATTACCGCGCGCGTCCTGCCGTTCATAGACGACATGGCTGGGAGCTACGCCGAGGCCGATTTCGTCGTGGCGCGCTCGGGCGCGGGCACGGTCGCCGAGATCACGGCGCTCGGGAAACCGTCGCTCCTGATACCCTACCCCTACGCCACCAACGATCACCAGACGGCCAATGCACGGGCGCTCGAAAGGGCGGGCGCCGCTATCGTTATGCAGGACAGCGAGGCAGAGCCCGGGAATCTCGCGGGGGCATTGACCAACGTCCTTCAGAAAGACAAACTAGATAGAATGTCCCGGGCGGCTCTTGCGCTCGGGAAGCCGGGCGCGGCTTCGGATATAGTCGACCGGATATATATGCTGGCAGGAGTGAATTAGTGTACGGAAGAATCGAGCGGTTACATTTCGTGGGCATCGGCGGCATAGGCATGAGCGGAATAGCCGAAGTCCTCGTAAACATGGGATATACGATAACGGGCTCCGACATGAAGGAGTCCGCCACCGTGAAAAGATTAAGGGAGGTCGGGGCGACGGTGACCATAGGCCACAGCCCTGAAAACGTGGAAGGGGCGGGCGTAGTCGTCGTGTCCTCGGCCGTGAACGAACGAAACCCCGAGGTCGTCGAAGCGAGGCGCGCGGGCATACCCGTCATCCCGAGGGCGCAGATGCTGGCGGAGCTCATGAGGCTCAGGTACGGCATTGCGGTCGCCGGGAGCCACGGAAAGACGACAACGACGTCGATGATTTCGGCCGTCCTTTCCCACGGAGGACTCGACCCGACGATAGTGGTCGGCGGAAAGGTGAAGACGATGGGCACGAACGCCCGCCTGGGAAAGGGGAGCTTTATGGTCGTCGAGGCCGACGAGAGCGACGGCTCGTTCCTCCTCCTCTCGCCGGTTATCTCCGTCCTGACGAATATAGACGAGGAGCACCTCGACCATTACAAAACGTTCGCCGGGCTCGAAAAGGCGTTTACGGACTTCGTGAACAAGGTGCCGTTCTACGGGCTTTCGGTCCTGTGTACGGACTGCCCGAACGTAAGGCGCATAGCGGAGTCCTTCGAAAAAAGGGCGGTCACGTACGGGTTTAACGGGGACGCCTCTCTCCGCGCCGAGAACGTCAGGATAAGCGGGTTCAGGACTGAATTCGACGTCATTCTCGACGGCTCGCCGCTCGGAAGCATAACACTCAACGTCCCCGGGATGCACAACGCACAGAACGCCCTCGCGGCGGTGGCGGTCGGGATGGAGCTCGGGATGACGTTCGGGCAGGTGAAGGAAGGCCTCGCAGAGTTCAGCGGCATAGACAGGCGGCTTCAGATAAAGGGACAGGGAAAGGACGTCCTCGTCCTCGACGATTACGCCCACCATCCTAACGAGATAAGGGCCACTCTGAGCGCCGTCAAGGATTCGGGGCTCGGGAGGATAGTCGCCATATTCCAGCCGCACAGATATTCGAGGACGCGCCTTCTCTTCGACGATTTCACGCGCGCACTTTTAGACACGGACATGCTCTATTTGCTGGATATTTACCCTGCCGGGGAAGAGCCCATAGAGGGCGTGTCGTCGAAAGCGCTCTACAAATCGTTAAAGGAATCCGGGCATAAGAATGTCTTTTATTCGAACGGCAGCGGAGAGGATATAGTTACCACGGTGATGAAGGCCGTAAAACCGGGGGACGTCGTAATAACGCTGGGGGCCGGTAACGTATGGATGGTCTCGGAAAGGATAGCAGAGGAAATCGGATGAGGGCTTTCGAGCGGAGTGCTCAGGAAATGGGGTGCGAGGTCGCGCGGCAGTACCCGATGAGCAGGTATACGTCGCTCAGGGTAGGCGGCGAGGCGGATCTGGTCGTCACCCCGGGTAGCGTCGGCGAGCTCTGCAGGCTGCTCGACATTCTTTCGGGCTCGGACATACCTTGGGTGGTCCTCGGGGCGGGCTCGAACACGGTCGTCTACGACGGCGGGATAAAGGGCGTCGTCATATCCACGACCAGGCTCCGCAATATCGAGATAAAGGAAGACGCTACTGTCCACGCGGAGACGGGGGCCATACTCGGGGCGATACTAAACAAGACTATAAAGGCAGGGCTTACCGGGTTCGAATTCGCGGCCGGCATACCGGGGACGGTCGGCGGCGGGGTGTTCATGAACGCCGGCGCAAACGGGGGCGAGATAAAGGACGCGCTCACGCGTGTGTGGGTGTGGTCGGGCGGGCGCGAGGTAGAGATTAAAAGGGAAGACATAAAATTCGAATACAGGAAGAGCCACCTTCCGCCCGGGTGCGTGATTACGAGGGCCGAATTCGGCCTCAGGCCCGGCGACAAGGCGGCAATCGAAAAGAACGTTAAGGAATACATGGAAAAGAGGAGCCGGACGCAGCCCATCAAGATGTCGAACACGGGCTCCATATTCAAGAACCCGCCCGAGATAGCCGCCGGGAGGCTCATCGAGGAGCTCGGCCTCAAGGGATACGGCATCGGCGGCGCGCGCTTTTCGGAGCTCCACGCGAATTTTATAATAAACGCCGGGGGCGCGACCGCCAGCGACGTGCTTTCGCTTATAGAGACGGCCAAAAAAGAGGCGCGGGAAAAGAGGGGAATAACCCTCGAAACCGAAGTAAGGATCATAGGGAAGATATAGGCTTGGAAGAGAACAGCGGGTTCGCCTGGAAGAAGGTCATAATAGCGGCTTCCGTTTTCGTCGTCGTGGCGGCGATAGCGGCGGCCTGCTACGTCACGCTCCGCCTCGGCATGTTCACAGTCGAGGAGGTAGTGGTCACGGGCAACAACCGCATCCCGACCAAGGAGATAATAAAGCGCTCCGGAATCAGGGAAGGCGTCAGCAGCATCTTCTTTTTCGAGGACCAGGTCGAGGAAGACATAAAGAAAAACCGCTGGATAAGCACCGTCGAAGTCGTAAAGGAATTCCCTAAAAAAGTTCACATAGAGATCGAGGAAGCCGAGGTTTTTTGCATAGTGCTCGGGGAAGAGGGAAAGCCCCTTTACATGAGCCGTGACGGGCAGGTGCTCGACACCGGGAATTTCGATCTCGGTCTTGATTTTCCGGTCCTTATCGGCGAAGGTATAAAGGACCCGGAACTACTGAACGAGGCCCTCGATATACTGGAATTATCCAAAAACAGCAGCACGCTGAAGTGGGATGACATATCGGAGGTCCACGTCGATTCCCTTTACGGAATAAACGTATTCACGAACGACAAGCTAAGAATTGAATTCGATAGAGACAAGATAGCCGAGAAGTGGGACAATCTGGAAAAGATACTCAGGTATTCGGACACTCTCGGCCTTTCGGAGTCGTACATCAACGTGAGCTCGGGCTCGAAAGGGGTCGTGAATTTCAGATAGCCGGAAAAGAGTGCTGGAGCACAGGATGGGTAGTGAGAGAGAAATAATAGTCGGTCTCGATATCGGGACCACCAAAATCTGCGCCATCGTCGGCGAAGTCAATCCCAAGACGGGCGAAGTCGAAATAATAGGGGTCGGAACCTATCCCTCCTACGGCTTAAAGCGCGGCGTGGTCGTAAACATAGACAACACCATACAGTCCGTTAAGCACGCGGTAGAGGAAGCCGAGCACATGGCCGGCTGCGAGATAAGGACCGTGTTCGTAGGCATAGCCGGCGGCCACATAAAAGGCATAAGCGGCCACGGGATGATAACGATCCGCGACCGCGAGGTCTCGAAAAAGGACATCGAAAGGGTCATCGAATCCGCAAACGCCGTGCTCATACCGGCCGACAGGGAAATAATCCATGTCATTCCGCAGGAATACATCATAGACGGGCAGAGCGGCATAAGGGACCCGATAGGAATTTACGGTATAAAGCTCGAAACGAGGGTCCATATAGTTACGGGGCAGGTGACGGCCGCACAGAACCTCGTAAAGTGCATACACGGCGCGGGTATGGACGTCGCGGACGTCGTCCTCGAGCAGCTCGCGTCGAGCGAGGCCGTGCTCACCGACGACGAGAAGGAAATAGGCGTCGTCCTCATAGACTGCGGCGGCGGAACGACGGACATCGCGATATTCATAGGCGGCAGTATAAGGTATACGGAGAACGTGACCCTGGGCGGGGACAACATCGACAGGGACATCGCCCTCGGCCTTTCGACGCCCCTTGCCGAAGCGAGGAGGATAAAGGAGAAATACGGGACGGCCATCGCCGACATGGTTTCTCCGGACGAGATGATAGAGGTGCCGAGCGTCGGCGGCAAGCACTTCAGGAAGATATCGCGTAAGGACCTCGCAATGGTTATAGAGCCGAGGATGGACGAAATTTTTTCGCTCGTAAAGAGGGAGATAAAAAAGTCGGGCCTCGAGGATATGATGCCGGCCGGGGCCGTTATCACCGGCGGGAGCGTCATAATGAACGGCACCGTGGAGCTCGCCGAGATGATACTCGAAATGCCCGTCAGGATGGGTATTCCGACGGACGTAGGGGGCCTTACGGACATTATCGCCAACCCCGTTTATTCGACGGGAGTCGGGCTCGTTTTGTACGGCGTCGATTACAAGGGGGACAAGAAGCTCCGCATAAGGGACGAGAATGTGTTCAAAAAAATATTTGATAGCATGAAAAACTGGTTTCAGGAGTTTTTTTAGGTTAAAATGGATTAACGCAGCACGAGGAGGGTTCCCATATATGGCAAATTTTGAGCTTGAAGATACAGGCTTGGAACAAAAAGCAAAAATAAAAGTAATAGGGGCCGGCGGAGCCGGCGGAAACGCAGTAAACGCCATGATCGAAAGGGGTCTTCAGGGCGTTGAATTCATAGTAGCCAACACGGACTCACAGGACTTAAGGAAATCCCTCGCACACACAAAAATTCAGATAGGCAACAGAACGACCAAGGGGCTCGGTTCGGGCGGCAACCCCAACCTCGGGCGCGAAGCCGCTATCGAGGACCAGATTAAAATTGCCGAAGCGCTCGAAGGCGCGGACATGGTTTTCATAACCGCGGGCATGGGCGGCGGAACGGGCACGGGGGCGTCCCCGATACTCGCGCAGGCTTCGAAGGACATTGGCGCCCTTACCGTGGGCGTCGTGACGAAGCCCTTCGGTTTTGAAGGCCAGAAGAGAAACAGGCAGGCCCTCGAAGGAATAGAAAATCTCGAAAAAGAAGTAGACACCCTGATCGTGATACCAAACGACAGGCTCACCGAAGTGCACAAGGTATCGATACTCGACGCCTTCACGCGCGCCGACGAGGTGCTCCACCAGGCCGTGCGCGGCATATCGGACATCATCACCGGCACGGGCTATATCAACGTTGACTTTGCCGACGTGAAGAGCATCATGGGAGAGAACGGCGGGAAGGCCCTCATGGGATCGGGGTACGCCGAGGGCAGCAACAGGGCCATAGAGGCGGCCGAGGCGGCCATAACGAGCCCGCTCCTCGAAGATATTTCGATAGAGGGAGCGACCGGCATACTCTTAAACGTTACGGCTTCTCCCGACTTCGGTATCGAAGAGCTCAACGAAGCCTGTAACTACATCAAGGACAGGGCTCACGAGGACGTGAACCTCATCTTCGGTCTCGTCGTAAACCCGGATTTCAAGGAAGCGGTACAGCTTACCGTAATCGCCACCGGAATTCAGAGCGCCGCGGCCGCAGCCGCGCCGCGGTTCGGGAAGATAGTCACCAAGATTCCGACCGACATCGGGGACGACGAGTTCGAGATCCCCGCATTCATCAGAAGACGCGGAATAAAAGAAGGCCAGTAAAAGGGGACGGGGGACGAGAGCTCCCCCGTTCGACTTACCCTTCCCCGAGCGGAACGAGAATAGGGCGAAACTCCACCCGCCGGGCGGGCTTTCCCGACTTTGTATTATTCCAACCTGAATACGTAGATTACCGGAACGTTTATTCCACGATCTGGGCTTGATCGTAAGAGCCGGTCCTGCCGGGGATGGCCTGCTCGAAAGACAGGCTCAGCCTGGGAGCGTCGCTCCAGAGGCTCTCTATGTCGTAGAATTTACGGTAGGGCTCGTAGAAGACGTGCACTACGACGTCTGCCGAGTCCACGAGCACCCAGTTGCCCTCGGCGTAGCCTTCTATGCCGATTATTTTCTGACCGAGCTCGTCGAGCTTCTTTTCTATATTGTCTACTATGGTTTTTACGCCCCTCGTGGAGTTTGCGCTGCACACGAGGAAATAGTCGGTTACGTCGCTCTTGTTTCTTACATCCATGAGCACGGGATTCTCGGAATTCTTCTCCCATGCGGCGTGGGCAAGGGCCAGGGCTTTCTTTTTGGAGTTTATAGGGCAGCCTCCGTGTCGTAGAGTTTGTGAACGGATATATATCCGGCGACGCCGTCCGGAACGAGGTACCTTACGGACGCGCCTTCGTTTACGCAAGTCCTTATTTCCGTTGAAGAAATTTCAAGCCCCTGGAAACGGGTGAAAGCTATTATTTTCGAATGGCTGTTGATGTAGGATATCACTTTATCTTCACTATTATGATAACTAAAATCCTTTTTAAGGGCAAGCGGTAATGACGGGAAGCCGTCGTCCTGACCGGGCCTTCCGATGACGGCGAAGTTCGAAAGCGTAAAGAGCTCGCTGTAATCCCTCCATGTTTCGATGTGCGAAAAAAGCTCGCTTCCGACTATGAAGAAAAATTCGGCGTCGGGGTGGGCCGACGTGAGATGCCGGAGCGTTTCGACCGTGTAAGAGGTAGTTTTCTTTTCGAGCTCGTAGGTATTGATGCCGAAAAACGGGTTCGGCTCGACCGCGATTTCGAGCATTTTGAGCCTGTGAATCGAAGGGGTGATGTTCTTGTTCTTATGCGGCGGTATGGCCGAAGGAACGAACCATACGCGGCTGAGATCGAGAGTCTCCCTTATTTCCTCGGCGGCCCGGAGGTGCCCGAAGTGGACCGGGTCGAATGTCCCTCCGAATAGGCCGATTCTGTCTTTGACCGCCGTGTCGGCGGAGGGAAGAACATTCATCTTCCCGCCTCTTTCTTTTTTAGATAGCCCTCGACCATGAGCTCTTCGCCGAGCTTCGTGATTTTAATATCATGTATCTGTATCGCGTTCCTGACGCTCTCGATCCCGAGCCCGTCTATCATCCCGACGCCGTCGCCGCCCAGTATCTTCGGGGCGTAGAAGAAGGCTGTCTTGTCGACTATGCCCGCCTTGAGCGCATTTGCCGCGACCTTGCCGCCGCCTTCTACGAGAACGCTTACGATCTCGTTTCGTGCGAGCTCGCGCATGAGCTTTTTCATGTCGGGAAGGCCGTTCCTGTCGCGGCCGACTTCGAGCACGCGGGCCCCCGCTTCTTCGAGGCGCTTCTTCTTCGCGGGGTCGGCCGGCTTTACTGTCGCGATAATCACGGTGCCGTGTGTGCCGAAAACACTCGACCGGGGAGGCGTCCTGAGCGTCCTGTCGAGTATCACGGGCACGGGCTGGCGTATCTCGCGGCCCGGGAGCCTCGCGTTTAACCTCGGGTCGTCCTTTAGAACAGTCCCCACGCCTACTACGACGGCGTCGGACGCGCTCCTCAGCCTGTGCGCAAGCTTTCTCTGATTCTCGCTCCCTATCCACTTCGAATCCCCTGTAGAGGCGGCTATCTTGCCGTCGAGCGTCGCCGCGAGCTTCAAGGTTACGAACGGCATTCCCGAGGTTATGTATTTATTGTACGCCTCGTTCAGCCTTAGGGCCTTTTCTTCGAGGACGAACGGGATGACCTCCACGCCCTCGTCCCTCAGTATGGAGAAACCGTTCCCGCAGACTTTCGGGTTAGGATCGCCGGCCCCTACGACGACGCGTTTTATGCCCTTTTCGATTATCGTGTTTACGCAGGGAGGGGTTCTTTTGCCCTCGTGGCAGCAGGGCTCGAGCGTGACGTAAAGCGTGGCGCCCTTTACTTTATGGTTGTGCCTCTCGGCGTCCGCGATCGCCTCTATCTCGGCGTGCGGGAGGCCCGCCATCTTATGATAGCCCTTTCCGATGATCTTTCCGCCCTTTACCAGCACCGCACCGACGAGGGGGTTCGGGCTCGTCATGCCCTCGGCCTTCCGGGCGAGCTTAAGGGCCATCGACATGTACCTGCTGTGCTGATCCCTCTGCATCTTAACTTAAGTTTACTAATCCAGGCTGTAAAGGGAACTGCGCCGCCGCTTCAATGAACCGTCTCCCCGCCCTCGTAAAAGAGGGCCTCCACGAACTCTTCGGCGTTGAACTCCCTCAGGTCCCCGAGGGCCTCGCCTATACCGATGAACCTTACGGGTATGTTGAGCTCGTCGGCGATCGCTATTATCACCCCGCCCTTGGCCGTGCCGTCTAGCTTCGTCAGCACGATTCCCGTAACTCCGAGGGCGTCGTTGAACATCTTGGCCTGCTGAACGGCGTTCTGGCCGGTCGTGGCGTCAAGGACGAGGAACGTCTCGTGGGGCGCGCTTTCCATCTCGCGCGAAATGACGCGCTTCATCTTCTTTATCTCGTCCATGAGGTTGCCCTTGGTGTGGAGCCTGCCGGCGGTGTCGATGATGAGGATGTCCGTCCCGCGGGCGGATGCGGCCTTGACCGCGTCGAACGCGACGGAGGACGGGTCGGCGCCGCTGTGTCCCTTGATGAAATCGGTTCCGACACGCTTGGACCATACTTCGAGCTGCTCCGTGGCCGCCGCCCTGAACGTATCGCCTGCAGCGACCATGACCTCACGGTTTTCTTTCTTGAACCTGCTGGCGAGCTTGCCTATGGACGTCGTCTTGCCGACGCCGTTTACGCCCGCGATCATTATGACGAACGGCTTTTCCGACATCGAAAGCGGCTTTGCCTCGGCGCCCTTAAGTATGGCGAGGATCTCTTCCTTGAGTGCGTCGGTTATCGCCCCGGAGTCGGAGAGCGACTTTTTCTTCAGCTTCTCCTGGACCCTTTCCCTGAGCTTCATTGTCGTCCCCATGCCGAGGTCGGCCATTATGAGCGTTTCCTCGAACTCGTCCCAGAGGTCGTCGTTTATCTCCCTGTTCGAAATCACCTCGCCGAGTTTGCCGAGAAACCCGGTGTGGGTTTTCGAGAGCCCTTTTCTCAGCCTCGCAAAGAGCCCTTCTTTCGTTTCGGGGACTTCTTCGACTACGGGCTCGGGCTCCGGCTTGGGCTCGGGGACAGGAGCAGGGGCCTCCGTCACAGGAGCGGGTTCGGGCTCGGCCGGGGCCGATTTCGCCTCCCGGACGGGCTCGACGGGAAGGGGCTTCGGCTCGGGCAGCGGGGCCGGCTCGGGGGCCGGTTTTACCTCGCGGGCGGGCGGGGCCTCTCTTTTTACCGGCACCGGCTCGGGCTCGCCTATCACCTCGTGAGGCGGGGCCTTGAACACCTCTAAATCGGGCGGCGGAACCGCTTTTGCCTCGGGCTCCTCTTCCAACGGGGCCTTCGACTCCGGCTGGGCGGGCTCCTTGGGCTTCTTCTCCTCGAAAAGAAACGAGAGTATAAATGCCACGATCAGTAGAACGATGAATATCGCGGCCACTGCGGCAAGGTCCGAGTACGGACTCGGCAGCATGGTGTTTATGTATGAAAATATTTCTTCCATAATAATGTAAAGCCTCCTTAAAAACCGCCTTTAGATCCTGCTCTCTCCCGCGCTGTCTGTGCCGCGCCGGTTTTAGGATAACATAAGCGAAGTATGTATTTCCCCGCCCCCGTCATCCGGAAAGGTTAATATACTTTTAAGGGGCGGGTTTTCAATATCGACTGTCCACTGTCCCGGATATTACCAGCACGGACGTTTTTGGCGCGGCATAACCCGCGGGAAAGCAAGGATGTTTTTTCGATACTTGAACAGCCGAAGGCGTCATGGATATAATAGAAGGAATGTCCGGCGGTTTTGTCCATCTCCACCTCCACTCGCAGTATTCGCTCCTCGACGGGGCTATAAAGTTCGATGACCTTTTTCCCCAGGCGAAGGAATTCGGGATGGAAGCCGTGGCGCTAACGGATCACGGGAATCTTTTCGGCGCGTACGACTTCTACAAGTCCGCCGTGGGCGCGGGCATAAAGCCTATTATCGGCTGCGAGCTTTACATAACCCCGAAGCTGAACCGCGACAACCCATCCGACGGGAAGACGCATCACCTTACGGTCCTGTCGATGAACCGCGAGGGGTACAGGAACCTCTCGCAGCTCGTCACCAAGGCATACTTCGACGGATTCTACAGGCGGCCCCGAATCGACCACGAGCTCCTCGACCGGCACAGGGAAGGGCTAATAGTCTTGAGCGGCTGCCTCAACAGCGAGCTGTCGAAGGCTATTTTCAGTAAGGACATGAACGCAGCGCTGGGCGTCGCCTCTATGTACAGGGAGATGTTCGGCGACAGGTATTACCTGGAGGTGCAGGCAACCGGGCTCCCCGAGCAGAAGAGGGTTAACAAGAAGGTGAAGGAGATCGGCGAGAAGCTGAATATCCCCGTCGTCGCGACGAACGACTGCCATTTCCTCCGGCAGAGCGATTCGCGTCCGCACGACGCGCTCCTTTGCATACAGACGGGCTCTTCGCTCCAGGACGAGAACAGGTTCAAGTTCCAGGGGGACCAGTATTACCTAAAGTCCGAGGGCGAGATGCTGCGCGACCTCGAAGGGTTCGAAGACGCCATACGGATGACGGGAGAGATCGCGAAGAGGTGCAATTTTGAATTCGAGCGCGACGGGTACAAGCTCCCCGAATTCGAGGTCGAGGGCGGGAAGTCTCTCGACGAGCACATGGCGGAGCTCGCGAGGCAAAGGCTCGCGGAGCGTGTAAAGAGCGGCGAAATACCCGAAGAAAAATCGGGCGAGTACACGGAAAGGCTCGAAACCGAGATCGAAATAATCCAGAAGATGGGTTTTTCGGGATACTTCCTGGTAGTCGCCGACTTTATAAACTACGCGAAGTCGAACGGAATCCCCGTAGGGCCGGGGCGCGGAAGCGCCGCCGGGAGCCTCGTCGCATACATACTGGGCATTACCGGCGTCGACCCGATTCCTTACAACCTCATCTTCGAAAGGTTCCTTAACCCCGAGCGCGTCAGCATGCCCGACATAGACATAGACTTCTGCGCCGAGGGACGGGACGAGGTCATACGGTACGTCACGCGGAAATACGGCGAGGACAAGGTCGCCCAGATTGGGACGTTCGGGACCATGTCGGCCAAGGCCGTCGTCAAGGACGTTGGCAGGGTGCTAGGCATCCCCTATGCGGACGTGGATAAGGTGACGAAGCTCATACCGAGCTTCAGGGGCAAGGTGTTCAGCATCGACAAGGCGCTCGAAAGCGTCCCCGAGATGAGGAAGCTTATCGAAGGCTCGCCCCAGCTGCAGGAGCTTATCGAGCTCGCGAGGCCCCTCGAAAACATGGTGCGTCATTCCTCGACGCACGCCGCGGGAATAGTGATAGCCAACGAGCCGCTCGCCGACCACATACCTCTATACAAAGGCGCCAACAACGAAATCGTGACCCAGTTCGACATGACCACGGTCGAAGAGCTCGGCTTCGTGAAGTTCGACTTCCTCGGCCTCAAGACGCTGACCGTAATAGACAAGGCGCTTAAGCTCATAAAGGAAAACTACGGCGGCGACGGCATCCTCGACATAAATAAAATCCCGCTCGACGATCAGGCCGTTTACAGCCTCCTCGCGAGCGGCAAGACCCGCGGTATATTCCAGATCGAATCGTCGGGCATGAAAGAGCTCCTGGCGAAGCTCCAGCCGACGGACTTCGAGGACATCATCGCTGTCCTCGCCCTTTACAGGCCGGGCCCTCTCGACAGCGGGATGGTCGATGAATACATCAGCCGGAAGCACGGGAAGAAGGTTCAGTATCCGCTGCCCGAGCTCCAGGAGGTTCTCAAAGACACCTACGGACTCTTCGTCTACCAGGAGCAGATAATGAAGACGGCGAGCGTCGTTGCGAGCTACAGCCTCGGTGAAGCCGACCTTCTCCGGCGCGCCATGGGCAAGAAGAAGCCCGAGGAGATGAAGGCCCAGAGGGAAAGGTTCCTCACCGGCGCGAAGGAAAAGGGCATAAAGGACAAAAAGGCAGAGGAGATATTCGACGCGATGGAGAAGTTCGCCGAGTACTCCTTCAACAAGAGCCACAGCACCGCCTACGCACTCATAACGTATCAGACCGCATACCTAAAGACTCATTACCCGGCCGAGTTCATGGCCGCGCTTATGTCGGTCGAATCGGGCAACACCGATAAGGTCATATCCAGCATCACCGAATGTAAGCAGATGGGAATTCCCGTGCTCGCGCCGGACGTGAACGTGAGCCTCGACGGCTTTACGGCGTCTAACGGCAGCATACGCTTCGGGCTCGCCGCGATAAAGAACGTCGGCGAAGGGACGGTTGAAGCTATAATCAACGCCCGGCGGGAGAAGGGGAAGTTCTCTTCCATCTTCGAATTCTGTGAGAACGTCGAGGCGCGGAGGCTGAATAGAAGAACCTTCGAAAGCCTCATAAAGAGCGGCGCGTTCGACTCGCTCGGCGTAAACAGGGCGAGCCTGATGGAGTCCCTGGATACGCTCCTCAGCTACACGTCGATAAGGCAGAAGAGCTCGGTAGACGGGCAGCACAGCCTTTTTTCTCTTAGCGACGCGATCGCGCTCCCTAAGCTCGCCGAGTTGGAAGAATGGGGCGAGAAGGAGCTCCTTAAGAACGAGATGGACATGCTGGGGTTTTACGTCACCAGCCATCCTCTTACGAAGTATCTCTCCGAGCTCGGAAAGGCGTCGATTATCGACACAGAGTCGCTCCTCGAAATAAAGGAGAAGCAGGAAGTCACGGTGGCGGGCGTCGTGCGTACCCTTACCGTAAAGCACACGAAGAGCGGCACGGGGATATTCGGGAACCTCACGATCGAGGACCTTAACGGGTCCATCGAGATTGTAATATTCAACGACCTTTTGAGGAAGTCGCTCCACCTGCTCGAAGATAAGATAGAGCCAGTGATCATAAAAGGCGTGCTCGAGCCCGGAGAGGACAGGGTGAAGATGCGCGCCGTCGAAATCATGCCGATAAAGGGCATGCGGAGCGGCTCTACGGTTCACATAAGCCTCGGTAACGGATCGCTGAGGGAGGAAAACCTGGTCCGCCTGAAGGAGATACTCAACTCCTACCCGGGGCAGGCGCTGGTGCACGTTCACCTCGAAACCGATCACGGAGAGGCTGTCATAGAGGTCGAGGACAACAGGGTGGACATCGAGGATAATTTTATATACGAAGTCGAGTCGCTCCTGGGCAAGAACTCGCTCAGGCTTTCCTAATCTTCCGCGAGTGCGGAGTCTATAATTTCTTTCAGCTTATCGGGGTCGCTGGTTACGACGAAGACTTCCTGTACGGAAGTGCCGCTCCTGGCTATGAGCTTTGCGCCGCTCACGGTGCTGTACCTGTACCTGACTTCGAGGTTCTCCCCCGTTTTCCTGGCGACTTTTATCTCGCCGGGGATTATCGATTCGACAAAATCCTGCGTCGAGAGCCTGTCTTCGAGGAATCTTCTAAGCCCCTTGATTATGCTGTGTTGACGCTTGATTTTGTTCTTCCTGTGTTTCATCTGCCTTGAGCGGTATTCGCGGTTTGGGTTAAATATACAAGGATATTGCCTTCTTTCCTAACGGTTGGCCGCGCCGCGTGAGCGGCGCGTCAAATATGCGGCGGGTGACCCACGTATGAAAAGGATAACGGGGCTCGATTTCGACAACACTTACAGGAGGCTCCCCGGGGATTTTTACGACGACGTCCGCCCGACGCCGCTCGAGAATCCCCGCCTGGTTTCTTTTAACCCCGACGCGGCCGCGCTCATAGACCTCGACCCCGAAGAAGTGAATAACCCGGACTTGCCTCTTTACCTCTCGGGAGCGAGGGCTATACCGGGCTCGGAGCCTCTCGCGATGTACTACACCGGGCACCAGTTCGGCGTCTATAACCCAGACATAGGCGACGGGAGGGCGATACTCCTGGGCGAGGTCAGGAATTCGCGCGGCGGCAAATGGGACCTCCATCTTAAGGGGGCCGGGAGGACGGCTTACGCCCGCGTATTCGACGGAAGGGCCGTGCTCAGGTCCGTCATACGGGAGTACCTCGGCGGGGAGGCGATGCACGGCCTCGGCATTCCTACGACGCGGGCGCTTTCGATAGTCGGCAGCGACGAGAAGGTCGAGCGCGAGACGACCGAGAGGGGGGCGATGCTGCTCAGGATGGCGGAGACGCACGTCCGGTTCGGCTCCTTCGAGGGGTTCCACTACACGGGACGCGGGGACTACGTGAAGCTCCTGGCGGATTACGTGATAGAGGGCTTCTTTCCTCACCTCGCAGGGGAGGACGACAGGTACGCCTCGTTCTTGTCCGGGGTCGTGGACAGGACCGCGAAGCTGATCGCACTGTGGCAGGCATGCGGGTTCACGCACGGCGTCATGAATACGGACAACATGTCGATTATAGGGCTCACGCTCGATTACGGCCCGTTCGGATTCTTCGAAGAGTACAGCCCGGAATATATTCCGAACCACTCTGACCACTTCGGAAGATATTCGTTCGGCAACCAGCCGTCGATAGCGCTCTGGAATTTCCAGAAACTGGCGGAAGCCCTCGGGAGCGTCGTTCCCCGCGAGATATCGCAGGAGATAGTGTTCAATTTCCGCGGGCTCTACGGGAAATACTATCTCGAAATCATGAAGCAGAAGCTGGGACTTCTCTCGGACGACCCCAGGGATCCGGCGCTGATAAAGGGCCTTCTCTCTATACTGGAAGAAACTAAAACCGACTATACGAATTTCATGAGGGGGCTGGGCGATTTTTCGGCCGAGGACGGTGCAAGAAACGAACACCTCGCGCGGATGCTCGGCGAAAGTTCGGCGTTCAGGGAATGGGCCGCAGCATACAGGGTAAGGCTTGTATCCGAAGGGAGTGTCGATAGGGAGCGGAAGAAAGCGATGGACTCCGTTAATCCGAAATATATTCTAAGAAATTATCTCGCCGAAAGGGCGATAAGAAAGGCCGAGGACGAGGGCGATTACTCCGAGATAGAAAGGCTCCGGGTCCTTCTCAAAAATCCCTTTTCGGAGCAGCCGGGTTGGGGCGAGTATTCGAAACCGGCCCCGCCCTCCGAGCGCGGGCTCGTCATAAGCTGCTCGTCGTAGGATACGGCCTCGGGACGGGTAGGGCCCCCGTTACTTACCTTCGAGGTAAGCGGCGATAATCTTCTTTACCCCGTGAGCGAGGAAAGAAACCGTGACCTTCGCGGTGTCCCCTTCGCCCTCGACCTTCGTAATCGTCCCCGGCCCGAAAGACGAGTGATGTATCTTCTGCCCCGGTTTATAACGCGGGTTCCCCGGTTTCGGCGGCGGGGGTGCCGCCGCACTCGAAGCGCTCACGGTACGCCTCTTGGCCGCTTTACTCCTCGGGGCGAAGCTGCGGGCGCTTTCCCTGAGCAGTCCGCCGTAATAATTCTTCACTTCGATCAGCTCCTCGGGGAGCTCGGATACGAACCTCGAAGGGGTCGGACGCTCTTCCTTGCCGAAGAACCTCCTGCTCCGCGCGCCGGTGAGGTAAAGCTTTTCCCTCGCGCGGGTGATTCCGACGTAAAAAAGCCGCCTCTCTTCCTCGACGTCGCCGTCGTCCTTTATAGAGTTGTAATGCGGGATGAGCTTTTCTTCCATTCCTATAATAAAGACGACGGGGAATTCGAGCCCCTTCGCGCTGTGGAGAGTCATGAGCGCAACGCGCTCTTCCTTGCCACTGTAGCTGTCGATGTCGCTCGATAGCGTGATCCTGTCGAGAAATTCCCTGACCCCGGCCCCTTCCTCTTCCCTTTCGAATTCGGCGGCGATGTTGAAAATTTCGCCGACGTTTTCGCGCCTCTCGGGCTCTTTCTCTAAAAGCTCCAGGTATCCCGTCTTTTCGAGTATCCTGTCTATCGTCTCGCCGATGCCGTGGTCTTTTTCGAATTCTATCAGGCCATCGAGCACCGAAAGAAATTTCTTGAGGGCTAGTACGGTCCTCTGAGGGAATAAATTCTCCGCGATCGATTTCCTTATAGCCTCGACGAAAGGGATGTCCTCATTGGCGGCGAGCCGGATCACTTCGTCTATAGTGCTCTTCCCTATGCCGCGCGGCGGGACGTTGATAATCCTCCGGAGGCTGAGGTCGTCGTTCGGGTTCGCTATCACTCGTAGAAACGCCGTGAGGTCCCTTATCTCGGCCCTCTGGTAAAATCCCGTGGCGCCTACTATAGTGTAGGGGACGTCCCTCCGGAGAAGCTCTTCCTCGATCACCCTCGACTGGTTGTTGGTCCTGTAAAATACAGCAATGTCCCTGTAGGATCTGCCGCCGGAGGCCTCGGACTCTATCCCGGAGACTACGTACCTCGCCTCTTCCCTCTCGTCCACGGCCTCGTAATACGAGAGCTTCTCGCCCTCGGGGTTATCCGTCCAGAGGTTCTTCTCGTGCCTGTTCCTGTTCTTCGTTATGAGCCCGTTCGCGGCGTTAAGGATGTTCTTCGTGGACCTGTAGTTCTTTTCGAGCTTGATTATGCTCGAGCTCGGGAAATCCTTCTCGAAGTTGAGAATGTTCGAGATGTCGGCCCCTCTCCATCCGTAGATCGACTGGTTGTCGTCCCCGACGACGAATATGTTTTGGTGCTTTCCGGACAGCATCCGGACTATCCTGTACTGGATGTGGTTCGTGTCCTGGTACTCGTCCACCAGTATGTGGCGGAACTGCTCCTGGTAAGCCTCCAGCACCTCGGGCCTTTCCTCGAAGAGCCTGACCGTAACGTGCAGCAGGTCGCCGAAGTCGAGCGCGTTCAGCTTACGCATCTCCTTTTCATAGAGCTCGTATATGTTCGACAGGTGCTCGTCGAGCTCGTCGTTGCCGGTGTCGCCGGGTTTGCCGCCCCTGTTCTTGGCGCGGTCTATGCGCGTCCTCACGAACCTGGGCTCGAGCCCCCTCTCGCCGATGTTGAGCCGCGCCATGCATTCCTTGATGAGGCGTACCTGGTCGGCGTCGTCGTATATGGCGAAGTTACGGTCAAAGCCGGGGAGCTTGTCGATGTCGCGCTTCAGTATCCTGAGAGCCGTCGAATGGAACGTCCCTATCCAGAGGCTCCTCGCACGGTCGGGTATAAGGTGCGAAACGCGCTCCCGCATCTCGTTCGCGGCCTTGTTAGTGAACGTTACGGCGAGTATGCGGTGCGGGCTTACGCCCTCTTTAGTGACGAGGTGCGAGATTCGTTCCGTTATTATCTTCGTCTTGCCCGAGCCGGCGCCGGCGAGGACCAGGAGCGGCCCCCCGGGGTGCGTAACCGCGGCGTGCTGGGACGGATTAAGGGTATCTTTTTTCGCTGTAGTCATGTGTGCTCGTAAGAGTCGTGCGGGGTGAAAAAGCCTTCGATTTAATGGCTGGGGCGGGTGGACTCGAACCACCACAGCAGGCTCCAAAGGCCTGAGTCCTGCCAATTAGACGACGCCCCAACGCATAGGGCCTAAGGTTACCAAGATTTGGGTGCCAAGGCAAAAATTCTCGGACGGGACGCGCTTGACAGGTGTGGTATTATATAAGAAAATAACACTCTTCTTGAAATCAGGAGCGCGTAGCTCAGGGGGAGAGCGCTTGCTTGACACGCAAGAGGTCGCAGGTTCAAATCCTGCCGTGCTCACCACACACTACTGGAGATTATGGAAGAAGTTCGAATAACCCTCCCCGACGGGTCGGAAAAGGCCTTTCCAAAGGGCGCTACCGTGGGGGAGATAATAAACTCGACCGGCATAGCGAAAGCCGCCATCGGCGCAAAGGTGAACGGGAAGCTGGCAGACTTCTGGTATGAAGTCGATTCCGACGCCGCGCTCGAGCCTGTTAAGCAGGGCTCCGAGGACGGCCTCGCACTCATAAGGCACACTGCAGCCCACGTTATGGCCGAAGCCGTGCAGTCCCTTTTCCCCGAAGCGAAGGTCACCATAGGCCCCGTCATCGAGAACGGCTTTTACTACGACTTCGACTTCCCGCGCGGCTTTACACCCGAGGACCTCGAAAAGATCGAAGAGAAGATGAAGGAGATAGTGGGCCGGAAGAAGCCTCTCGTAAGGAAAAAGGTTTCGAGGGAAGAGGCGATAAAGATCTTCACCGACGAGGGCGAAAACTATAAAGTCGAAATAATAAACGACCTCCCCGAGGCGGACCAGATAACGATATACGATCAGGAGACCTGGCACGACCTCTGCCGGGGTCCTCACGCCCCGTCTACAGGGGACGTGAAGGCGTTTAAGCTCCTCACTTCCGCCGGGGCCTACTGGAGAGGGAACGAGAAGAACCAGATGCTCCAGCGCATATACGGCACTGCGTTCTGGGACAGAAAGGAGCTCAAGGCCTACCTCGACAAGCTCGAAGAGGCGAAAAAGCGCGACCACCGAAAGCTCGGAAAGGAGCTCGACCTTTTTTCGATACAGGACGAGACCGGCGCGGGACTCGTTCTCTGGCACCCCAAGGGGTCACGGGTGAGGCGAGTCATCGAAGACTTCTGGCGGAAGGAGCACGAGAGGGCGGGATACGACCTTCTCTACACGCCGCACATAGCGAAAATCGACCTCTGGAAGACGAGCGGCCACGTGGACTTTTACAGGGAAAACATGTACCCCCGCATGGAAATGGAGAACACGGAGTATCAGTTAAAGCCGATGAACTGCCCTTTCCATATAATGATTTATAAAACCGGCGTCAGGAGCTACAGGGACCTTCCACTCAGATGGGCAGAGATCGGGACCGTCTACCGTTACGAGCGCTCTGGAGTGCTGCACGGGCTTTTGAGGGTCAGGGGGTTCTCGCAGGACGACGCACACATATTCTGCAGGCCCGACCAGATGGAGAGCGAGGTCATAGGCGTACTCGACCTCACGATGCTATTCTTAAAGACCTTCGGCTTTGACGATTACGAAATATACCTTTCGACGAGGCCCGAAAAGTTTGTCGGGGAAGTGGACGGATGGGACAGGGCGACCGAGGCCCTCCGCGATGCGCTCGACGCCAGGGGGCTTCCCTATGAAGTCGACGAGGGGGGCGGGGCCTTTTACGGACCGAAAATAGACCTTAAAATTAAAGATGTTTTGGGCAGAGCTTGGCAGTGCTCTACAGTTCAGGTAGATTTTAACCTTCCCGAAAGGTTCGGTATGGCCTACGTCGGGGAGGATAACGCCCGGCACAGGCCGATTATGATCCACAGGGCCATATTCGGCTCGATGGAGCGTTTTTTTGGAGTGCTGATAGAGCATTACGGCGGAGCATTCCCGCTCTGGCTCAGCCCGGTACAGGTCAGGATAGCGACCATAGGGGACGAGCAGGCAGGGTATGCCGAGGAGCTCTATCAGATATTAAAGGAGAAAGGCATCAGAGTAGAAACAGATATAAGGAATGAAAAGCTGGGTTTGAAAGTAAGGGAGGCGCAGTTAGAAAAGATTCCGTATTTGCTCGTGGTCGGCAGGAACGAAATGGAGACGCGCACTGTTGCCCCGCGGAAACTCGGGGGAGCTAACATGCCCTCGGCGACGATAGACGAATTCCTCGCACAAATAGCCGGCGAGCTCGATCCCGGCACCTGGAGGGAGGCGGGTAGTCGTTCGTGAGGGGTTCAAGAGGAAGCAGCAGAGAGCCCGAAGTCAGGATTAACCAGAGGATAAGGGCCAGGGAAGTGCGTCTGATCGGCGAAGACGGCCAGCAGCTCGGGGTAGTACCTATAAAAGAGGCGCTCGCGATGTCCGAGGAAAGGGGCGTGGATCTCGTCGAAGTCGCCGCCAACGCCAATCCTCCGGTATGCCGGATGATGGACTTCGGCAAATATAAATACGAGCTGAAAAAACAGGCGAATGCCAAGAAACAGAAAACGCATACGATAAAAGAAATAAAGTTTCGTCCCAACATAGGCGGCCACGATCTCGACGTAAAGATCGGCCGCATCAGGGAATTTCTGGAGGACGAAAACAAGGCGAAGATAAGGATATTTTTCAGGGGCAGGGAAATAGTTCATCCCGAAATCGGCCGGGCGCTCGCGAACAAGATACTCGAACGCGTTGCGGACATAGGCGGAATCGACATGCCCCCGAAGCTCGAAGGCAAGAATTTGATAATGGTTATTTCACCAAAGAAAAGCACTGGACAAGGTGGGAAAGACAATGCCAAAAATGAAGGTAAAGACTAACAGGGGCGCCGCGAAGAGGTTTAAGGTCACCGGCTCGGGAAAGATAAAAAGGTACCACGGCGGCAAAAGCCACTCGAACGCCAAGAAGGGCCGGAAGCGCATGAGAAGGCTGGTTTCCCCGGACTTTATAGAAGGGACGGCTGCTATAAGGATAAGGTCTTACATACCTTATAAATAACGCGGCGTATTTTTTGAATCGGCAATCATATTATTGGCGGTATAATATCTCGGAAGGGAGCAGGAAATGAGAATAAAAAGAGGGGTAGCATCCAGGAAGAGGAGAAAGAGACTCCTTAAAAGCGCCAAGGGGTACTGGGGCAGAAGGAAGAATAATATCAGGCGCGCCAAGGAAACTGTTCTCCGGGCAATGGCCTTTGCCTTCAGGCACAGACGGAACAAGAAGAGAGACTTCCGGAAGCTCTGGATAGTCAGGATAAACGCGGCGGTAAGGCCGTACGGTTTATCTTACAGCAGCTTCATGGGCGGACTCAAAAAAGCCGGAATCGAGCTCGACAGAAAGTCTCTTTCCGAGATGGCCATCAGGGAGCCCGAGAGCTTTAAGGCCGTGGTAGACGTGGCCAGAAGCGGGCTTAACTGAGAGAACGCATTTCACAACATAGAACATAAAGGCCGCCTCCGGGCGGCTTTGCTGTTTGGGGGCGAGGGCCGGTTCGAAAAAAGATACCCACCGGAACCGGCCAGATGAAAACCTCCCTGGCTGCCCGAGCAATCCCCGTTATACGAAGTGGGGGTCGAATTCGAGCGGGCACCCTTCACAGACGGGCTGACTTTTCCTGCAGTGCTCCTTCCCCAGTCTCACTAATAACGCATGGTATTCGTTGAACATCCCGGCGTCCTCGTCCAGTGAATCCGTGAAGACCTCCTGCATCTCCGCGTACGAGGTCTCCACAGGCACGATCCCGTGCCGTGACAATACTCTCCAGGTATATGCATCCACCACGAATACGGGCATGCCGCCCGCGTAGAGCATTATGCTGTCCGCCGTTTCGGGGCCTATGCCCTTTACGGATAAAAGTTTTTCTCTAAGGACGGACTTGCCTTCCGCGAACATCTCTTCGAGGCTTCCGGAGTATTCGGCAGTGAGAAACGAGATGAAATTCTTGATTTTGATCGCCTTCTGATTGTAATACCCCGATGAGCGTACAAGTGCTGCGAGCTCTTCCGCTGTAACAAGACTCAACCTTTCGACGGTAAGCAGACCCTCGTTTTTAAGGTTGGAAATCGCTTTTTCGACGTTCTTCCACGACGTGCTCTGTGTGAGTATAGCCCCGACTATGCATTCTAGCGGGGAGTCCCCGGGCCACCATCCCTGCGGCCCGTATTTTTTGTAGAGCTCGTCGTAGAATCTCCGTATCCTCTCGGATCTGGACAAAACAGTTCACCTCTCGGGCCACGCCATCGGGCCGCCTGTTCGGTATAGGCTACCGGGTTTTAATATAATGGTAAGCTGCGCGTAACTCCACGGCTACTTGGTTATGGGGTTGTTCGGGGCCTTTTGGGCCTTTTCGTAGTGCGGGATAGCCTCGGGCAGCCATTGCTTCAGGTTATTTACCCTCGAGCCGTATCCCGGGTGCGTCGAAAGGAATTCGGGCGGCTGGGGCTTACCTTTATGGGCGGCGTCCATGCGCTCCCAGAAGGCTATGGCTTCCCTGGGATCGTAGCCGGCCTTGGCCATGTATATGAGGCCTATGTGGTCGGCTTCGGCCTCCTGCCCGCGCGTGAACGGGAGGATGCCGCCTACGGTGACCCCGATGCCGTAGGCCTGCATTACCGCCTCGGATATGTAAGGATCGCTCCCGCCGAGGGCGGCGCTTACGCCCATGGCCCCTATCTGCGCCAGTATGTCGGTCGAAATCCTCTCGCCTCCGTGTCGCGCGGCCACGTGCGCAACCTCGTGCGCCATGACGGTCGCGAGCCCGGCCTCGGTTTGCGCTACGGGCAGTATGCCGGTGTAAACGGCGACCTTGCCGCCGGGAAGGGCGAAGGCGTTTATCTGTTCGTTGTCTTCTATTACCTTGAAATCCCACTGGTAGGCGGGGGTGTCGGCGACGGCGGCTATGCGCATGCCCACGTCCGTCACGACCTGGTTATACTTCGTGTTCGTGGATACCTTCTCGGTTTTAAGGACTTCCTGAAACGCCGCCACGCCCATCTGGTTCTCTTCGGACTGGGAGAGGAGAATGAACTGGGACCTCCCCGTGACGGGGGCGGTGTAGCAGGAAAGGAGCGCCGCTCCGTGCGCGGCCAAAAGGAGCAGCACGAGAAGCGGCCTTACTATATAGTCCCTCATAAAAGACGATTTTCTTCGTATCATGATTAAATTAGTTTTATCAATTCGGTGCAGATTTGCAATAAATATTTAAATGAATAACAGGAGCCAGCTTGAGTGCCGAGGCGTCTTGACGCATCAATGAAAACGTACGGGCTGTTTCGGAATATGCTAAAAAAGAAGACGAGCTCTTGCCCCCGTTCCGGCCGTCAAAAACCGGAAGGAGACAAAAGCTCGTCTTCGGAAAGTCTTTATTTATTACCGACCTCACTTTACGAGGTTGGCTTCTTTCATCCTGTTGATACCTTCGTCGATATCCTCGTCGGAGCAGGCATACGTTACCCTTATGTATCCCTCACCCTGGCTGCCGAAGGCGGTACCGGCGACTACGGCGACTCCCGCGGTCTCTACGAGCTTGTCGGTGTATTCCTGCGACGTGTAGCCCGTGCTCGTGATGTCGGCGAAGGCGTAGAACGCACCGTCGGGAGAGTCGCACTTTACGCCCGGAACGGAGTTGAGCCCGGCGACCATCCTGTCGCGCTTCTTCTTGAGAAGAGCGGTCTTCTCGACAGTCCAGTCCTGGGGCCCGCTCATTGCGGCGTACGCGGCCTTCTGTATGAAAGCGGCGACGTTTGTTATCGAATCCTGGAGGAATATCGAGAGCTTGTCGATAACCGGAACGGGAGCTACGGCCCAGCCTATTCTCCACCCGGTCATGGCGTATGTTTTGGAGAACGTGTCTATCACGATGGTCCGGTCTTCCATTCCGGGGACCGCCGCGATCGTCTTGTGCGGCTTGTCGAACGTTACGTGAGAGAATATCTCGTCGGATATGACCATGAGGTTCGGGTGCCTGAAGCACATCTCGGCTATCGCCTCGGGGTTCTCGACGAGGTGGCCGTTCGGCCTCTGCGGGGTGTTGATGATGAGGAGCTTCGTTTTCGGCGTTATCAGCGCTTCCAGCTTTTCGAGGTCGAACTGCCAGTCGGGCTTCGTCAGCGGCACGTGTTTTATGTTCGCCCTTACGTATTTTGCCCAAACTTCGTCCGGCGGATAACCGGGGTTCGGGAAAATGACTTCGTCCCCTTCTTCGAGGAAGGTGAGGAGCGACATGGTGAGCGCGTGCTTCGCCCCCGCCGTGACTATGACCTCTTCGGGCTTCGTCTTTCTGCCGAACTTGGAGGTTTCGGCCGCTATGGCCTCCCTGAGCTCGGGCAGGCCCGGCCCCGGGTCGTACCTTACGTATCCGTCCTTGAGCGCCTGAATCGTGGCTTCGAGCACGTGGTCGGGGGTGTAGAAGTCCGGACCCTGATAGTCGCCTTTCTCGAAATGAATGATCTTCGTGCCTGTCTTTTTCTCGAGATCGCGGGCGATTCTCATGCTGGCCCACTGTTTGGGCGGCACGAAGTGGCTTATCTTGGAACTGAACGGGTATGAAACTGCCATTGTAATACCTCCTTAAATTGGTGAATGATTTACACGCTGCTTATGCGGTCTCCGAAGCGGGTTCTTCGTACCGAGGGTCCAGGATTCCCTCTGAAATCATCGAAAAAACCTCCTCGGCGATTTCCGCCGCGCTTTTGTCGGTATGGTAGAAGAACATTACCGACCGAACGAGACCGAAGATAATGAGTGCGGTAAGCTCGGTGTTGACCGGCCGGAACGATCCTTCGTTGATACCCTTTTCCAATATTTTTTGATAAAACCTGACGCCTTTCACGCGCCAATGCTCCGTGAATTCGTAGTGCTCTCTGATGAGGTGAGTCTCGTCCCTGCTGAGTATCCTGAGGACGTCCAGATTCTCCAGGTAGAACTTGAATATGAGCATGAGCATTTTTCTGAGTTTTTTCGGAGCCGGATCCTTCTTGGCTATTTCCCTTTCCAGGATCGTCTCGATTTCTTCGTAGGTCTCTTCCAGTATTTCGAGGTACAGATTTTCCTTCGATTCGAAGTAGAGGTAGATCGTGCCCTTGGCGACGCCCACCTTTTCCGCGATCTGGTCCATGGTTACGTCATGGTAGCTCTTCTGTGAAAAAAGATTTGCCGCTACTCTGATAATCTCTTCCTTGCGAGTAGTTTTCGCTACCTGAGTTTTTCCCATACGAACCCGTCCTTTTCTTGATTTCTGCGCTTTAGCCATTTGTCGAGACCCTAACCCCCGAGACTGAACTGACTAGTCAGTCATTAGGATATTAGTATATCTAAAATTTTTTGTCAAGCGCTTTTTTTAACGTTTGAAAAAAAGCATGGTGCGGTTCCAGCCGGGGCCGAATCCGGCGTGACGCGCCGCTTCGCCGGGGTTGGGGGTGCGTTTCAAGCCCTCGCGGGCTTGGATTTTTTTGCGGCGTAATGATAGAATTAACACTCAAAAAACCGGAGGAGAAAATGAGAACGTCCAGTTTTCTATTGATATTGTTGATGGTTATAAGCGCGGGACTGGCCGCATGCAGCCAGTCCGGAGAAAAGAAAGAAGACGCCACTGCAGAAAGCACGTCCGTGGTCAAGGAAGCCGAAGAGAAAGTCGAGGAGGCCGAGACCGATGTAGTGGACAAGACACAAGAGCTTCACCAGGAGCAGCTCTCCGAGCTCGAAAAAAAATCGCCCGAGGAAATAGCGCAGGAGCTTTGGAAACTCATTAACACGGAAGAGTACAAGATAAACTGGAAGCAGCATAAGCCCGAAGGGGCTACTGCGGAAACGCCGGTCACGTATTTGAATCCGATAGCCCAGGAGGCTCTCGAAAATAAAGTGACCCCTCTTCCCCCGGGCTCGATTATAGTCGAAGAAGATTTTGACGAGTCCCGGCAGCTCGAGACCATAAACGCAGTGATCAACCTCGGCGGCGAGAAGCCCGAAGGCGGATGGTTCTACGCCCAGTATTCCCCGGACGGTAAAATTCTTAAATCCGAGGAGAAGGGCGAAAGCATAAACGCCACGGAATAACGATACCCCGGGGGCCGGTTCGGTCTGTAATAAACGGCGGCTGCACAGAGGGGGGGACTTGAGCCGCTCCCGGCCCGGGGACTTTATACCTAAGCACGTCCTGATGCGGCCCGGCAGCCCTGCCCGGCCGCAATTTTTCCCCATCGTTCTGGTATACTAAAGCCCTGAGACAGGCCTTTCGGGGCGGTATATCCGGCATTCTCCAGCAGAGTTATATGAACAAAAAGAAGACTATTTTTTCCCTCCTTTTGAGCTACAAGTATTCGTTTCTGGCCGGGCTCCTGGCCCTCTCGCTCGTGGACCTCTGCCAGCTTTCGATCCCGCTCGTGATAGAGCGCGTCGTGGACGCCCTCACCCTGGAGGGGGCGGGTTTTAACGACATTTCAAAATACGGGCTGATTATGGTCGGCATCGCCGTAACCATGTCGATATTCAGGTTCTTCTGGCGGTATTTCATAATGGGGGCGGCGAGGAAGATAGAGCAGTCTCTAAGGAACGAATTCTTCGATCACCTCCAGGGCCTTCAGTTCGACTTCTTCTCCCGAAAGAAAGTCGGGGACCTCATGGCCCACACGGTGAACGACATCGAAACGCTCAAATTCGCGTGCGGGCTCGGGGTTCTGATAGCCTACGACGGCGTATTCCTTCTCGTATTCATATTCGGAGCGATGCTTTATATCTCACCCGTGCTGACGCTTTACGCCTTCATCCCGTTCCCTATACTCGCCTTCATAATCATCAAGTTCGGCAACATGATCGAGAAGAGGTTCCAGAGGGTCCAGGATTCCTTCTCGGAGCTTACGGAGAGCGCGCGCACGTCGATATCAGGCATAAAGGTCGTGAAGGCTTTCGTCAGGAAAGACGAGGAGGCTAGGGACTTCAGCGCGGCGAGCTCCGATTACCTGGCGAAGAATCTCCGGCTCATAAAAATATGGGGCGTCTACCAGCCCATAATCACGTTCCTCGCGGGGACGGCGACGGCCATATTCCTCTGGCTCGGGGGGGTGAGGACTATAACCCTCGACATAACGCTAGGGGACTTCGCCGCAGTGCTGCTATACCTGACGATGCTCACGTGGCCGATGATGGCCATGGGATGGGCGGTGGACATAATAAAGCGGGGAAACGCCTCGCTCAACAGGATTAACGACATACTTCTCGAGATCCCCCAGTCCGTCACCGAGACCGGCACGCTCGACGTGGACATCAAGGGCGACATCCAGTTCAGGAATTTAAGTTTTTCGTACAATGGGAAGAGGGTTTTGAAAGACGTATCGCTCGAAATCGCAAGAGGCTCGGCCGTGGGAATCACGGGGGCGACGGGCTCGGGGAAGAGTACGCTCTTTCAGCTTTTGACGAGGGTCGAGGAGCCGCCCTTCGGGACCGTCTTCATAGACGGCGCGGACGTGCGCGACATAAAGAAAGAGAGCCTCCGTAAGGGAGTCGTCTACGTCCCGCAGGAGACGACCGTTTTCAGCGGGACCGTCAGGGACAACATATCGTTCATGAACCCCGCGCTCACGGACGAGGAGATAGAGAACGCCGCCAGGATCGCCGAAATATACGACGATATAATGGAATTCCCGGGGGGCTTTGACACGAGGGTCGGCGAAAGGGGGCTTACGCTCTCGGGCGGGCAGAGGCAGAGGATAGCGCTCGCACGCGCCATACTCCTCAAGCCTGCGGTGCTGATACTGGACGACGTCTTTTCGTCCCTCGACCTCAGGACGGAGAGCCTCGTCTTGAGGAACCTGAGGAAGGAGATGAGAGGAAGGACACTCCTCGCCATATCGAGCAGGGTGCCGTCCATTAGCGGCTTCGACTTCGTCGCCGTATTCGAGCGAGGGCGGCTCGTCGAGAGCGGCGGGCACGGGGAGCTCATGCACAAAAACGGCATATACGCCGGGCTCTACCGGATACAAACCTTCGAGACGATTTAACCCGCCTCTTACGCGCCGAGCTTTTCGGCAAGGTCGATTATATCCTCGGCCACTATATCGAAGTCGCCCCCGGAGGCCGTGTCCGGTTTTCCTTCCGGGCCGAACTCCAGCGGGCGTGAAATGAACGCCGTACGGAGACCGAAGCTGCGGGCGGCTTCGAGGTCGTCCCTGTGCGCCGCCGCCATCATCACCTGGCCCGGCTCGAGGCCGAGCAGCGAGGCCGCCGTGAGATACACTTCCCTGTCGGGCTTGTAGTGCCCGGCGAGCTCTGACGACAGGACGCAGTCCCACGCGAGCCCCGCGTTCTTGGCCATGTCCACCAGGAGAGAGACGTTACCGTTAGAGAGCGTCGCCACGACGTAGCGTGTCCTCAGCCTCTCTATGCCCCGGATAGAGTCGGGCCACGGGCCAAGCCTGTGCCACGCGCGGTTGAGGTGGTCCTTCTCTTTCTCGGTGAGCCCGCCGATCTCGAATTCCGAGAGCAGCCTGTCTAAAACCATCCTGTGGAGTGAATCGATATTCGTCCACGGGAGCCCGCCCTTCCTTACGAGGTCCATCGCGGGGGCGTAGCCGCCCCGCCACTCGTCGGCGAAGCGCGCCCAGTCGCGTGTTACACCCTTCCGCCCGCCGAGGGCTTCGCACTCCATGATTATGGAGCTTCGCCAGTCTACGACCGTGCCGAAGACGTCGAACGTAAGCGCCTTTATGCTTGCTGCGTTTTTTATCATTCTACGCGGCCCTCCGTCAGGCCCCGGCCTGCCTGGCCTTCTCCTCGGCCTTGGCCGTGAATTTTTCGGCGTTGACTACGAACCTCTCGTGGGTCCCTTCGGTTATGAGGTCGATGCCGTCGTGGGCCGATACGGCGAACGAGAGCTTCCTGCCCTCGACGCCCGTGAGCTCCCCGTTTACCTTCACCGTGAGCCCGGGGGGCGTCGCGGCCAGGTGGCTCAGCCTGATGTCGATCCCGACCGACTGCTCCCTCGGCCAGTCGATGTGCTCGTTCACGAATCTTACGCACGCCCATTCTATGAGCCCCACCATAAAGCCCGTCGAAAACACCTTGGGCATTATCCGGAACTCCTCGGATTCGGGATAGATGTAGGGAACGGTCTTCGATTCGGGCACCTTGAAGTCGAATTCGAATTTAAGTCCCGGCTTGAGAGTATCTTTCATTGGTCTCCTCCGTATGTCGTTTCCGCCGGGCCGCGTATATCGTCACCCGGGCCCGGCGTGAGGTTTCATAATTATAGCAAAGTGAAGATTTTTCACCACGTAAAGCCCGAGCTCTCGTCCCGGGCCTGTGCAGCCGTCCCCGGATAGCCTCAAAAAACTCTCGGGCCGCCCCCGGCTTGATGTATACTCATATCTGGAATCTTTCTACAGGGGGTGCAAGATGGCTGAAGAGATTAAAAAGCTCCATCGTTCGAGAAAGGACAGGATGATAGCGGGCATCTGCGGCGGGCTTGGGGAGATGTTTTCCATCGATCCCACGCTGATAAGGCTGATAGCGGCTCTTATCGGCTTGTTTACGGTCGGAACCGCGATTCTCGTATACGTGCTCGGATGGATAATCATTCCCGAGGCCCCGGCGGAATAGCGCTGCCGGACGCCTGCTTGCCGCCCCTCTTCCGGTTGATTCAGGCCCGCTTTTTGCCGATACGCGCGGCTGTCTGTAAATCGTGTACAATAAAGCCCTCTACGCACGTGTATACGATAACAACCGGACTTTACGGGAGCCTAACTTGAGATACCTGGAAGTTGCCGAAAAGGCGGCGAGGGAAGCCGGCGAAATCCTGATCGAACACCTGGGGAAAGTGAGGGACATAGATTACAAGGGAAAGAATAACCTCGTCACCGAGGTAGACAAGCTGTCCGAAGACCTCATCGTCAGCCGCATAAAAGAGACGTTCCATACGCACGACATATTCGCCGAGGAGTCCGGGCGGCATTCGAACGGCTCCGATCACCTCTGGCTCATAGACCCGCTCGACGGCACCACCAATTACGCCCACGCATATCCATTCTTCGCCGTATCCATAGCGCTCGAAATAAAGGGGCAGTTAAAGGCGGGGCTCGTGTACGACCCCGTCAAGGACGAGATGTTCACGGCAGAGCTCGGAAAGGGGGCGTTCCTTAACGGCAGCCCCATACGCGTAACGAAGACGGAGCGGCTCGACGAGAGCCACCTGGTTACGGGCTTCGTTCACGAGAACCCGAAGATAGTCGAAGACAACCTCAGGAACTTTGCGAACTTCATCCGGTCGGCGCGCGCCGTAAGGCGCGACGGCTCGGCCGCACTCGATCTCTGCTACCTCGCCTGCGGACGTTTCGACGGATTCTGGGAGCTCGGTCTTAATCCCTGGGACACTGCCGCAGGGGTTCTGATAGTCGAGGAGGCGGGAGGCGTCGTCACGAGATTTAACGGAGAGCCCTATAGCATATACGTGAAGGAGATCCTCGCGTGCGCCCCCGGGATACACAAGGACATGATGGGGGTTCTCGCCCTCGCCTGACGCCTGTCCTTACCCCTTGGGAATTTTAGGGCGGATCGCGAATCTCTTCGTTATCCGCCCTTTAGAGGATGGGGAATAAGTGCTTTCGAAAATAAATTGCTGCAAATTACGTGCCGTTTTGGACAGCATCGCAATGTGTTGTAAATGCTGGATTATTTTGTCGTATGGCGTTCCGTGCTCGATGCAAAGCGGGCCAAATTGGAAAATTTGCGGCGCCGGTTTGACAAAAAATTGCAAAAACGGTGGTCTGAAATCGTCGCCGGAATGATATTTCGCAGGCCGTTATCTCGTATTATATTTTAACGAGGGTCCAGTTCGGAGATTCGGAGGGAGTTGATCGATGAAGACGTGGAAGAGGTTCGAATGCGCCGTAGCTCTGGTGCTTTTTTTCTCGGCTGTCGTCATGCCGGAGCTCGTCTCCGGCCAGGAAAATGAAGACCGTCCCGAATCGAGGTACTACTACACCGGGATTCTGGGGGACGGTATAGGCATACAGATGGAGCTCGTAATGGATTCCTCCGGAGTCACGGGTTCTTACATGTATGACAAAATAGGGACTCCGCTTTCCCTGTCGGGCGGCATAGATAAAGACACCTCTATCATGACGATCGTCGAGCAGGACGAGAAGGGCAACAGGACGGGGACTTTCGTCGGCAAGCTCGAATCCGAGGGGACCAATTACGCAAAGACGATAGAAGGGAAGTGGATGAAGGCGGGGGGCGGCGACAAGATCCCGTTCAAGCTCAACAAGATCGCCTACTACATCACGTCCGAAACGAAGTCCGGCGGTAAATACGAAATGTCCTACATGTATCCCGATTTCATTTCAGGGTTGAAACCGCTCCAGGAAATTTCGCAGGAGCTCGAAAAGAACGCGCTCGCCGAGCAGGCGAAATTCATGAAAGAGGCCGAGGAATTCTTCAAGTCGCAGGAATCGGAGCCGAGGGCCGAGTGGCAGGAGAGATATAACTACGCCATCGAATACTACTCCCCCGAGGTCGTGAGCCTCTCGGGTGAGATATACGTATACGGGGGCGGCGCGCACGGCAACACGGAGTACATGTCGTCTAACTACTGGATCAAGGATGGAAAGCCCTATCTCTTAAAACTCCCGGACCTCTTTCTCCAGGACTCGAATTACCTGAAAGCTCTTTCAGATTATTGCATAAACGACCTCAGGAAGCAGAAAGCCGGATGGGTCGTCGACGGCCAGTTAAAGGAGCTCGGCGCCGACGATATGAGCGCATTCGCTATCTCGCCGAGGGGCGTATCGATAGCCTTCGCCCCATACGCCGTGGGGTCCTACGCCGAGGGCTCTTATTTCGTTACGGTCCCGTACCCTGCCTTGAAAGAAGTTGTCGACCCCGCAGGGCCGCTCGGGAAGATGGCCGGCTTGTCCGCCGGAAAATGATTCGCTTCCGGGAGCGCTCCGGCTGAGCGGCAATAAACCGCGTCTTCAGAATCGGGCGGGAAGCGGGACGCGTCCCACCCGCATATTTTCAGTCTAAAGTCCCTACCGGGCTATCCAGCCCCCGTCTATGTTGAGCATGCTGCCGGTCATGAATTCGACCTCGTCGTCGCAGAGGAAGAGCACGCCGCGCGCTATCTCGGACGGCCTTCCGAGTCTCCCCATTGGGTTGTACGACTCCCAGAGCTTCCTGGCGCCCGATGGGTCGTCCGTTTGCTCGAACAGGTCTTCGACGAGCGGAGTGACAGTCGTCCCGGGGCATATGGCGTTCACCCTTATGCCGTGGGGGGCGTATTCCACCGCCATCGCCCTCGTGAGCTGCGTAATGGCCCCCTTGGTCGCCACGTAAGCGGCGCAGCCGGGCGCGGCCCTCGACCCGAGTATGGAGGAGTTGTTGACGATGCATCCCTTGCCCTGCTTCAGCATGTGGGGGATCGTGAACTTCGACATGAGGTATGTGCCCCTCACGTTTATATCGAACGTCTTGTCCCATATTTCGAGCGGGGTTTCGTGCGTGTTGTAAACCCAGAGGACGCCCGCGTTGTTAAAGAGGACGTCTATCCTGCCGTACTTGTTTATCACGTAATCGACGGTACCCCGGCAGTCATCTTCGCTCGAAACGTCGGCGACGAAATATTCGATCTCCCCGCCCGCGCCCTGCGCCCTCGCTTCCTCGACGGCGGCCTTCAGCCTGTCTTCTGTGCGGCCCGTGATCACGACCTTCGCTCCCTCGCGGTTAAAGAGAAGGGCAGTCTCTTTTCCGAGCCCGAGGCTCCCGCCCGTGATTATCGCTACTTTATCCTTCAGCTTCATATCGAAAAGCCTCCTTCTTTAATTTTCATTTTGATCCCGGGTGACGGTCGGCCGGCTGCGCCCGCCGGGAAGGATTAGCGGGCTCTCGATCGAGTCGTGGGCCGCCTCGCCCCGCGCGGCCTCCCAGCCGAGCATCGCCCTCTTCCTGGCCGTCCCCCATTTATACGGACCGACGATGCCTATCCTGTGAATTACCCTGTGGCACGGGATGACGTAGGCGACGGGGTTGGTCATCACCGCTTCGCCCACGGTCCTGAGCCCGCCGGGCGTGCTGACCGACTCGGCCACGTCGTCGTAGGACAGGACGTGCTCGGGCGGTATGCCGAGGAGCGCCTGCCAGACCTTTATCTGAAAGTTCGTTCCCTTAAGGTATAGATTAAGCCGTGGTTTTTCGTCCGGAAGTGAGGGGACGAAGATTGTGTCGATGTAGGTTCGCGTGACGTTCGCGTTCTCTACGAACCTGGCCCCGGCCCACTCCTTTTTGAGGGCGTTGACGGCCTCTTCGTGGTTCTCGCCCGTGAGGAAGGAGAGTCCGCATATACCCCTTTCCGTCACCGAGAGGAGGCATTTGCCGAAGGGCGTCGGATGTACGCCGTAGAGGATCGTGAGCCCGGCGCCCTTCCTCCTGAATTCCCCTGGGGTGACGGCGTCTATGGTGACGAAGAGGTCATGGAGCCGGCTGGTGCTGGAGAGCCCGGAGTTGTACGTTATTTCGAGAAGGCTCCGCGATTCGTCGAGCATGTTTTTCGCATACTCGATCGTAAGGAGCTGGAGGAACTGCTTCGGCGTTATCCCGGCCCATCTTTTGAACAGCCGGTGGAAGTGGTACTCGCTCAGGTTGACGCTTCGTGCGGTTTCGCCGAGCGTCGGCTGCTCACGGAAATGCCTTTCGAGGTAGAGTATCGCCTGTTCTATCCTGAGATAATCTTTCCATAGACCCTCGAAATCGCTGCGCAATGCTAAAACCTCCTCGGTCCGGGCGATGTATCTATATTATGATTCCGCCGTTTTCATTACAATCCATTTCTTGCTTTTTTGATGCCCGGGGGATTATTAGAATCCGCGGGGTTCCGGATTGTCGCTGGCAGAGAATTTCAAATCTTCGAAATGCGTGCCTAGATGCGCGGAATCTACTGCGCGCCCCGTGCGGTTATGTCTTCGGATACTTTTTGTTTGATCGTCTGCCACTTCTGGAGGAAGAGGCCGAGCACGAGACGGCACTGCTCCATGTCGTTCTTTTCGAGGTTCGAGAGCACGTCCCATATTTCTTTGGAAGACCGGTCGCCGTTTAAGGTGTAGGGGCTCAGGAACGAGCAGAGCTCGCCGTAATCGAGGACCAGATAACCCGCCTCGTCGAACTCCGAAAGCCACGTCCTTAACTCGAAGAGCCCGGATTGAATCTTCTTCAGCTTCATGAAAAGGGAGTGTGCGTTTTCTTCGCCGCCGTATTTTTTGAAGGACTCCTCTATGATGCGGTCTGCCTCGTCGATTCTCCCGAGGCCTTTCCCGAGGGCGGTCCCGTAGTGCACCCTGCCGAAACCCATGTGCGTGTAGAAGAATTCCCTTTCACTGTCGTCGAAGAGGATAAACCAGGGCGGCGGGATGCAATTGTCCGAATCGAGCATGTATGCGTTCTTGAACGAGCGGAGGGGGGATATGAGATAACCGCCGTCTTTCGATTTCATGAAGAGGCAGTCCCGGACCTCTTCGTCCGGCACCCGGAGGGCGCATGAAAGCCTTTCCCTGAAATCGTTGTACTCGTTTCCGAACCAGACGCCGTAAGGCGATGTAGGCCCGCCCCAGTACTCTTCGTAGAAGTTTATATAGCGCTTCCAGTATTCGCTCATTCTGCCGAATCTGTCTACCGACTCGTATACGATGAGCATACTTTTAGCCATATGCAATTGATATATGAAATCGAATCCCAAGTCAAATTTGGCCCGAGCGGCGGCGGTTTGTATAATTTAATCGCCGGAATAAATTTCACTGCGCCGCGAAAAGGGGTCTTCCGGTCCATGCTCCAACCCCGCCGGCAACGGAGGCTGGAATGTCAGGTACCGGTACAGGGGTTTTGATTGTCGGGGCGGGCCCGACGGGTCTCACCATGGCCTGCGAGCTCGCCCGTAGAGGCGTTCCGTTCAGGATAATAGACAAGGCCGCGGCCCCTTCGGACAAATCGAAGGCCTTCGGCATCCACGCCCGGACGATGGAGGTCTTCGAGAACATGGGCCTCATCGATTCCGTCCTCGACGAGGGCAACATATGTAACGGCTTCGATATATACGATCGGGGCCGGGCGCTGGCGAGCCTTTCGTTCAGCTCGATAGAAAGCAAATATCCTTACCTCCTCATACTCGCCCAGAGCGACACCGAGAGGGTTCTCAACGAGCGTCTGGAATCGTACGGGGCAAAGGTGGAGAGGGAAAAGGAGCTCGTACACATCGACAGGGGCGGCGAGACACTCGTCTCGCACGTAAGGCGCCCGGACGGCTCGGAGGAGACTATCCGGAGCTCTTACGTTTCCGGCTGCGACGGGGCGCACAGCTCTGTCAGGCACATACTCGGGTTCGAGTTCAAGGGCGCTCCGTATCCCAATTACTGGCTCCTCGCCGACTGCAATCTCGATTGGGAATACCCTTTTCATCACCTCTCGGCGTTCATACATCCGAACGGGATAACGGCCTACTTCCCGCTTTATAAAGACAGGGGGAGGCTCATGTTCGAATTGCAGGACGCCCCGGTAACGGAAGAGATGCCGGAGCCCACTCTCGACGACGTCAAGAGGCTGATGGCCGAGAGGGAGATAAAGTATAAAAGCGTGACCGACCCCAACTGGCTCGCCTATTTCAAGCTCCACCACAGGATGGTGGACAGGTACGCGGAGGGAAGGATTTTCCTCGCGGGCGATGCGGCGCACATACACAGCCCGATGGGCGGGCAGGGCATGAACACAGGTATACAGGACGCGTACAACCTCGCGTGGAAGCTGGCGCTCGTTCTCGAAGGGCGGGGCGCGTACTCGCTACTCGACAGTTACCAGGCCGAGAGGCTCCCCGTGGGGAAAGAGGTCGTCAGCCTGACGGACAAGGCGACGCGTATGGCCGGCGTGCACAACCCGGTACTCGGGGCGATAAGGAACAAGGTCATAGGGGTCGCGTCACGCATAAATGCCGTACAGGACCGGCTCCTCGCGACGCTTGCACAGATAGAGATACATTACAAGGAGAGCCCCATAGTATCCGAGAAATGGTATCAGCCCGATACCGTGGAAGGCTACCACGGCTACAGGGACGACCTCACGGCGGGCGAGAGGGTGAGGGACTATAGCCTCAAGGGCCCGGACGGCGGCGGTACGCTATACGGGCTTCTCGGGAACGGGCTCCACAACCTCTTACTCTTCACCGGGGGCGACCCCGAGGACATGGAGCTCGACGAGCTGAGGAAAATCCACGACGCGGCCGCCGCGGAGTACGGGGGCGTTATGGCCGTGCACGTCATAGCGGGGCCGAGGGGCGTACCCGAGGATTTCAGGCACATGAGCTCCGTATGGAATGACGGGGACCTCCGCATGCACAAGGACTTCGGCGCGGCGCGGGCTTCGCTCTATCTCGTCCGTCCGGACGGGTACGTCGGGTTCAGGAACCAGCCCGCGAGCCGGGACGACCTCGAAGAATACCTGGCCGGAATCTTCAGATGATCCGCCTGCAGTTCGCTCCCTTGAAAAGGGTTCGGCAGTATGCAATAATGGCATATGCAATAGTCCGAAAGGGGTGGGGAGGGCAGGTACGATGAGCAGGCTTACTCCGGAACAGGAAAAGATGGTCGAAGTGTGGGGAATGCATACGGCGTGCGAGTTCGCAACCAAGAACGTCCACGACACGATGGAAACGATGAGCGGTAACCCGCACGTGAATCACGTCCCGGTGATGACGGGCGGGACCGGGACCGAAGACGTAATCGACTTCTACTCGACGTGGTTCATTCCGTGCCAGCCGCCGGACGTGGAGCTCGAAATAGTTTCGTGTACGGTCGGAAGCGACGCCGTCGTCGACGAGCTCATCTTTAAATTCACACATACGGTCGATATGCCGTGGATGCTCCCCGGGATACCGCCAACCGGAAAGAAGGTGGAAATTCCTCTCGTCGTCATAGTGGGATTCGAGGACGGGAAGATCGCGAGCGAGCACATTTACTGGGACCAGGCGTCCGTTCTCGTCCAGGTCGGCTTGCTCGACTCGGGCAGCCTGCCTGTCGCGGGGGTGGAGACGGCACGGAAGGTGCTCGATCCTTCGCTGCCTTCGAACAGTCTCATAAAAAACGCGTCCGCTAGAAGGTAAAGCCGGGAATAAGCTCTCTTATAGAGGATCTGAGGAACTCCCGCTCGTAGACGTCGTCGTCGACGACCTCGCCGTTCCAGACGAGTATGTCGAGGTCTATGGTACGCGGACCGTTCTTGTCGCCGGTCCTTACCCTGCCCAGGGCGGCTTCCATTTCCCTGAGGCGCGTTTTCAGTTCGGAGGCGCCGAGCGAGGTTTCTATAAGAAGCGCTCCGTTTATGAAGCTCCGCTGCTCCTTTAACCCGACGGGCTCCGTCTCGACGAAGGAAGAGGCCTCTATCAGTCTGACCTCGCCGCGTATGATCTCTATGGCTTTTCGTATGTTCTCTTCGGGATCGATATTCGAACCCAGCCCCACAACCGCCCTGTTTGTTTTCATCTTTATAAGGCCTTTATCTCGACTCCGTGTGGATGACTGAAACCGAGTCGGCGAACCGGAGCGCACCCGGCTTGTCTATCCTGACCGACGCCGATTCCACCCTTTCGTCTTCGAGGATTATCCGGACGACGTCGCCGGCAATTTTTTCGATGAGGTTATATTCCTTCTCCTCGACCTCGGAGATGATTTTCTTCGTGATGGATTTGTAATCTATCGTGTGAGCGATGTCGTCGCTTTCGATGGCCTTCGCGCCGTCGAATTCTATCTCGATGTTGATTATGACGTCCTGCTTTACGTTCTTCTCCCATTCGAAGATGCCGACCACGGTTCTCAGCCTCAGGTTCTCTATGTGTATAATCATCCTTTTATCCGCCTAGACGAGGTGCTGCCCTCCATCGACGAAGAGGCATTCCCCGGTGATATAAGTGTTCTCGATAATATACTTAAGCGCCGCGGTTATGTAATCCGGGCTCCCGGGCTTGCCGATGGGCGTATCACCCGAGATTCGTATGAGATAGTCCTCGCTCTTCCCCTGGGGCGGGAGGACCGGGCCGGGGCAGATCCCGTTCACTCTGACCTTCGGGCCGAGCGCCTTCGCGGCCATAAGCGTCAGGTCCCGGAGCGCCTTTTTGCTTATGTTGTATACGAAATGGTCGGTCTCGTTTTTCGAGATGCGGGAGTCGAGCATGTTGACTATGAGCTCCGAGGCCGGCTCTTTCGAAAAGTCCCGGGACAGAAAGAAGGGCGCCTTGAAGTTTACCGTCATGTCCCTGTCGAAGCTTTCTTCGGTCACGTCCTGAAAGGGGACGTCTTCGAAAACGGACGCGCTGTTTATGAGGACGCTGCATTCGGGAAAGACCTCGAAGACGCGGGAAACGAGGGTATTGGTCTCCTCCATGTTTAGGAGGTCGGCCTGGAAAATTTCGCACTCACCGCCGAGCGCCTTTATCTCGTCGGCAGTCCTTTCGGACTCGTCTTCGGAGCTGTTGTAATGAAGGGCTACGTCGTAACCCATTTCGGCCAGCGTAAGCGCCATGGCCTTTCCGAGCCTGAGCCCGCCGCCTGTTATCAACGCCGCTTTACTCATATTGATCTTCGCGCCCCCGGATGGGTGTTTTTGGCCCGAACCTGCAGCCGTAACCGGAGAGTATAACACAGGCCAGGCAGCAAAACGGCCCGCTTCGCCCCGGGGCCCGACATGCCGTGCGGGGCGGAGGCGTCCTTGCTTGCCCCCCTTACCCGCTGGTGTATTATTCAGGAGGGACGTTCCTCCCCTGTCCCGGGCGCGGCGTGAGCCGGGGAATTCGCAGAATCGATAAACCGGAGACCATTAACGGATATGCCTGATACCCGTTTCATAAACCGGCTGGTGCTCGCTCTGACGCTCGCCGGCATAACAGCCGGCTTCGCGGCGTATCTCCTGGGGAAGCCCGAAATCGCCGGCGGCGCGTGGGCCGCGGCGACGGTTATCGCTCTCGTCCCGCTCACATTCGTAGTCGCGCGTACACTCCTTTCGGGCAAGCTCGGCGTGGACATAATCGCTCTCATCGCGATGGCCGGCTCTCTTTATCTCGGGCAGTATCTGGCGGGGGCCGTGATCGCCCTCATGCTCTCGGGCGGCCAGGTGCTGGAAGAGTACGCGGAATCGCGGGCGCGGAAGGAGCTTTCCTCTCTCCTGGGCCGCACCCCGCAAACGGTCAACAGGCTTATAGGCAGCGGTATCGAGACCGCTGCTATCGAGGATGTGAGGCCGGGCGACTTTCTCATGGTGAAGCCGGGGGAAATCGTTCCCGTGGACGGGGTCGTGATAGGGGGCTCCGCAGTGCTCGACGAATCGGCCCTCACCGGGGAATCGAAACCGGTCGAGCGGAGAGACAGGGACCAGGTGTTCAGCGGCACCGTGAACGCTTCCCGGACGCCTTTCAATATGCGCGCCAGCGCCAGCGCGACCGAGAGCGTCTACGCGGGGATAATAAGGCTCGTGGAGCAGGCGCAGGCGTCCAGGGCCCCGATCGTGCGGATGGCCGACAGGTACGCCGCATTCTTTCTTCCATTGACGCTTGCCATAGCCGGGGTAGCATGGTTTATCTCGGGCGACCCCGTACGCGCCCTCGCGGTGCTCGTCGTCGCCACCCCCTGCCCGCTTATCCTGGCGGTGCCCGTGGCGATGGTGTCGGGTCTCTCGCGGGGGGCTCGTCGCGGCATCATAATCAAGGGCGGCGGCGCGCTCGAAACCCTCGCACGGGGACAAATACTGCTGCTCGACAAGACCGGCACCGTAACGAGGGGTGAGCCGGTGCTCGGCAGCGTCGAGAGCCTTGGGGAAATGAGTCCCGACGAGCTGCTAAGGCTCTCGGCGTCCCTGGACCAGGTCTCCCCCCATGTGCTCGCGCGTCCGATCGTCAAGGCCGCCGTAGACCGGGGACTCGAGCTCGCGTTCCCGGAAGACGTGGCCGAGGAGTTCGGCTCCGGGATAAGCGGCACGGTCGGCAGGAGGCGCGTAAAACTAGGCAGGATGAGCTGGGTGCTCGGCGGGGCCGAGCCCGCTCCCGGGGCGCTCAGGCTCCATAGACGCTCTCTTCTCGACGGCTCCTCCTGCGTCTTCGTTTCCGTCGACGGCTTGGTGTCCGGTGCGCTGATACTCGACGACCCTGTAAGGCCGGATGCGCCGCTCACGATACGCGCGCTGAAACGCGCCGGATTCCGGAAGATAATAATGCTCACGGGAGACAACAAGGACGTTGCCCTCTCGGTGGGCGCGGCGATAGGGATAGACATAGTACTCGCGGAGCGGACGCCTGAGGAGAAGGCGGAGGCCGTCCTGGCGGAGCGCTCGGAGGGCGTGACGGTCATGGTGGGGGACGGCATAAACGACGCCGCGGCGCTCGCATCCGCCGACGTCGGCGTGGCGATGGGCGCCCGCGGCGCGACTGCATCGTCGGAAGCTGCGGACGTGGTGCTGATCGTCGACAAGCTCGACCGTCTCGTCGAGGCGGTGCACATCGCCGGGAGGTCGAGGTCGATCGCATTCCAGAGCGTGGCTGTCGGCATGGGGCTGTCGATAGTCGCTATGGGCGTTGCGGCTGCGGGCTTACTTGCCCCTGTCGCCGGCGCTCTACTTCAGGAGGCTATAGACGTGCTCGTCATACTGAACGCGCTCAGGGCGCTCCGCGACGGTTATCACGGGAGCCATCTGGACGCCGAAGCCGCAAGGATAGGGCTCAGGTTCAGGGACGAGCACCGGGAGATGATGCCGGGGGTAAGGCACATAAGGTACGTGACCGACAGGCTCGACACGATGCCGCCCGAGGAGGCCCGAAGGGAGCTCGGGGATATATACAAATTCCTGGCCGAACGGCTGCTGCCACACGAAAAAGCCGAGGACGCGGTGGTCTATCCGCTCGTTGCGGACATTATAGGAGGAGAAGACCCGACCGCGACGATGAGCAGGGCGCACATCGAGATCAGCCACCTCATAAAGGTGTTCGGCAAGGTGCTCGACGAGATGCCCGCCAAGGGGCCCGGCCCGGAAGATATACGCGAGATAAGGAGGATACTCTACGGTCTCTATGCCATACTCACTCTTCATTTCGCACAGGAGGAGGAATCCTACCTGGCCCTCATAGAAGAGCGGATGAAGTCGGAAGAGGGCGAGCGGAGCTAGAGGGCATGGGAACGCGTGCGGAGTATTTATCGAGACGGAGATCGACGCGCCCGGGGATCAGGTCGATACGAGCTTGAGCCCTATTATGCCCGCCAGTATGAACCCGACGAAGACGAACCGGAGCGCCTGGGCGGGCTCGCCGAAGAGCACGATGCCGAGCGCGAAAGTCCCGACCGTGCCGAGGCCCGTCCAGATCGCGTAAGCGGTGCCTACCGGTATCTCCCTTTGCGCCAGGAAGAGAAGAAAGCCGCTCAAGAGTATGCAAACCACGGCTACGATAGCCGGAACGATCTGTATGCCCTTATCGGTCCAGGCGTATTTCAGCCCGAGCGGCCATCCCATTTCTATCATGCCGGCCAGTAGTAGATAAAGCCACGCCATTTTGCTTCCCTCCTGCTTCGTAAATTGTGTTCGCGCCACGCCCTGTATGGACCTGCGGACACGATATTATCGTGATTCCCAGGGCTTTGTAAAGATTCACCCGAATTTCGCAGGACGCGGTGTTAGGCCGGCGGGGGTTTAAATCTTGATAAGAGTTGGTGTAGAATTAGAAAAACTTACTTGCCAAAGGAAAAGCCGATGCCGCCAAGGAAAAAACCTCCCTCAGAAAAACCGACCGTTCTCGGAATAGACATCGGCGGGACAGGAATAAAGGCCGCTCCCGTCGATACGGAGAAAGGGGTTCTGCTCGCGGAGAGATACAGGGTAGAGACCCCCCGTCCCGCGACCCCCAAGAAGATGCTCGCGGCCATACACGGCGTCATCGATCACTGGAAGTGGGAGGGGCGAATCGGCTGCGGGTTCCCCGGTGTGATGAAGGACGGCGAGGTTTACACGGCGGCGAACCTCTCTAAAAAGTGGATCGGGGTCAACATAAGGGACGAGATAGAAAAGCTCCACAACTGTAAGGCGGTGGTCATAAACGACGCGGACGCCGCAGGGCTGGCCGAGATGAAGTTCGGCGCGGGAAAGGACCGCAATGACCCCGGGGGAGGAGTCGTTCTTATGGTAACCCTCGGGACAGGGATAGGGACCGCGCTCTTCATAGACGGTCTTCTAGTCCGCAACACCGAATTCGGCCACATAGAAATGGACGGCGTGGACGCCGAGACGCGCGCCTCGGCCCTCCAGAGAGAAGTCCACAAGCTGAGCTGGAAAAAATGGGGCAAGCGGGTGAATAAGTATCTCGGGATGATGGAGCGCTACCTGTCCCCCGAGCTGTTCATAATCGGCGGGGGCGTGAGCGCGAAGTCCGAGAAGTTTTTCCACTATATAAAGGTAAGGGCCGACGTGGCGCACGCCGAGATGCTGAACGACGCGGGCATAGTCGGCGCTGCACTCGGGCACGAAATTTGAGCGGCGGGCTTTCTTGAAAATAACCGGTCGTTGTGTGATAATGGGTGAGGGCATTTCTCTCACACGCCGTGCCGGCACATTCGGTATCGAGGTTCAATCTTGTCTCACAAACAAGCTCTCCTTAAAATTATGCAAGGCGAAGTCAAAGACGACCCCGAGACCCTTCACCACTACAGCGGCGACGCAAGCGCCTTCCGCATAGTGCCCAAAGTAGTCGTTCTGCCTAAGAGCGCCGAAGACCTGAAATCGCTGGTAAATTACGTGAGAGAGAGGAAGGAATCGGGGGACGGGTCGCTCTCGCTGACCCCGCGCTCCTGCGGGACGGATATGGCCGGCGGCGATCTCAACGATTCGATAATAATGGACGTGAACGCACACATGAACAACATTCTCGAGCTCGGGCCCGGTCACGCGAGGGTTCAGCCCGGCCTCCCCTACAGGGTTTTCGAGAAGGAGACCTTCAAGGTGGGCTCGATGCTCCCGAGCTACCCGGCCTCTAAATCCATCGCGTCCGTCGGCGGGATGGTGGCCAACAATTCCGGCGGCGAGAAGTCGCTCCGCTACGGGAAGACCGAGAGGTATGTGCGGGAGCTGAAGGTCATATTGAGAGACGGAAACGAATATGTTTTCAGGAAGCTCGACAGGCGGGAGCTCGATTCGAAGCTCGCCCGGAAAGACCTGGAAGGTGAGATTTACAGGGGGGTCTTCAAGCTCGTCGACGACAACTACGACGTTATCAAGAAGGCAAAGCCGGACGTGTCCAAGAACTCGACCGGGTATTCCCTCTGGAACGTATGGGACAGGGAGGAGGGCACCTTCGACCTCACCCAGCTCATAGTAGGCTCGCAGGGCACGCTCGGCGTCGTGAGCGAGATCGAGTTCGGCCTCGTGCCGGTCGAGAAGTATTCCAAGATGCTGGTCGTCTACATGCACACCCTCGACAGGCTCGGGGATATAGTAAACACGATGCTCGAGTACGGCCCGACTTCGATAGAGTCGTACGACGACAAGACTGTAGACCTGGCCATACGCTACTTCCCGGAGCTCGTGATGATAATCAGCAAAACCGAGAGCGTATTCAAGCTCGGCTACGAGCTACTTCCCGACCTCTGGATAGTCGGCCGCCGCGGCTTCCCCAGGATGGTGATCATGGCCGAATTCTCGGGCGACTCGGAAGACGGGATCGACGAAAGCATGAAAGGCCTCGAAGCGGCTTTAAGGGAATACAACGTCGGCGTTCACAGGACGAAAAGCAGGGAGGAGTCCGAGAAATACTGGACCATAAGGAGGGAGAGCTTCAATCTCCTGAGAAAAAGGGTCAAGGGGAAGCAGACGGTTCCGTTCATAGACGACTTCATAGTCAAGCCCGCCGTGATGCCGGCATTCCTCAAAGACCTCCAGAAAATATTCGACCGGTACCCGGACGTGAGCTTCCCCGTCGCCGGCCATCCCGGAGACGGGAATTTCCACATAATACCTCTCATGGACATGACCGACGAAAGGACGCGGAAGATTATCCCCGAGCTCACGGAGAAGGTGTTCGACCTGGTGCTGTCATATAAGGGATCACTCAGCGCCGAGCACAACGACGGCCTCATAAGGGGCGCCTATCTCAGGCAGATGTACGGCGACCAGGTATTCGGGCTCTTCAAAAAGGTGAAGGACATATTCGATCCGGAAAGGATCTTCAACCCGCATAAAAAAACCGACGCCGATCTGTCGTATTCGATGCAGTTCATAAAAAAAGATAATGAGCATAGCGTTTAAAATTCGTACAGTTTTTCCGTCTTAATACGAAATTAAAATAAGGCATATAATGTTGGTTGAATGTCTGTTTAAAGGAGAAGCGTAATGGATGCAATACCCAAAGGCAGCAGGGACAAGCTCGAGCAGCTTATCATAAACACCATTAGGACCCTTTCGATGGACGCGGTCCAGAAGGCTAATTCCGGCCATCCGGGCACCCCGATGGCGCTCGCACCCGTGGCGTTCACCATATGGGACAAGTTCATGAAGTTCAATCCGAAGAACCCGGACTGGCCCGGCCGCGACCGCTTCGTCCTTTCGAACGGCCACGCCTCGATGCTCCTTTACAGCCTCCTTCACCTGACGGGATACGACGTTTCGCTGGACGACATAAAAACGTTCAGGCAGCTCCACAGTAAATGCGCGGGGCACCCCGAATACGGGCTCACCCCGGGAGTCGAAACGACCACCGGCCCGCTCGGCCAGGGGGTCGCGACGTCCGTCGGCATGGCGATAGCCGAAAGGTGGCTCGCCGCTTATTTCAACAAGCCCGGGCACGAGATCGTCAATTACAACGTATTCGCCGTCTGCGGAGACGGGTGCATGATGGAAGGCATCTCGGGCGAGGCGGCGTCGCTCGCGGGACACCTCGGGCTCAGTAACCTCGTGTGGTTTTACGACAACAACCACATCACTATAGAGGGGCACACTGCCCTTGCGTTCAGCGAAGACGTGGCCGCGAGATTCATGGGATACAACTGGCACGTCCAGCGCGTGGGCGACGCGAACGACCTCGAAATGCTTTCCGAGGCCATAGAGCGTGCGCTCCACGAGAACGAGCAGCCGTCGCTGATCATCGTCGACAGCCACATAGGGTACGGCAGCCCGAACAAGCAGGACACATCGGCCGCGCACGGCGAGCCGCTAGGCGAGGAAGAGATTAGAAAGACCAAGATAAATTACGGCTGGGACCCGGACAAAAAATTCTACGTCCCCGAGGAAGTGAAGGAGTACAGGAAAACCATTATAAGGAAAGGGGCCGTCGCCGAGGAAGAATGGAACAAGAAGTTCAGCGCATACGAGCGCGTCTATCCCGACCTAGCCAAGGAGTTCAGGAGGCTCCAGGACAGGGAGATGCCCGAGGGCTGGGAAAAGGCGCTCCCCGTCTTCCCGCCGAATCCGAAAGGCCCCGCGACACGTACGGCGAATAGCAAGATACTTAACGCTATAGTTCCCGTGTACCCGTTTTTGCTGGGCGGGGCCGCGGACGTCGGCTCCTCGACCAAGACCTACATAGAGGGCGCGGCCAGCTTCGAGAAGGGGATCTACGACGGAAGGAACTTTCACTTCGGCATAAGGGAGAACGCCATGGCGGCCTCCGCGAACGGTATGTGTCTCAGCAAGCTCAAGCCCTACACCGCGACTTACTTCGTATTCTCCGATTACATGAGAGCGCCCGTCAGGCTCGCGTGCCTGATGCAGATACCGGTCGTGTTCACATTCACTCACGATAGCATCGGCCTCGGCGAGGACGGCCCGACGCACCAGCCGATAGAGCACCTGGCCTCGCTCCGCGCCATGCCGAACCTGGACGTCATAAGGCCGGCCGACGCGAACGAGCTGAGCCAGCTATGGAAATACATAATGACGGTAAAAGATCGTCCTGTAGCGCTCATACTCACGAGGCAGGACATACCGACCTTCGACAGGAGCGTTTACGCACCGGCCGAGGGGGCGCTGCGCGGCGCATACGTAATCGCCGACAGCGACAAAAAGCCCGAGCTGATACTCATAGGCACGGGCTCGGAGGTTCAGCTCTGTCTCGGGGCGTACGAGGTTTTGAAGAAAGAAGGGGTGAAGGTACGCGTGGTGAGCATGCCCTGCTGGTCGCTCTACGAGATGCAGGGGCCGGAGTACTGGGAGGAGGTGCTCCCGTCCTCGGTCCACGCGAGGGTGTCCGTCGAGGCGGGCTCCACTTTCGGATGGCGGAGGTACGTGGGCCCGTACGACAGGGGGGGCGTGATAGGCATCAGCACGTTCGGGGAATCGGCCCCTATAGGCGACCTTCTGCCGGAATTCGGGTTTACAGTCGAGCACGTCGTCGCGAAGGCCAAAGAGGTGCTCAATAACAACGCGAAAAAGAAATCGGGTAAAACCGCGAAAAAATGACGTAGATTTAATAAGATATCGCCGGAGGTTCCGCCGGGCGAAGCGAAAACTCAAAGCATGGGGGAAAACGAATGTCGAGAATCCAGGAATTGACCGGGCTCGGTCAGTCGATTTGGTATGACTATATAAGGAGATCGTTTTTAACCTCGGGGGAGCTGAAGGCCCTCATAGACGAGGGGCTAAGGGGCGAAACCTCGAACCCGTCCATCCTCGAAAAGGCCATTGCCGGAAGCTCCGATTACGACGAGGATCTAAAGGCCCTCGTCGCCGAAGGGAAATCCGTCAACGACATATACGAGGCCCTCGCGTTAAAAGACATAGCGATGGCCGCCGACTTCTTCAGGCCATTATACGACGAGACCAGGGGCCGGGACGGATTCATAAGCCTCGAAGTGAGCCCGACGCTCGCCAACAACACGAAGCAAACCATCAAGGAAGCCAGGCGCTATTACGTCACGCTCGGGCGGCCGAACGTCATGATCAAGGTACCCGCCACCAAGGCCGGCATCCCGGCGATAACGGAGCTCATCGCCGCGGGCGTGAACGTCAACGTAACGCTGATATTCAGCCTGGAGCAGTATAGGGCCGTGGCCGAAGCCTATATCCAGGGCCTCGAAAGGCTCGCCGCGAACGGCCCGTCCGTGTTCAAGGGGCACAAGGTGGACAGGGTGGCGTCGGTCGCGTCGTTCTTCGTGAGCAGGGTGGACACAGCCGTGGACCCGCAGCTCGAAAAGATCGGCAACAAGGACCTTCAGGGCAGGATAGCCGTGGCCAACGCGAAGATCGCATACGACGAGTTCAGAAGCATATTCAGGGGGAAGAGGTGGAAGAAGCTCGCCGACGCCGGGGCCAGGGTGCAGAGGCCTCTCTGGGCGAGCACGAGCACGAAGAATCCCGCGTATTCGGACACGCTTTACGTGGACGAGCTCATAGGGGCGGATACCGTGAACACCGTCCCGCCGGCGACGTACAAGGCGTTTAAGGACCACGGGAATCCCGCGCTCACGATAACCAGGGGCGTCAAGAAGGCGAAGGATGACGTCAGGAAGCTCGGCAAGCTCGGCGTAAGCCTCGACGCCGTGACGAAGAAGCTCCTTAAGGACGGCGTCGCACAGTTCGCCGATTCGTTCACGACGCTCATGTCGAGCATAGAGCAGAAAAAGAAGCAGCTCGAAGCCGACAAGGAGGCATATACCGCATCCCTGGGAAAGTATCAGGAGGCCGTGGATAAGAGGCTGGAAGAAATCGCGGCCGACAACATAGTACAGAAGATCTGGAATTTCGATTACATGGTCTGGAGGGACGACCCGACAGAAATCAGCAACAGGCTCGGGTGGCTTCACATACCCGAGGTCATGATGGATGCCCTCCCGGATATAAGGAAGGTGGTGGACGAGGTAAAAGCAGACGGCTACAAGAACGCCCTCCTCCTCGGCATGGGGGGATCGAGTCTCGCACCGCTGGTCATAAGAGAAACATACGGCGTAAAGAAGGGGTACCTCGACGTAGCGGTGCTCGACAGCACCGACCCGGGGGCGGTCCTCGAACAGCGCAAGCGCCTCAACCTGTCGAAGACCGTTTTCATCGTTTCGACCAAATCGGGCGGCACCGCCGAAACCCTTTCGTTCATGAAATATTTCTACAACGAGACGCTGGCCGAGGTCGGCAAGAAGGAGGTCGGCCGGCATTTCATCGCGATAACCGACCCGGGAAGCGGGCTCCAGAAGATAGCGACCAATCTCAAGTTCAGGAAGATTTTCCTTAACGACCCCAACATCGGCGGCCGTTACTCGGCCCTTTCGTTCGTGGGCATTCCGCCCGCGGCGTTTCAGGGGGTGGACCTCGACACCCTCCTCGGGAGGGCCATAACAATGCTCCGCAACAACGAGAGCTGCAGCGATGCCGGCAAGGGCGATCAATCCGGCGTCTGGCTCGGCGCGATACTGGGCGAGCTCGCGAAGGCGGGCCACGATAAGGTAACGCTGGTCGCGTCGCCGCCCATACAGGGTTTCGGCTCGTGGGTCGAGCAGCTGATAGCCGAGAGCACGGGCAAGGAAGGGAAGGGCATACTGCCCGTTGACAGGGAGCCCCTCGCAGCGCCCGAGTTTTACGCAAACGACAGGCTCTTCGTATACCTCCGCCTCGTAAACGACAACACATACGACAGGCAGGTGAAGGCGCTCGAAAAGGCAGGGCATCCCGTCGTGTACATAAACCTCAAGGACATATACGACCTCGGCGGAGAGTTCTTCAGGTGGGAAATGGCGATAGCCATAGCCGGGCGCATAATCGACATACATCCGTTCAACCAGCCGAACGTCGAGGCGGCCAAGGTGCTCGCGCGCAACATGATAGCCGAGTACCAGAAGAAGGGGCAGCTCCCCTCGATGAACGCCAACGAGCTCACGGAGGGGGGCATAACCGTGTACTCGGACTTCAAGGCCAAGAGCCTGGAAGAGGCCCTTACGAAATTCCTTGCCTTTGCTAAGCCCGGAAGAGACGAGGGCAAGGGGAGGAGCTACGTCGCGTTTCAGGCGTACGTAAAGCCGACTGACGAGACTTATGCCGCGCTCCAGAAGCTGAGAAGCAAGGTGCAGCGGAAATACAGGCTCGCGACGACCGTGGGATACGGCCCCCGGTTCCTCCATTCGACCGGGCAGCTCCACAAGGGCGACGCCGGGCACGGCCTCTTTATACAGCTCACCTCCGAAAAGCCCGAGGACGCCGCGATACCGGACGAGCCTGGCAAGAAGGCGTCGTCGATATCGTTCGGCGTGTTCATAAACGCCGAGGCCCTCGGCGACCGCCAGGCCCTTCTCGACAGGAAGCGGAAGGTGCTCACGTTCCATCTCGGTGAAGACGTGGTCGGAGGAATAAACAAACTCGCGAAGCTTCTATAGAAGGGAGAAGAGTGATAAAGGCATTCTTATTCGATCTTGACGGCACGCTCGTCCAGACCGAAGCGTTAAAAGCGAAATCTTATGCACGGGCTGCCGTGGAGCTCGACGGCAGCCTCACCGAGGACGAGGTAATCGCTGCGTTCAAGGATTACGTGGGCCTCTCGCGGAAGGAAGTCGCCGAGGGGCTTCTCGAGCATTTCGGCCTCGGCTCAAAGGCGGCCGCGAGGATGAAGGAGTTCGGCGTTTCCATGCCGTGGCAGGCGTTCGTCGAGATAAGGCTCAAAAGTTATTTCCGGATGATATCGGACCCCGAAATTTTAAAAGAGCATTTGTGCCCGTATAACTACGGGCTTCTCAAGAAAGTTAGGGGTGAAGGCTATCCCACGGGCCTCGGGACGATGTCCCACAGGGAAGAGGCCTACCGGGTCATGGACATACTCGGCATCTCGGACGATTTCGATTTCGTCGCCACGATAGAGGACGTGGACAGGGGAAAGCCCGACCCAGAGATATACAACCTCCTTGCCGGGGAGCTCGGGACGGAGCACGACGAGTGCCTCGTCATAGAGGATTCGGCCTCGGGCGTGAAAGCGGCGCTCGCGGCGAAGATGTACTGCATGGTGGTGACGACGGACTACACGCGCGCGGGGGTGCACGCGCTCCCGCCGTCTCCCGAAATGAGAATACTCGACGACGCGCCTGGCCTCATCACGGCTGTAGACGAGTTCATGCGCGAGCTCGGCGGCGCGAGGGAGAGTGCGGGTTGAGCGGATCTCCGGACAAGAACGGGAAGGCCCTTCAGGACAGGCTGAAGAAAGAGGCCGGGATAAGCGCCGTCGATCTCGTGTCCCCGGGAATGATCCTCGGGCTCGGCACGGGAAGCACCACTCATTTCGCCCTCGAAGAGCTCGGCAAGAGGCTCGCCGACGGCAGGCTCAAGGATATAGTCGGCATACCGAGCTCCCTGGACACGGAGAAGAGCGCCGGGGAATTCGGTATTCCGCTTATAACGTTCGACGACAGGCAGGCGATAGACCTCACTATAGACGGGGCCGACGAAGTGGACCCGAACCTTAACCTCATAAAAGGGGGCGGCGGGGCGCTCCTCCGTGAAAAGGTGCTCGCCCAGGCGAGCAGGCGGAACGTCATGGTCGTCGACGAGAGCAAGATGTCGCCCAGGCTCGGGACGCGTTTCCCCGTCCCGATAGAGGTGATACCGTTCGCGTGGCGGCCCGTGGCCGAATTCCTGAAATCACTCGGCGGGGAGCCCGTTCTCCGTAAGAAGGAAGATGGGGAGATATATAAAACCGACCAGTCGAACTACATACTGGACTGCAGGTTCGGCCCCATCGTGAACCTCGACGAGCTGGCTTCGAAACTGGGCCAGAAGGCCGGGATAGCCGAGTTCGGGCTTTTCATAGGGACGGCGAGCGAGGTCATAGTGGCCACGTCTCACGGTATAAGGTATCAGAAGCGGAAAGATTCTTAAAAGCATCGGGAGGTGAAAGGCGCAGGTGGTTATCGTAGAGCCGTCGATACTCTCGGCCGATTTCATGAGGCTGGGCGAGGCCGTTCTGGAGGCCGAGAGGGCCGGGGTCTCGTGGATACAGATAGACGTCATGGACGGGCGCTTCGTGCCGAACCTCAATTTCGGCCCGGGCACGGTAGCCGCCATAAGGCCGCTCGTAAAATTAAAGCTGGACGTCCACCTCATGATAGTCGAGCCCGAAAAATACATTGCGGATTTCGTCAAATCCGGAGCCGACCGCATCATCGTCCACCAGGAGGTGTGCCCGCACATACACCGCGTCCTCGAATCGATAAGGGAGCACGGCATTCAGGCGGGCGTGACTCTCAACCCCGGGACTGCTCCCTACGCGATAGAGGAAGTCCTGGAGCTTGCGGATTTTATCCAGGTTATGGGGGTTAATCCGGGATTCGGCGGGCAGAAGTTCATACGCACGCAGCTCGACAAGATACGGATACTGAAAGAAATGCTGAACACGAGGGGGCTCGACGTGCCTATAGGGGTGGACGGCGGGATAGACCTCGAAAACGTGCGCGATATAGTCGAGGCGGGGACGACGGTGCTCGTAGCCGGCTCGAGCGTTTATAACACTCACGGCTCGGTCAAGGAGAACGTTTCGGGCCTTCTGGCGAGGGTTGCCTGACAAAAGATCGATTCAAATGGAACAAGAAGGAGAAAACTCAATCCAATTATACAGGAGGTCGACATGAAAATAGCTATGGTAGGGCTTGGAAAAATGGGCGGTAATATGACGGAGCGCCTGATGCAGGACGGACACGAGGTAGTCGTATGGAACCTCACCCCGGAGCCGGTCGAGGAATACGCGAAGAAGGGGGCGATACCGTCGAGCTCGATAGCGGACATGGTCAAGAAGCTCCCGAAGCCGAGGGTGGTATGGCTGATGGTCCCTTCGGGCAAGCCGGTCGACCAGAATATAAGGGAGCTCAAGAAGCACCTCAAGAAGGGTGACATAATAATCGACGGCGGCAACTCCGAATGGCAGGATTCGCAGAAGCGCGGCAAGGCGCTCAAGTCCTCGGGCATAGAATTCATCGACTGCGGGACGAGCGGCGGCGTATGGGGGCTTAAGGAAGGGTACTGTCTCATGTATGGCGGAGATAAAGAGGCCGTCGATTACGTCGAGCCGATCTTCAAGACTCTCGCGCCGAGATACGGCTACCTTCACTGCGGCCCTGTGGGCTCGGGACACTACGTGAAGATGGTGCACAACGGCATAGAGTACGGACTCCTCCAGGCGTACGCCGAGGGATTCGCCGTTCTCCACACCGCTCCGTTCGACATCGACCTTCAGGCCGTCAGCAGGGTGTGGAAGCATGGGAGCGTCATACGCTCGTGGCTCCTCGACCTCGCCGAGCGTGTGTTCAAGGCGGACCCGACACTGTCCGACCTCGACCCATACGTCTGGGACAGCGGCGAGGGCAGGTGGACCGTCGAGGCGGCGCTTCACCAGAACGTGCCCGCGCCGATAATCACCGCGTCGCTCATTGCGAGGATCCAGTCGAGGGACAACGACTCCTTCGCCATGAAGACTATCGCTGCGCTCAGGAACCAGTTCGGCGGACACGCCGTCAAGAAGAAGGCCGACGACGGCAAGTAAGAGAGCCGGACGTGATTTCGGGGCTCTAAAAATCGAATTATATAAAAGGGGACGCATATGGCACAGGTAAACGACTGCGTAATCGTAATATTCGGCGCTTCGGGCGACCTCACGAAGAGAAAGCTCCTGCCGGCTCTCTACGCACTTTTCAGGCAGGGACTTCTTCCGGACAACTTCGCCATACTGGGCACCAGCAGGTCGCCCTTCACGGACGACGCCTACAGGCAGAAGACGGTCGAGGACATTTCCGCTTACGGGGGGCTCAAGGATCCGGACAAGGGCAAGCTCTGGGACTTCGCGAAGCACGTCTACTATCAGGCCATGGATGCGACCGACCTCAACCATTACGGCGACCTCAAGAAGAAGCTCGCCTCCATAGATTCGGAGGCCAAGACCGGCGGGGATTACATATTCTATCTCTCGACATCGCCGAGCCTCTATTCCTCCATAGCGGGTAACCTTGGCGACAGCGGTCTTTCGGAACAAGGCTCAGGCGGTACGCCGTGGAGGCGTATAATAGTCGAAAAGCCGTTCGGGCGCGACCTCGAATCGGCAAAGAAGCTGAACGCCGACCTTCAAAGCAAATTCGAAGAGGACCAGATCTACAGGATAGACCACTACCTCGGCAAAGAGACCGTCCAGGACATATTCGCGCTCAGGTTCGCGAACGGCATATTCGAGCCGCTCTGGAACAGGAACTACATAAACCGCATCGAGATCACGGCGGCCGAGTCCATCGGGGTCGAGGAGAGGGGCGGATACTACGACCATTACGGCGCGCTCAGGGACATGATACAGAACCACCTGCTGCAGGTCCTGGGGACGGTCACGATAGAGCCTCCCTCGATTTTCGACGCCACCGACGTCAGGAACGAGACGATAAAGATATTCAGGTCGCTCCGCCCGATAAAGCCCGGCGACGTGTCGAAGCAGGTCGTGAGGGGCCAGTACACGGAATCGATCATCAACGGAAAGAAGGTGGCGGGCTACAGGCAGGAAAAGGACGTCGCCCCGGATTCGCGCACCGAGACGTTCGTGGCGATGAAGCTCTACATCGACAACTGGCGCTGGGGGGACGTGCCGATCTATCTCCGGACGGGCAAATGCCTCCCGACGCGCGTGAGCGAGGTGGTCATCGACTTCAAGAAAACCCCGCACCGCCTCTTTTCGGAGGAAATACTATGCGCCGCGACACCCAACCAGCTCATAATACGGATACAGCCCGACGAGGGCATACTCCTCAAGTTCGGCATGAAGAAGCCGGGGGCCGGGTTCGAGATCAAGGAGGTCGGGATGGATTTCCATTACTCGGACCTCGCCGACGCCTACATCCCGGAGGCCTACGAGAGGCTCCTTTTAGACTGCATGCTGGGCGACGCCACGCACTACGCCCGCGCCGACGCCGTGGAGGCGTGCTGGACGTTCGTCGATCCGATCCTGAACGCCTGGGAGAACGATCCGACGATACCGCTTTACGGCTACCCGGCCGGCTCGTGGGGGCCGGAAGAGGCGAAATATATATTCAATTCGCCGGAGGAGGACTGGCGCTATCCCTGTAAGGATCTTACAACGAACGGGGAGCACTCCGAGCTATAGGAGACCGGCCGATGAAACGCGAGATATATAAATTTCCGGGTATTGCAGAAATGGCCGCGCGTCTCGCGGCCGATTTCAAGGCCGCGGCAGAGGAAAAGGCTGCCGCGGGGGAACGGCTGATAGTCGCGCTCTCCGGAGGGCACACGCCGAAGTCCTTTTTCGAGGTGCTCGCGCAGCCGCCTTACAGGGACAGCGTGCCGTGGGACAGCGTGATATTCTTCTGGGGCGACGAAAGGTGCGTTCCCCCCGACGACGACGAGAGCAATTTCAAGATGACGAACCTCGCGCTCCTTTCCCACATACCCATCCCGGAGCCCAACGTTCACCGCGTACTCGGCGAGAACCCGCCCGAGGAAGAGGCCGAGCGTTACGGCGAAGTGATAAGTAAATTCGTACCGGCCTCGGGAAACGGTTTCCCGCGCTTCGACTGGATATTCCTCGGCATGGGGGACGACGGACATACGGCGTCTCTCTTCCCCGGCGCGCCGACGCTCAGGGAAAGGGAGAAGATTTGCGTCGTGGCGACACACCCACAGACGGGGCAGAAGAGGGTCAGCGTGACGTTCCCCGTGCTCGACAACGGGGCGAGGGTTTCGTTCCTCGTCGCGGGGGCGGACAAGGAGCCCGTCCTGCGGCAGATACTAGAAGGGGAGGGCCGGCAGCTTCCCTACCCCTCGTCGATGGTGAATCCTGTGGACGGCGTCCTCGAGTGGTACGTGGACAGTGCTGCTGCGCCCTGGCTCGCGGCCTGAGCGCCCCTGTCGTTTAAAACATTAAAGCATCTTCGAGAAGTTTCTCGCCTTCCTCTTTTTCCATTTCCCGGTCTGGTAGGCGTTCGCGACGATGAGCGGCACGACGGTCGTCGCCTCGGCGTAGACCATCTGCTCGTACACGGTGCTCACCTTGCCCCAGGAGGAAGCTTCCTTTAGCGTCGAGGAGCTGCAGGCTCCGTCCCTGACGTCGGCGACGGTGATCTGAACGGCATACTTGTGGACCGGCACGTCCTTCCCCAGCACCTCCGCCGCAACGACGGTGTCCTGCGCGAAGTTCTTCGGCACGCCGCCGCCGACCATGAATAGCCCGCTTTCCTTCGAGGCCATTTTTATCTTCGTGAGCTCGAGGAAGTCCTTCACGCTGTCGATGGAGACGTGCGAGTCGGGGTTGTGCCACTGGTGGTAGACGAGCCCGAACCCCGCCGAAGAATCCGAAAACGCCGGGCAGAATATCGGAACGTTGTGCTCGTACGCGGCCTGTATGAGGGAGTTCTTGTTCTTCGCGTTCTTCGTGAGCCATTTGCCCATCTCGCGTATGAACTCGCGGGAGGAGTAGGGGCGGTGTTCGAGCGAGTCGGCGATCTTGGCAATCGTTTTGTCGCATTCCTGGAGCTCTTCCTCGTCGATGAAGGTGTCGTATATGCGGTCGATGTAGAGGGACCTCAGCATGCCGTCGTCTATGAACGGAGTGCCGACGTAGTGTTTGAAGCCAAGGGCCTCGAAGAAGTCCATGTCTACGATCGACGCTCCGGTGGCGACGATGACGTCTATCATGTTCAGCCTTACCATGTCGGCGTAGACCTGCATGCATCCGCCGGCGGACGTCGAGCCCGCAAGCGTCAGCCATACGGAGGCGTTCCTGTCGGCGAGGTTCATGTTGAATATGTCGGCGGCCCTTGCCGTGTCGCGCGAGGAGAACGACATCCCGCGGTAGGCATCGATTATCTTTTTGCCGTCTATCTTTTTGATGTCTATGTGTTTTATCGTTTCTTTCAGAAGCTGCTTTTTCGTGACCTTGGGCATTTTGCCGCTCTCCTTATTCTCCTCTCCGGCTCCGGGGTGTTCTGCCCCGCCTGTGTTATTCGCAGCGCCGGACGGGCTTGGTTTTTTTAGTGAAATGTGTTAAAAAACGGGCCGTTTCAGGCCTCAACTAATTTTATAACCGGTTCCAATGAAGTCAAAGCTAAAGGGGCTCCTGCTGCGTCATGCAGTGGATCGCCCCGCCGCCGTAAATAATATCGCTGCAGTCGATGGGGACGAGCTTCCGCCCGGGGAAGCATTTCGCCAGTATCCGAAGCGCATGACTATCGTTCTCGTCGTTAAATACGGGCGCGAGCACGACAGTGTTGCCTATGTAAAAATTGGTATACGAGACGGGGGCCTTTTCGCCGTCATCGTATCTTACGTGCGGCATCGGCAGCTTTATTATATCGAAGGGCTTCCCGTCGAGGCCGGTCGCGTCCGACAGTATCTCGTAGTTCACCCGAAGCGCCGCGTAGTTCTCGTCGTCCTCGTCGTCCTCGAAAGCGCAGACTATGGTGTCACGCGAGACGAAGCGGGCTATCTCGTCTATGTGCCCGTCGGTGTGGTCGTTGAGAAGCCCGTCACCGAGCCATATCGTTTTCCTGACCCCGAGGAAATCCCCGAGAAATCTCTCTATGTTTCCCTTTGTCATCCCGGGGTTCCTGTTTTCGTTAAGGAGGCACTGCTCCGTCGTGAGGCACACGCCGGCGCCGTTTACGTCTATCGCACCCCCCTCGACTACGGCGTCGGCTTTTACGAGCGGAAGGTCTTTCCACCGCGATATCTTCCCGGGAATCTCACCGTCCTTTAAAAGCTCGGGGAACTTGTCTCCCCACGCGTTGAATATCCACTTCGTTATAATCTTCCTGCCTCGACCGTCCCTTACGAAAACAGGCCCGGTGTCCCTGAGCCATACGTCGGCGTAGTCCGTCGCGCGGAATTCGACGGCATCGTCCCCGACGCCGCCCGATGCGAGCTTCTCCCGGACCCTCTCCTTCATCTCATCGTCGAGGACGAGGAGCTCGACCCTCTCGCTTCCTTCGAGCGCCTTTATTATTTCGACGAACGTATCCTCTGCATCTTCCACTCTGTCGGGGAATGTGATCTCGTCGTAGGGCCACGCGAGCCACACGGCTTCGTGAGGCTCCCATTCGGCGGGCATCGTGTAATTCCGGTTCTTCTCGTTCATGTTGGATTTACTTCTGCCTGAGCGCCTTTTTCATGTCTTCATAGTGCGCGACGTTTTCGAGCTTCTTCGATTTCTTGACGAGCTTTCCCGTCGTAAGGCCCTTGTAGGTATCGGGCCTTCGGTTCCTGAGGAATCCCCAGCCTTCGGCGTAGAAGTCGTTCCTTTCGAGGTCGAGCTCTGCCGTGATTATTTCCTCTTTCGTGCCGGAGCCGCGCTTTATGACCTTCCCGAACGGGTCCGATATGAAGGACCTGCCCCAGAACCTCATCCTGCCTTCCTGACCGACGCGGTTAATGGCGGCGACGTAGACGCTGTTGGCTATGGCGTGCCCCCTCTGCACAGTCTCCCACGCGTCGTGCCAGTCGCCTTCCTCGTCGTACCCGACGATCCTCCCTATGGCGGTCGGGTAGAAGATTATCTCGGCCCCGGCGAGCCTCGCCATGCGGGCGGCCTCGGGGAACCACTGGTCGTAGCAAATCAGCACCGCGAACTTCACGTTGCCAGACTTGAATACGGAGTAACCACCCTGTCCCTCTTCGAAGTATTCCTTCTCGTAAAAGCCGGGGTCGTGGGGAATGTGAATCTTGTGGTACCGTCCGGCGAGCCTGCCGTTCTTGCCTATCACTGCCGCCGTGTTGAAGTACTTCCCGTCCTTCTTTTCGTAAAACGGAACAACGATAGTTACGCCCAGCTCCGCAGCGGCCTTTTTCATCTTGGAGACCGCGTAGCCGCCTGCTTCCTCGGCGTAGTCGTCCTTTTTCAGGTTCTCCCGCTGCGGGAAATACGGAGTCTGAAAGAGCTCCTGTAGGGCTATTATCTCCGCCCCCGCCTTGGCCGCCTCTTCTATCATCCCGGCGGTCTTCTCGACATTCTTCCGGACGTCGTCAGAGACCTTCGTCTGGATGAGTCCTATCTTAACTTTCTTCACACTGTAATTGTATGGAAACGCGGGGATTATACAACTCGTCTTAATATGTTCTGAACAATATTTTCGGACGCGGACGGGCGGGCGGCTCTGCCGCTACTTAAAGCCATATATACCGGGCGACGAAGAGGACGGCGAAGAGGTATACGAGCCAGTGCACCTTCTTTCCCTTGCCGCTCAGGAGCTTTAAGAGCACGTACGAGATGACGCCGAACGAGATGCCCTCGGTGATGCTGAAGGTAAGCGGCATCATTATGAGTGTGAGGAATGCAGGGATCGATTCGGTGTAGTCTTCCCACTCGACGTGAATGACGTTTCTGAACATCATGCTGCCGACGATTATGAGCGCGGGCGCTATGACCGGGTAAAGGGTGACGCCGTCCACGTCTATTCCCGCGCCTATCGTGTGAACGAGAGGGCTCAGGAATATGGACAGTACGAAGAGCGCCGCTACGACTATGCCCGTAAGCCCCGTCCGCCCGCCGGCGGATATGCCTGCCGCGCTCTCCACGTAGCTCGTCACTGTAGACGTCCCCAGGAGCGCGCCGCTCGACGTCGCAATCGCATCCGACAGGAGAGCCTGCCTTGCCCTCGGGAGCTTCCCGTCCTTCATGAGCCCTCCCTGCTGGCTTACACCTATGAGCGTCCCGATGGTGTCGAACATATCGAGGAAAAGAAACACGAATATGACGGTTATCAGATGCGGGTCCTTAAAGACGTTGGGTATGGCGAGCTTGAACAGGGTCGGGTCGAGGGACGGGGGCGCGGCCGCGACGCCGCCGAATTCAATTACTCCGAATGCGAGTCCCGCCGCGGCCGTCGCGAGTATGCCGATGAGGACGGCGCCCCTTACTTTGAGCGCGAGGAGTGAGGCCATTACGACGAGGCCCAGTATCGACACGAGGGTCGGCGTCGATTTCAGCTTCCCGAGCGTGACGTAAGTCACCGGGTGCGCGGCGACTATGCCCGACCATTCGAGGCCGACGAGCGTTATCAAAAGGCCGATGCCGACGGGAATGCCGTTCTTGAGGCACCCGGGGAGGACGTTCATCAGCGTCTCCCGGAGCCCGACGGTCGAAAGCAGTATGAATATAAGACCGGCGACGAACACGGCCCCGAGCGCCTCCTGCCACGAATAGCCGAGGGTAAGGACGACTATGTACGTGAAGTAGAAGTTGTGCCCCATCGCGGGGGCCATGGCTATAGGGTAGTTCGCCAGGAACGCCATCAGCAGGGTCCCGGCGGCGCTTGCGAGGCACGTCGCCACCATTACCGCGCCCGGGTCCATCCCGGCCGCGCCCAGCACGGCGGGCTGGACGAAGATGATGTACGACATGGTCATGAACGTCGTCAGCCCTGCCGTAATCTCTCGTCCGGGGGTCGTCCCGTTCTCTTTCAGTCCGAATAGTCTTTCTATCATCTTGGCGGGTTTCGTACCGAGTGAAATATCCGCTGACATTATCTCCCCCGGGGCGGCGTTTTGTCAATCGATAAATGACGTTTATACTAAATCGATTTCGTATGTTCCCGCCCATGCCCGGGCAGTTCGAATGCGCGGTATTTATGCCTGAGTACCTGGAAATTCTGATTCTCTTCGGAGTAGGCGTCCTGTCGGGAGTTATAAACGTCATGGCGGGGGGAGGCTCCAGCCTGACGCTTCCCGCTCTCATATTCATCGGCCTCGACAGCGCCGCCGCGAACGGCACGAACCGCGTCGGCATACTCGTCCAGAGCATACTAGCCACGCTCTCCTTCCGGAACGAAAAGGTCTCGGCACTTGAGAAGAGCCTTAAGCTGGCGGCTTTCACGATACCGGGGGCCGTCGTCGGCGCGCTCGTCGCCGTCAATATCAGTAACGATTGGTTCGACCGCATACTGGGCGTCGTCATGATAGGAATCATAATCACGATGCTCATACCCCAGAAGAAACTGAGCGCAGATGCCCTCGTCGAGAGGAACACGTGGCTCGTTTACCCGGCCATGCTTGCCGTCGGGTTTTACGGCGGGTTCATACAGGTCGGCGTCGGGTTTCTCATTATGGCCGCGCTCTATCATCTCATGAGGATGAACCTCGTCTACGTGAACATGCACAAGATGTTCCTTACGATGGTGTTCACCATACCGGCGCTCATAATATTCATCTGGACGGGCAACGTTAACTGGGTCCTCGGCCTTACGCTCGCGGCCGGGAACGGGCTCGGCGGATGGTGGGCGGCGAGATATTCGGTCAAGGGCGGTGAAAAGGTCATCAGGCGCATAATGGTGGTCGCTATATTCATCATTGCGCTCAAGTTGCTCGGGGTGTTTTGACGCATTATAATTGCCGTATCGACCTCAAGGACATTGCGAACAGGATTGTCGAGCGGGCGGGTGATTTTCCCGCCGTAATCGCCGTCGACGGCTCTATCGGAAGCGGCAAGAGCTACTTCGGAGAGAAGCTGAGGGAGGCTCTGTCACCGCACTCGCTTCTTCTCGCGATGGACCTCTTCGTCTGTATCTGCCGCCACGAATGGGAGGAGAGGGCGAGGGCGGGGGACGTCGATCTCCGCCGCTGGTACGACATAGATAAGGTGAGGGACGCCCTCAGGTCCGTTAAAAGCGGGAAAGCCGTCGAGCTCACGGGGCTCTACAGGAACGAAAACGGCCTTCTCGAAGGGAGCCTCACCCTGGACCCGTCCGGGTGCAGGTATTTCATACTCGAAGGGCTCTTCTCCTTCGACGGCGAGCTCGGCCGGTACGTTGACTTCAGGGTGTTCGTGGACGTCCCGCCTGACGTCGCCCTCGGGAGGGCCGAGCCGAGGGACGAGTCGGTGCGCCACATGACCCGCGAGGACTGGCTCGTAAAGAAAAAGGCGTTTTTCGACGGCTACCTCGACTACGCCGCCGAGCACAGGGAGAAAGCCGACTTCCTCCTCCGCCCGGACCCGATCCCCTAGGTCTTGAAACCGGGCTCGGACTTTCCGAGATAAATCGACATTGCACCCCCCTCGACGAATATAGTCTGCCCCGTAATGTACGCGGCCTCGTCCGTAGCGAACATCACGGCCGGGGGCACCATGTCCTCGGGCTGACCGCGTCTCCCCTCGGGTATGCCGCTCGTCATGTATTCGTCGTACTCGGGATTGGCGGATGTGGACAGCGGCGTTATCGTCGAGCCGGGCCCGATGCAGTTCACTGTGATATTGTTCAGCGCGAGGTCCACCGCCATGACCCTCGTAAGCTGCATGACGGCGCTCTTGGCGGCGTGATAGGCTATCGATATCGGGTGCATGTCCATCGCCCCCGCGACCGAGCCTATGTTTATTATCCTTCCCGAAGCCCCCTGGCTGATTACCTGTTTCGCAAAGGCCTGCGACAGAAAGAAGACGCTCTTTAAATTTATGTCCATCATCTTGTCCCAGTCTTCCGGAGTGACGTCGAAGATTCCCTCGCGCCGTGCGTATCCGGCGTCGTTGACGAGTATGTCGGCCTTGCCGAATTTGTCTACGGTGAAGTCTATAAGCTCCTTGTGCTTTCCGAGGTCCGAGACGTCCATCACAAAATACGCCGCCTCGCCGCCGAAAGCCTCGGCTTCCTTTACGGTTTCCACACACTGGGGCTCTCTCAATGCGGAGATAACGACCTTCGCGCCTTCGCGGAGGTATCCGAGTGTTATCGCTTTCCCGATGCCGGACGATCCGCCCGTTATAATGGCTACTTTATCCTTGAGTCTCATTTCGGTCACCTCTTCATCTATTTGCCTTGCCAGCGCATGAGCTTTTAAACGCATACCCCGTATGCCGGATTTTTGAATGAAAGACTGGGAATTCCGTTGACTCAATTCATAATATAACAGCGTGGGGAACGGAAGGGCAAATCATCCGTTTAACCCGACTATACACGCTACCGTGACTGAACAGGGAGGTGACGTCGTGAAAGCTGAATCTATAAACCTGCTGGGGTTCGATATATTCGTCAGGCACAGGATAAAAGACGGGGGAGGGCCGCCCGTGCTTTTCATACACGGCCTCGGCGAATCCGGGAGATGTTTCTTCGACGCGTTCGGTTTGCTCAGGAACCGCTCGCTTATCGTCCCCGACCTCCTCGGCTTCGGGAGAAGCCGGAAAGTGGAGACCGATAAGGATGCGAATTATTCCCTCCCGCACCAGGTGGAAATCATGTTCGCGCTTATCGGGCATTTCGGGCTCGACGAGGTCTTCGTGGTCGGACATTCGTACGGCGGCGTTCTGGGAACGTACATGTGCAGGGACGACAGCACCGGGATAATCAAAAAGCTCGTCAACGCCGAGGGGTGCATAGCCCGGGAAACGCTCCTCGAGTCCTCGAACGCCGTGAACGCGCTCAAGGATTGCGGTTACGATATGGCGAAGTTCGGGTACTGGCTCCGCGAAGGGGGATTCAAGAAGCGCGCCTTGGAGGATTTCGAAAGCGCCTCGACGATAAGGTACTACGATTCCGTCATCGAGTGCGATCCCGCGGCTTTCGCCAAGACGGCCGCCGAGCTTGTGGACAGGGCTGCCGGCGAGGACAAGGACGGGAACAACGAGATCTCGGAAGCCTACCGGGACCTTAAGGTCAGGAGGGTCTACTGCGCAGGGGCGAGGCCCGTCATGAATTCGACCAAGGGATACATCACGGCGAACGGGCTCGATCTCAGGGAATTCAGCATGCCTTCCCACTGGATCATGCTCGATAACCGCGAGGAATTCTACGCGTTCGTCGATGGCTATCTGAGCTCGTGACGGCTTCGGCGGCTGCGGGGGTTATGAACCGCACGCCGAAGCGTGTATTATTATGGAAGGAGAGTTTGTATGCGTGTTATCGTAGCCAAGCCGAGGGGGTTCTGCGCCGGGGTGGACCGCGCCATAGAGATGGTGGAGCGTGCGCTCGAAACCTACGGCCCGCCGATATACGTCCGCCACGCCATAGTGCACAACAAGCGCGTCGTCGAGACCCTGAAGCAAAAAGGGGTCAAGTTCGTCGAGGAGCTGAGCGAGATAAGCGACGAGGGCGCGAAGGTCATATTCAGCGCGCACGGGGTCAGCCCCGCCGTGTGGAACGAGGCCCTCGACGGCGGGCTCGAGGTCGTGGACGCCGTATGCCCGCTCGTCACGAAGGTGCATAACGAAGTCAGGAACTACGCCGAGCTCGGCTATACGATAGTCATGATAGGGCACAGGAACCACGTCGAGGTCATAGGCACGAGCGGCGAGGCCCCGGCCCAGGTCGTGGTCGTCGAGTCCGTCGAAGAGGCCGAGGGCCTCGAGATCGATGACCCGGACAAGGTCGCCTACGTCACGCAGACGACGCTCAGCGTGGACGATACGAGGGAGATACTCGAAGCCCTGAAGCGGAGGTTCCCGCGTATAGTCAGCCCATCGAAGCTGGATATATGCTACGCTACCCAGAACAGGCAGGACGCTGTGAAGGCGCTCGCCAAACAGGCGGACATTATATTCATCATGGGCTCTCCCGAGAGCTCGAACTCGAACCGGCTCGTCGAGGTCGCCAAGGCAAGCGGTATAAAGGACGCCTATCTAATCGAAGGCGCCGACAACCTGGACAGAAGCATGTTCAGGGAAGGTATGGTCGTCGGGCTGAGCTCGGGCGCTTCGACCCCGGAGACGGTCGTCCTCGAAGTCATAGCGCGGCTTCGCGAATTCGGCGCGCGGGACGTGGAAGAGCTCGACGGCAAGGAAGAGCATACGAGATTCCCATTTCCCGATACCATACAGTTCAGGAACGCGTCGAATAACTGACGGTGAGCCGCCGTTTCCGGTTTGTCCCCGCGAAATAAATCCGATTAGTTAAGGAGGCCTTTCAGAACGCGTCCGTGCTCGGAGTCCGCTAGCTTCGTAAGCGCTTCTTTCTCTATCTGCCTTACGCGCTCGCGGCTGAGGCCGTACTTGCCCGCTATCTGGTCGAGCTTGTGGTCTTCGTTGTAGCCTATTCCGAACCTCATTTTTATGATGTCCCTTTCGCGCTCGGACAGGAGCCCGAGCGAGCTTCTGACCTCTTCCGTGATGGACCTCGTCGTGATGAAGTATTCCGGCATCCTGGCGTCGGGATCGGGAGTGATGTCGAGATAGGTCTTCGAGTCCTCGTCGCCGGGGGCGAATTCGAGCGGTATGACGAGGTCGTTTCCCCTGAGTATCGCGCTCACGGCGTCCGTCGGCAGCCCCGTCGCCTCGGCTATCTGCTCGGGGTGCGGGCGCTCGACGCCTCCCCGCTCGAGGCGGGTCTTGGCCTTAAACACCTTGGCCGAGAGCTCCTGGAGGTAGACGGGTATGGGGATGATGTGGGTCTGCTCCATAACCGCCCGCGACAGGGACTGGTTTATCCACCACGATGCGTAGGTCGAGAACTTGAATCCCTTCGTATGGTCGAATTTCTTGACGGCCTTCATGAGGCCGATATTGCCTTCCTGTATGAGGTCGGTCAGGGGGAGGCCCCTTCCCGTAAACCTGTTGGCGAGCTCTATTACGAGCCGGAGGTTAGACTTTATGAACTTGTCCTGAACGCGCCTCGACATGGATTTGTAAGAGGAGTACAGCGCCTCCAGGGTTTCCGGGCTCCTCGTTTCGCCGCGCTTCCCGCGCCTGCCGGGGCTGAGGAGCCTGTATATCTTTTCAGCGCCGGCCTCGGCGGCCTTAATCTTCGCCGCGAGGACGGCTTCGCCGCGCCTGGTGAGGAGCGTCTCCTTGTTAAGGTCGGAGAAATAGGCGAAAAGGAGCCTGTAGTTCCTGTCCGCCGCCGTGCTTCCGCGCCCGGAATCTTCTTCTCTGTCCTCTTCCTCGGAAAGCTCTTCGTCATCCAAATCCGGATCGAAGTCGACGGAAGACTCTTCCTCGTCGAGCGAGTGGTCTCCGCCCCTCTCCTCTTCTTCAAGGTAAGAATATTGTCTCAGCTTCATGGCACGCCCTGAAATACTCGGTTGATGTTCATTAGTATACCTAATATTTAGGAATCCTAAATATTAGTAGCAAAAAATTTTTTGATTATTAATTGAAGGTTTTTTTATAGTGGGGACACTCTTTGCAGGTGTCCTCTTCGCTGAGCATTATGTGAAGGTTTTCGCAGTAATGGGGCTTGGAGTTGCCGCGGTTCGTGTCTTTCTTGAAGAAGCAGCAGTCCGTGCATATGTCGGAAGATAGTATCAGGCCCTTTTCCATCAGCTTCTCGGCGATGGTGACGAGGAGCCTTTCGAGAATCTTCTGCTCCCCGGGGGTGAAGGAGGATATGATTTCTTCGATTTCGTTGCCTATATTTTCGACTTCGCCCGCGACCCTCTCCCCGTCGGGGGTTAGCGAGAGGTGCACCCTCCGCCTGTCCTCGGGGTCGCGGCTTCGCATTATGAGGCCCTTCTTTTCGAGGGAATCTATAACGCCGCTCGCCGTGGCCGGGGTACAGCTTAGATATTTCGCCATGTTGCCTATGGTTATAGCGTCGCGTCTGGTGTAGTTGATAAAGAGGAGCGACTTGACCTGCGCCGGGGTGAGGTGCTCGAGCCTGCTCTTGTCCCAGAACATTCCTTTTACAGCCTGACCGATGTGAAATAATGTCCGGGCTATCTGGCCCCCAATGTTCTTCTGCCTGTATACAGGGTCGAATATCGACATCAGCCTCTACCGCTTTGTTTAAGGTATCTTCCGGGAATTAGGATACCTAAACTTTTTTAAAATTCACGACGGCTCTATATGCAAAGAACAGTTCTGCCCCGTAATACAGGCTTATTTCCCAATCGATGCGGATACATTAATCGGGGCGAGTGGTGGATTTCCTATACTATCCTGAGGCCGTCGCCGGTGCCGGAAAAATAGACCGCGGCTTTATCTCCGGGCTCGGGATGCCTGTCGGCGAAGACTTTGAGGATCCCTTCTCCGGCCTCTTCGGGGAAGTCTTTATGGACGAGGCCCGTAAGCGAGACGCCGCCGTCGTACGCGCATCCGTACACTCCGTCCGTGCCGCCCATGATCTCGACGAGTGACCTGACGGCCGGGTCGCCCGCCTCGTAATTATTAAGCGTGCTCTCCGTAGATTCGTTCATGAGCCTCCCGAGCTTTACGAGGTCGCCCGCCTTCCACGCGGCCGCGCCGGATACGGCGCGTGACGATTCGGCGTAGAAATGCGAGGCCCTTCGCCTGAGCTCCTCGGGCAGCTTTCCGGATTTTTCGGCGAACACCTTCTCCGGAACGTGAGACAGCGTCGGCGCGGATCTGAGCCCTCCCATTATGCCGAGGAATCCCGCCGCATTCCTGCATTCCCCCGTGCGTGCCCTGAGCACGTCCGTGAGCGCGCCTGCGGGCATTCCGGAGTAGACGGTCATTATACGAAACGCATCTTCTCTTTCGGGCCCGGGATAGTGTACTGCGTTTCCGGTCGCCGTATCGGCGTAGAGGAGCGAGCCTTTCCTCCCGTGGGCGGCAATAGCCCTCCATGCAGGGCTTTCGAGGGATTTTGCGTATTCGTCGTCCATCTCCTTTGCGAGCCCGGCCGCGTCCTTCGGCGAAAGCCCTATGCCGTTCACCGCGCCGAGGGCTATGAGTAAAAGCATCGACTCAGCCGCGTGCCCGCCGGCCTCGACGGAAATCCGCGGCAGGCTGAGTACGCCCGTAAACCCCGTTTCGATTCCGTAGCGGTCCCTGAGCGTCCGGGCTGCCCAGACGGCGTATCTTCCCCAGTCTCCACGGGCGGGAGTCTTCAGGTTGCCGAGGGAAAATTCCGTTATGCCGGGATAATCGGTGCTGTAGAGCCTGACCCTGCCCTCGTCGTTCGGCATGAAGGCCAGGAGCGCCCAGTCGCCCGCGCTGAAGCCGAGCGCCGGGCCGCCCTCGGTCCCCGTGAGCCCGCCGATGATCGTCACGGGCAGCGGGCAGACGGCCATGCGGAGCCCTTCCGCGGGCAGCTCCTCTCTCATGCCGAGGTATGCGGTGAGTTTCTTTTTGCGGCCGGAAAGCAGATGTGTTTCTATGAACGTAATCTCCGGCCTCCCCGCCCCTAGTCGGCCAGGAGCGAGAAGCGCTGCATTTCGCTCTGGAGCTCGTAGAGGTTGTAGTAGATTCCCTTGTGTGAAATCAGGCTGGCGTGTGTTCCGGTCTCGGATATCTCGCCCTTGTGGAGGACGGTTATCCTGTCGGCGTGTCTCACGTTAGACAGCCTGTGGGCGATTATGAGCGTCGTCCGCTCGTGTTTGCCGTTCCGGAGCGCCTTCTGGATATTCCTTTCGATGCGGGCGTCGATACTCGAAGTCGCCTCGTCGAGGATGAGTATCCCGGCGTCCCTCGAAAGGGCGTGCCCGAGTGAGACGAGCTGTTTTTCCCCCGAGGATATCACGCCGCCGTTATTTTTTATCTCGTCTATTTCTATCGAGCGCGAGAACTCGTCCTGACCGTCACGGGAGAGCTTTTTCCCGAAGAGAAAGAGGTCCTGGAATACGGCGGTTATTTTGCTCCTCAGAAATTCGGGGTCGAAGTCTTTTATGTCCACGCCGTCAAGATATATGTGCCCCCTGTCGGGGTCGTAGAACCGGAGTATCAGGTTCACTATCGTGGTTTTCCCCGAGCCGGTGAGGCCGACGAGCGCAACTGTTTCGCCGGGCTCGATCGCGAACGAGATATCCTTCAGCACCCAGTCGGCCCCGTTATACGAGAACCAGACGTTTCTGAATTCGAGCCTGCCCTTAACCGGCCCCTCGATGACGCCGCCCGTGGGCTCCACCTCTTCGTGAGAGAGGTCGTAGAGATTCTCGGACGCCGCCGCAGCGGACTGGAAGATGTTGTACTTCTCCGCGAGCTCCATGATCGGCCTGAACAGCATCCTTACATAGTAAAGATATGCGATGAGCGCCCCGAGCGTGAGGTCGAGCGCGAGCACCTTGAGGCCGCCGTACCATATGATAAAGGCCACGGTGAAGACGCTCGTGAATTCTATGAACGGCCTGAACGTCGCGTAGACCCAGAGCTGGTCCATGTTCGCCTTGAAATTTTCCCTGTTCGTGTCCTTGAACCTTTCGAAGTTCTGCATCTCGCGGTTGTAGAGCTTTATGAGCACTATGCCGCGTACGCTCTCCTGGACGAATGCGTTAAGCTTGGCGATCGAGCGCCTGACGTCCCTGTAAACTGTCTTGAGCCTCATCCTGAAGAGCCCGGCGAAGAAGCAGAGGAAGACCGTGAAGAGCGCGACGAAGAGCGTGAGCTCTACGTTCATGTAAAACATGACCGCGAATACGCCTATGACGACGAGTATGTCCTTTACGAACTGGACGGCGACGGACGTGTACATTTCGTTTATGGCGTTGACGTCGCTCGTGACCCTCGTCGTCAGCCTGCCGACCGGGTTTTTGTCGAAGAACGCCTGCGGCAGCCGGAGTGTACGCTCGAAAACCCCCGTTCTTATCGTGTGCATTATCCTGTGGCCGGAATAGTTTAGAAGATAAGTGAACGCGGAGCTGAATACGAATATGCCGGTGAGGCACAAAAAGAGCACGGCGGCCAGTATGCCGACTTCCTTTATCTCGCCGCTCCTGAGTGTGAGTAGGTCGCTACGGCCGAGGCCCTTGAGCGCGCTGTAGCCGATGTAATACACCCCGCCGGCCTCCCTGAACGCACCGGGGTATCTGCGTATTATCCCGCCTACTTCGGCGCGGTCTCCGGCCGGGAGCTCTTCGGGTTTTATGACGAGGAATTTCTCGCCGCCCGCGATGCCGAGCTTTTCGAGGTCGCTCCTGTCCTCGTTTCCGAGGCCCGATGTATCGACGAGGTAGGAGTCAGCGCCGAGCTTGACGACGAGCGAGGGGTTAAGAGTAAGCAGCTTGTTTTTTAGCTCTTCCGCCCCGGGTTTTTTACCGGCTTCGCCCTCGAACGACGCAGCCCTCCAGGAAGGGTATATGTATTTATCGACGGCGACCTTGGCGATGTAGGGGACGGCGAGCTCGAGCGCCGCCGTCACGAGCATGAGGACGAGCGCGAGGAACATGTACTTCCTGTACGGGCCCGTGAATCCGTAAAGCCATTTTATAATCTTGAGGTCGTAAGTTTTCCTGCCCCGTCCGGGCTCTTCGACTTCCGTAACAGCCAATGCTTATTCTCCCGACCGCCTCGCTTATGTTCTGTGCTAAAAGACTTAAAGTATAACAAAAAGGACAGGGTGACCGGGCCTGAATCACTCCCGCACGCCCCCCGTTGTGCGGAATCCCGTGCTCCGGTTAGTATTATTCTATTTGCTTCCCCGGAAAAATCAAAAGGCCGGGGATTCGATATTTCGGGGTTATAAAATATACCGGCCCAGGAGGATACGAAGTGATAAAGCACATCGTAATGTGGAGACTGAAGGATTTCGCCGCGGGGGCGTCCAGGGAAGAGAATGCGAAGAAGTTAAAGGAATCGCTCGAAGATTTAAAGGACCGGGTAGAGGACATAAAGGCCCTCGAGGTCGGGATTAATTTTAACTCCTCGCCGGCTGCGTTCGACGTCGTCCTTTACTCGGAGTTTGAGGACAGGCGTGGGCTCGACGCGTACCAGAACCATCCGGAGCACCTCAAGATAGTGGATTTCGTAGGGGAGATCCGTACCGACAGGGCGGTCGTCGATTACGAGGACTGAGCGGGGGAGGCTTTCGCGAGCTCGCCCTTTCCCCTGACGTATTTGGTGCGCGAGGTCGAAAACGGGCCGAGCGAGAGGTCTGACGTCCTGCCTTCCCTGAAGGCATAGGAGCCGAGGACGCCTACCATCGCCGCGTTGTCGGTACAGTAAACGGGGGATGGTATGTAGACGCCCATCCCTTCTTCTCCGAACCTCTCCGAGGCAAGGGCGCGGAGCCTGGAATTGCACGCGACCCCGCCCGCCATGACGGCGCTTTTCACCCCTCGCGCCCTGGCCGCGAGGAGGGCCTTCTCGACGAGGGTTTCGGCTATCGCCTCCTGGTACCCGGCGCAAATGTCGCGGAGCTCCCGGTCGTCGGGAGAGGGATGCTCCCTCAGGTAATAGACCAGCGACGTCTTCAGCCCGCTGAAGCTGAAATCGAACGTCGAAGAGGATTTGAACGGCCTCGGGAATTTGACCGCTTCGGGGTTTCCTTCTTTTGCCAGCCTGTCTATCTGTACGCCGCCCGGGTATCCGAGGCCGAGGAGCTTCGCGGCCTTGTCGAACGCCTCGCCCGCCGCGTCGTCCCTCGTCTTCCCGAGTATCGTTAAGTGGGTATAGTCTTCAACGAAGTAAAGACTCGTGTGGCCTCCCGATACGACGAGCCCGACGAACGGGAACTCGACGTCGTGCTCTATGTGGACGGCGGCGAGGTGCGCTTCGAGGTGATTCACCCCTATGAGCGGCACGCCCAGGCCGTAGGCGAGCGCCTTGGCCGCCGAGAGCCCGACCATGAGAGCCCCGATGAGGCCGGGGCCGCTCGTGACGGTGACGCCGGTAATGCCGCTCTTCTCGACGCCGGCTTCCGTGAGCGCCTTCTTTATCACGGCGAGTATGAGCTCGACGTGCTTTCTCGACGCTATCTCGGGGACGACGCCGCCGTATTCCTTATGTATGTCGGCCTGAGAAGCGACGATATTGGACAGTACCCTGCGCCCGTCCGTGATGACGGCGGCGGACGTTTCGTCGCACGAGCTTTCGATCCCGAGGATTATCTCCGGCATGGGTTTATTTTACAGGACGGCCCGGCTTACACAATCCCTTCTCGATTGCGCTTTGGGGTGGTTACTCTTATACTAATCGCAAGGGCCCCTGCCCGGGGTAAGGTGCGTAAAGAATTAAAAGGGAGCTTTATCCGATGGGAATAAATACAAAACGGGAAAAAATACCGGGGCGCGACGCGATAACCCGGAGCCCGTTTCCGAATTCCAGGAAGATATACGTCAAGGGCAGGCTCCATCCCATAGAAGTCGCGATGCGCGAGATAGAGGTCGGGAGCTCGGCCCCCGGGTTCGGCGATAACGGTGCGCCGCAGCCGAACTCCTCCATTACCGTATACGACACGAGCGGCCCCTACACCGACCCGGCGAAGGAAATAGACGTCCACAAGGGGCTCGAACCCCTCAGAAGCTCCTGGATTATAGGACGCGGTGACGTCGAGGAGCTTCCGGAGTTTTCTTCCGGGTTCGCGCGCGCCTCGGCCGGGAAGTCGGGCGTTCTGGCGATCAAGTTCAGGAACGTGAGAAAACCGTTCCGTGCCAAACCCGGCGCGAACGTAACGCAGATGCACTACGCGCGGAAGGGGATAATCACCCCCGAGATGGAGTACATCGCCATACGCGAGAACCAGCGCATAGACGAGCTCAGGGGCAGCCTCGGAGAGCTCGCTAAATACCACCCCGGCGAGAGCTTCGGGGCGAGGATTCCCCGGACGCACATCACCCCCGAATTCGTAAGGGACGAGGTCGCGCAGGGAAGGGCCATAATCCCGTCCAACATCAACCACCCCGAATCAGAGCCGATGATAATCGGGAGGAATTTTCTCGTAAAGATAAACGCGAACATCGGGAACTCCGCCGTCACGTCGAGCATAGAGGAAGAGGTCGAAAAGGCCGTCTGGGCGTGCAGGTGGGGGGCCGATACGATAATGGACCTCTCGACGGGAAAGAACATACACGAGACGAGGGAGTGGATAATGCGAAACTCCCCTGTCCCCGTCGGCACCGTGCCTATTTACCAGGCGCTCGAAAAGGTCGACGGCAAGGCCGAGGAACTCACGTGGGAGATATTCCGCGATACGCTCATAGAGCAGGCCGAGCAGGGGGTCGATTATTTCACGATACACGCGGGCGTTCTGCTCGGATATATTCACCTGACGGCCGACAGGGTCACGGGCATAGTCTCGCGCGGCGGCTCTATAATGGCCAAGTGGTGTCTGGCCCATCATAAAGAGAGCTTCCTCTACACCAATTTCGAAGAGATATGCGAGATAATGAAGGCCTACGACATAGCCTTTTCTCTCGGGGACGGCCTCAGGCCGGGCTCCATCGCCGACGCCAACGACAGGGCGCAGTTCGCCGAGCTCAAGACGATAGGCGAGCTTACGGAAGTCGCCTGGAGGCACGACGTCCAGGTGATGATAGAAGGCCCCGGCCACGTCCCGATGCACATGATCAAGGAGAACATGGACAAGCAGCTCGAATGGTGCCGCGAGGCCCCGTTCTACACCCTCGGGCCCCTTACGACGGACATAGCGCCCGGATACGACCACATCACGTCCGCGATAGGAGCGGCGATGATAGGGTGGTACGGGACGGCCATGCTCTGCTACGTGACGCCGAAGGAGCACCTCGGCCTTCCCAACAGGACCGACGTCAAGGAAGGCGTCATCACTTATAAAATAGCCGCCCACGCCGCAGACCTCGCGAAGGGGCACCCTGCGGCGCAGGTGAGGGACAATGCGCTCAGCAAGGCGCGGTTCGAGTTCAGGTGGAACGACCAGTTCAACCTTTCGCTCGACCCCGACACGGCGAAGGAGTTCCACGACGAAACCCTTCCGGCCGAAGGGGCCAAGGTCGCGCACTTCTGCTCGATGTGCGGGCCGAAATTCTGCTCGATGAAGATAACGCAGGAAGTGAGGGACTACGCCAAGTCGAAGGGCCTCACCGAGTCTGACGCAGTGAAGACCGGCATGGAGCAGAAATCGAAGGAATTCGCGAGCTCCGGCCGAAAGATTTACGTCCCGGTCGGAGAGTAAAACCTTCCCCTAAAACCCGGGATCCGCTTTACGCTAGATACGTCTACGCCGGCGCGTTATCTGACGCGGGTTCTATCTGCCGCCGAAGAAGCCCCCGCCGGGGCCAAATCCGCCGCCTCCTAATCCGCCTCTGCCCGGTCCGCTGCCGCCGCCCCCGAATCCTCCGCTACCACCGCCGAATCCTCCACCCGGCCGTGACGGACGTGTCGGGCCTCTGCCGCCGCTTCCCGGCGTCCCCTGGGCCCGGCCAATGGACTGCGCCGCCCTGTCCGTGAGGGCGCAGGTGGTTCCGCTCTCGATTATCGCCTGCATGTATATAGTCCTTCCCCTGGTGGTGGACGGAAGTGTCGGGCTCAGCGTCGCCTGCCCGCCCGAATCGGCTGTTCCGGAAGCTATTATGCTCGCGCCCCTCAGGCGCAGTATCTGGCCGTTACATGCGCCGCCCCTTATAACCGTGAACCCGGTCGAAAGAAGGGAATAGGCGAATCTCACCCTGGCTCCCGGCGGCGCGCCGGTTACGGTGACGGTATTCCGCATCCCCGCCGTCCCGGGATTAAGGGTTCCGAGCACTGGGTTCCCCGGCTGCGGAGCGGGGGGAGCCGTGGGGACGGGTGTCGGGGTGGGCCCCGGCCCAGTTCTAGCGACTATTTTGAATATCTCGCCGTCCTTGTCGACGATATATATCTCGCCCCTGTCGTCCTCGCCGAATGAAGTTACGTTGTTTATGGTCTCGCCGGTTTGGGGCCTCAGCTCGGCCGTGCGCTCGGTGAGCTGCGCAGCGCCGCCGCCGCTCCGCTTGAAGGACCATATCCTGCCGGTACAGTAATCGGCGTAAAAATACGTGCCGTCGAGCTCGGGTATGTCGGCGCCCCTGTATACGTACCCGCCCGTTATGGAGCAGTTGCCGCCGGAGTGGGCGTAGTCGTGAAGGGGTATCGTCAGCCCGGGGGAGTTGCACGTGCATCCCGAGAGACCCGTACAGGCCTTGCCCTCCATGCAGCGCCAGCCGTAGTTTTCCCCGCCCTGGCTGTCGCCCGGCTGCCAGCTCACCTCCTCGCGCGCACTTTCGCCGACGTCCGCTATGTAAAGGTCGCCGTTCAGCCTGTCGAAGCTGAACCTCCAGGGGTTTCTGAACCCGAGGGCCCATATGCTGCCCAGAAACGACGGATTATTGCTGAAGGGGTTTTCCGGCGCGTCCCTGAAGAGGGTGCCGTTCCCGACGTCCATCCTGAGTATTTTGCCGAAGACCTCGTTTCCGTCCTGGGCCCTGTTCCCGGGGTCGTTGCCCGAGCCGCCGTCGCCCACGCCGATGTAGAGGTAATCGTCGTTCGGGCTGAAGGCCATCATCCCGCCGTTGTGGTTACTGAAGGGCTGCGTGACGTTCATGAGGACGGTTTCGCTCGCGGCGTCGGCGACGTCGGGATTGCCGGAAACCCTGTAGCGGGCTATGACCGAGTTTCCGTCGTTGTCCGTGTAGTTGACGTAGAAATACCCGTTCGAGGAATAGTTCGGGTGGAACGCGAGGCCGAGGAGCCCCCTTTCGCCGCCGCTCGACGCCTTGGCCCCGATGTCGAGGAACGGCGCCGGAAGAACGGCGCCGTTCTTTATGATCCTGATGCGTCCGGTGTTCTGCTCCACCACGAAGAGGCGGGTGGTATCCCCGACGGGAGAAGCGAGATAGAGCGGGTCCACGAATCCGCCAGCGACTTTCACAGTCGTAAGCTCGACTGTGGGCGCAACGTCGATTGCAAGAAATGAAAAAGCCAGAAGAAGGAAATAAGCCCCGTATTTCACTATACCACCCTCCCCGGTCCGTCTCCGTTTCGAGGGCTTAGTAAGGCAGGATGAAAATTCGTCGTCCCTCTATTCGGCAGCCGGATTGCCGTGGGCCGGGAGGCCTTTAGGCTCAGGCTTTGCGCCCCGCCCTTTCTAGCGATTTGCCTTTTCGGATCAGGACTCTCTGTGTATATGCAAAGCATATCACCCGTCGTAGCCGCGGGCAACAGGCTTTAAAACCCCGCCGGCGGTTGTCATTACCGAATATTCGGTAATATTTCTTAGGGGTGTTTATATAACCCGTCCCCGCGCGAAACTGCGGAATTTCGAGGAGGCGATTCCATGAGTGACAAAAAATTCAGGGCACTGGTCGTAGAAGAGGAGGAAGGCGGCAAGTTCACGAGGTCCATCAAGGAGCGGTCGGTAGGCGATCTTCCGGATGGGGAGGTGCTCATAAGGGTCCGGTATTCCTCGCTTAACTTTAAAGACGCCCTTTCGGCGACGGGCAACAAGGGTGTCACGAAGGGCTACCCGCATACCCCGGGTATAGATGCGGCGGGGGTCGTAGAGGAGAGCTCGTCTCCGCAGATAAAGCCCGGGGAGGAGGTTCTCGTAACGGGCTACGACCTCGGCGCGAATACCGACGGGGGGTACGGCGAGTACATACGCGTGCCGGCCGGGTGGGTGGTCGGCCTGCCGGAGGGGCTTTCCGCGAGGGAGAGCATGATATACGGCACGGCGGGGTTTACGGCCGCCCTGTCCGTCTACAAAATAGAGGAATACGGCGTCGTGCCGGACATGGGCGAAGTCCTCGTCACGGGGGCGACGGGCGGCGTCGGGAGCGTTGCGTGCGCGATACTGGCCAAGGCCGGCTACAGCGTGGTCGCGTCTACCGGCAAGACGGATCAGAAGGAATTTTTGACCGGGCTCGGCGTTAAGGAGATCATAAGCAGGGCGGATTCAGCGGACACATCCGGAAGGCCTCTTCTCAAGGGGAGGTGGGCCGGGGCCGTCGATACGGTGGGCGGCGAAATACTGGCGACCGCGATAAAATCCGCAAAGCAGCACGGCGTCGTGACCTGCTGCGGGAACGTGGCCTCGGGCGATCTCCCGATAAACGTTTACCCCTTTATCCTGAGGGGCGTTTCGCTCGTCGGCATAGATTCCGCTTATTGCCCGATGGACGCGAGAAGGAAGGTCTGGTCGAAGCTCGGGGGCGAGTGGAAAATAGACCTCGACGGCATAGCAACGGAGGTCACGCTCGACGGCCTCGACGAGCAGATAGAGCTCATTTTAAAAGGCGGCCAGAAGGGGAGGGTCGTCGTAAACCTTCAAGAATAACGACGAAATTCGGGCGGCCGCGCGAGCCGGGAGTTAAAATCGTTCCTGTATCGTGGATACGCCCGTTTCAATTTCCCATAAAATTCTCCGAACCGTTTCCGGCGTCGTACGGTACCCGAAAATGTCAATCCTGACAGGCTGTTACCTGAACATACGAGATGTCTTACGGGGCGCTTTGCCGGGTGTACCGGAGCGCTGTCTTTCCTCGGGGCAGTTTCCCGTGCGGTCCGTGCCGCATCGGAGTGCCCACAGAAAAAGAGGTGTCACCGGCCCTAATGTTTAAATTTTAAGATTGTTTGCTCAAGATTTAAGCACGATTCTATAGATTGCCTCCTGCAATGTCCCATAATCATTGACAATAATTCATTATGCAAACTGGTATGCAGTTTGCAAACATAGAGAGCTAATAAACGAGATTGATTACTGGCAGGAGGGTCTCGGACATGCTCGAATCATTTTACGTTTTGAAATCAGCCAGCTAATACAAAGGAGGATTGTCAATGATAAGGACCTGCTCGAAGTATAAATTCCCGGCGCTTGGCGCGTTGTTTTTATTGGCTTTGGTTGTGCTCTTTCCAGAGCTGACGTTCGCTCAGGAAGAGGCCTCCACCCTGGATACCGGGGACACGGCCTGGATATTGACCTCTTCGGCCCTGGTGTTGATGATGACCATACCGGGCCTGTTTTTGTTTTACGGCGGTCTTGTCAGATCCAAGAATGCGCTCGGAACTATAATGCAAAGCTTTTTCCTGGCCGCTCTTATAAGCATTCAGTGGGCGATTATCGGATATACGCTGGCTTTCGGGAGTGATGTCTCGTCCCTGGTCGGCGGCTTCGATTTCTTCGGCCTGAGCGGCGTCGGGCCGGAGCCGGCTGACGGGTCGACCATACCCCACAGCCTGTTCATGGTTTTCCAGATGACGTTCGCAATAATAACCGTCGCCCTTATCTCGGGGGCGTTCGCCGAACGCATGAAATTCAGCGCTTTTATTCTTTTTTCCCTTATATGGACGACATTGATCTACGATCCGCTGGCCCACTGGGTTTGGGGCGGTGGATGGATAGGCGCAATGGGCGCACTGGACTTCGCGGGCGGCACTGTCGTTCACATAAGCTCCGGTGCTGCGGCCCTCGCGGCGGCATTGCTGCTTGGAAGGCGAACCGGATACGGTAAGCTGCCAATGGCTCCTCATATTCTGCCCTTCAGCGTCATCGGTGCGGCCCTTCTGTGGGTAGGGTGGTTCGGGTTCAATGCCGGCAGCGCCCTCGGGGCGAACGGGCTCGCGGCCACGGCCTTCGTTACAACCCAGCTCGCCACGGCCGCTGCGGTCCTGGCATGGGTTTTTGTCGAATGGATGATGAGGGGTAAGCCCACTGTCCTCGGTGCGGCCACCGGTGCTGTCGCCGGCCTCGTCGCCATTACTCCTGCCGCTGGCTTCGTAAGCCCGATGGCCGCTATTATAATAGGCCTCGGCGGTGGCGTCCTGTGCCTCTTTGCGGTTAATCTTAAGCCAAAGCTCGGATATGACGACTCTCTCGACGTAGTCGGCGTACACGGCGTAGGCGGCACCTGGGGCGCTCTCGCAACAGGGCTGTTCGCCTCCACGGCGGTCAACCCGGACGGAGCGAACGGCCTTTTCTTCGGCAACCCCGAACAGCTCTGGATACAGTTTGTCGGCGTGGCTGTCACCTGGATATTCTCCTTCGTCGGAACCTCTATAATCCTTATGATCGTAAAGGCTATAGTAGGTCTCAGGCTTTCCCCGGACAAGGAAGAAGCCGGCCTCGATATCAGCGAGCATGGCGAAGAAGCCTACAGCGGCTTCCAGATGGCCCACGGCTACGGCACGCCTGAATATGGAATGAGCCTTAAAGATGAATAAACGATTCGGATAAAACCGGCGAGGCGGCGGGAGAGGCGAAACCCTCCCGCCGCTTTTTATCTTCTCATCCTCTTCTACATACAAACCACTTGAATAATTCCCCGCGGATTTATAAATTGTATTCATGCCCAGAATAACGCGGAATATCGTCATCCCGGACGACGAGATAAGCCTCGAATTCGTCCGCGCCTCGGGGCCGGGCGGGCAAAATGTCAACAAGGTTTCGACGGCGGTGCAGCTCCGTTTCGACGCCGCCGGCTCGGAAAGCCTTGAATCCGGGGTTAAGGAGCGCCTTCTCAAAATCGCCGGAAACAGGGCGACCGACGAGGGGATAATCATTATCGAGGCGAAAAGGTTCAGGAGCCAGGAGAAGAACCGCAGGGACGCAATCGACCGCCTGACCGAAATGGTAAGGAAGGCGGCCGTGAAGCCCACACCGAGGCGGAAAACGAGGCCTACTGCGGCGTCCAGGGAAAAGAGGCTTTCCCAAAAGAAGCGCCGCTCCGAGGTAAAGCGGCTCCGGAAGCCCGGCATTCCCGGCGCAGAATAGCCCAATCCCCCGCGCAAAAGGCCTTTCCGTCCGCTATACTCTTCGGTTTGGGGGCCGGAGAGCCCATTATCCTGTTATATTGATATGCGGCTAAAACAGTTTAGAATATTTGCCGGTTCGATTACACCATGAGCGAGCAGACATCTTCAGAGAAAACATGCAGGTGCGGACACACGAGGAATAATTCCTGGATAGTTCCCAAGCCGAGCTACTCGATCTTCGGGTGGATTCTGGTCGGGTGCGGCATAAGCCACCCGCCGACCGAGGTCAGGTACGCATGCGACAAGTGCGGCGAAGTCTTCGAAAGAATCACCAATAAAGAGCACCTCAAGCACCATATATACAGGTAAAGGCCGTATATTCGGTTGTTCCGGCATATATCTGTAATTCATTTACGGAGGCTGTCGTATGCGACGGGCGCTTGCGTCTTTAACCTTCATACCGGCACTATGCCTTTCGTTCTCTCTATCCATAGCGAGGGAGCTGCCCCTGTCCGAGGGCGAGCTCGCCCGGATAGGCGCCCTCATATACAAAAACGAGGCGGGCGGAAAGCCCGCGAACCTCACCGCGTGGAACGAAGGGGAGGAGTTCGCCTCTCTCGGCATAGGGCACTTCCTCTGGTATCCGGCGGGTGAGGAGTACCGCTTCGTCGAGACCTTTCCCGCGCTGATCGAGTATATGAAGTCAGAAGGCGCTTCGATTCCGAAGTGGCTTCGGGACCTTCGCCCCTTCGATCTTCCGTGGAAGTCGCGCTCTGAATTTTACAATGAATTCGAGTCGCCGAGGATGGTTTCCCTGAGGGAGTTTCTACTGGGCACGTTTGCGCTCCAGACGTCCTTCATAGCCGACAGGCTCGAAAAGAGCCTCCCTGCCATGCTGAAGGCCGCCCCGCCCGAGATGAGGGGTAACATAGAAAGGCAGTTCTACCGCGTCGCCGAGTCCGGCATGGGGATGTATGCCCTCATCGACTACGTCAATTTCAAGGGCGAGGGGGTCTCGGAGTCCGAAAGGTACGAGGGGCAGGGGTGGGGGCTCCTCCAGGTGCTCGCCAATATGAAAGGGGCCGGGACAGGCCCCGAGGCGCTCGAAGAATTCGCACGGTCGGCGGAGTTCGTCCTCGAAAGGCGGGTTAAGAATTCTCCCCCCGGGCGTAACGAGAAGAGGTGGCTTCCCGGCTGGCGGAACAGGATCGATACCTATACCGACGAGACGCTTTACTGATGCCTTACACCATTCCCGATTGAGCCCGCGATAATGTTACAATATCGGTACGCCCGCCCGGACGATTCATATGAAACGAACACTTGCGCTCGACGTCGGCTCGAAGACCATAGGTGTCGCGGTAAGCGACCTCCTCGGCATTACGGCCAACGGCGTGACCACGATAATGCGGAAGGATATCGAGCACGACACGGCCGAGCTCTCGAAGATAATCGCGGAGTACGAGCCCGGCGAGCTCCTCGTCGGCCTTCCGATGCGGGGCGACGGGGGAATGACACGTAGGGGAGAGGAGATAAAGAAGTTCGCCTCGACCGTCCTCGGGAGATTCGGAATCCCCGTAAATTTCTGGGACGAGAGCTATTCCACGAAGAACGCCGAGCGGTTCCTTATAGAAGCCGACGTCTCGCGGAAGAAGCGGAAAAAGGTGATCGACAAGATGGCGGCCGTGTATATACTTGCCGAGTATCTGGAATCGAAAAGACCCATAACACCGGAGGACGACTACTAATGGCTTACGCGGACGTAGACGGCGTCAGATTATATTACGAGGTCCACGGCGAGGGATACCCGGTCGTCCTAATAGGCGGCCTCGGGAGCCAGGCGCAGAGCTGGGCGACGCAGGTGCCGATATACTCGAAGCACTTCAAGGTGGTCGTATTCGACAACCGGGGCTCGGGGCTTTCGGACAAGCCCGCGCCGGGATACACGACGGCCGACATGGCGGACGACACGGCCGGGCTCATGGACGCGCTCGGCATCGAGCGTGCGCACGTCGTGGGGAAGTCGATGGGCGGCATGATAGGGCAGTGGCTCGCCATAAGGCATCCTCACAAGGTGAGCAGGCTCGTCATGGGATGCTCGGCTGCGTCCCGCGACGAGGTGGGGAACGTCATACTCGACATGGGGAGAGAGATAGCATCGAAGGTCGGCATGAAGGCCGTCTGGACGATGGCCCTTTACCTCGGCTACACGAGGGAATACATCGAGAAGAACATCTCCACGCTGAAAGCCACGATGGCCGCCGTTCCCGAGAGCCCGGACACGCTCCGTGGCTACATAGGCCAGAGCCAGGCGGTCGAAACGCACGACACGACGGAGCTCCTATCGGGCATAAACGCCCCGACGCTGGTGATGCTCGGGGAGACCGACCTTACGACCTCGCCGAAGAAGACGCGGGAGCTCGCATCTCTGATAAAAGGGGCGCTGCTTAAGACGTTCCCGGGCGTGGGGCACGGATTCTGGAGGGAAAGGCAGGAAGAGGTGGACGAGCTCGTGCTCGAATTCCTGGGGTCCGAATCAGTTTAGATTCCTCTTGTCGAGTATGCCGGAGCTTTTTCCGGCGGTGACCGAGACTATGTCGAGCCTCGTCTGGAGATCCTTTATTATTATCTCCGCCCTCTTCTCGATGCCCGGCTCTTCGAGGAGCATCTGCTTTTCGAATATATTCGAGAATATCAGCGTGCCGAGTGCGTCGGTGAGGCAGTCGAGCGGCAGCTTCGTGTTGACGTTGATCCTGTGGGCCTTCTCTTTTTCCCCGAGCGTGAAGTTCCACTTCGTGACGAGCTCTTCTATCCGCACCCGAAGGCTCTCTTCGTTAGGCCCGTGCGCGTTTTCGAGTATATCCACCCGCGCGAGCCTGTAGGGCTTGTCCTTTACTATCTCCGTTATCCTCACCCGCTTCAGGCCGTAGAGGACTATATTTATCTTCCCGTCGGAGCACGTCTCGGAGCTCACGATCCTTCCCATGCCGGCCACGTCGTAAATATCCGGATTCCCGTAGTAGTTCGACTGCCACCCAGGTTTTAAAAGCGCCATGCCTATGATCCTTTCGGATTTAATGACGTCGTTTACCATTTGTTTGTATCTTGGCTCGAAAACGTGGAGGGGAAGAAGGGTATTGGGAAAGAAGACGACCGTCGATAACGGGAACAATGGCACCATGCCCGAAAAATTCGAAAGATTGGAAACGTCCTTGAGATCAAGCGAAGATAAATCCATTTACCACCCATATACTGCCCTCAGGCTTTCTTAGAGTATAGCATACGGGGAAGGGTTTGGTCCGCGCCGGGGGCCGCGGCCTTGATCCCGGGGCTCCCCCGCGGTGGGCCGGGCTTTGAATCCATAAAGCGTCATTTGTTATCTAATCCGTTAAAAATAAATTGATGGAGATATCGAATGGGAAAAACGGTACAGATTACAGACGATAATTTCGACGACGAAGTGGTGAAGTCGGACGTGCCCGTACTTCTCGATTTCTGGGCCGAGTGGTGCCCTCCCTGCCGTGCTATCGCGCCCGTTCTGGATGAGATTGCCGGGGATTACGAGGGCAGGGTAAAGGTCGGAAAGCTGAACGTCGACGAGAACCCCTACACGGCGCAGGCCTTCGGGATCAGGAGCATACCGACGATGATACTATTTAAGAACGGCTCCCCCGACGACAAGATAATAGGGGCCCTTCCCAAGGGGCACATAACGGAAGTCATCGAAAACAGCCTGTCAAAGGATTAAGAACGCCCTTTCACGCCCGCCGCCGCGCCTGCGGGCCGTTTGAAGCGGGCAGGCCGTTCGGTTAGAATTCCCTTATGGCCAAAGTCCGTATAACGAAGGTTTATACGAAGACCGGGGACGAGGGGCTCACGTCGCTCATCGGCGGGGAGAGGGTGAGCAAGGCCTCGCCCAAGGTGGAGGCCTACGGCGACGTCGACGAGCTGAACGCCGTCCTCGGCATCGCGAGGACGATGGTTGCCGACGAGGGTATTTCGGAGACGCTTAAGGCCATACAGAACGACCTCTTCATCATAGGGGCCGAGCTCGCGAGCCCCCCCGGGTTCGAGGTCCCGCGCATAGGCGGGGACAGGATAGCGGAGCTCGAATCCTCCATAGACGGGCTCCTCGAAGAGTTAAAGCCTCTTAAGGAATTCATACTCCCGAGCGGGAGCGCGGGAGGGGCCTACCTTCACTTCGCGAGGACGGTATCCAGGCGGGCCGAGAGGAAGGTCGTAAGGCTCATGGAAGAGGAAGGGGTCGGGAAGAACGTCCTCATCTATCTTAACCGGCTCTCCGACCTTCTATTCGTAATGGCCCGGGCCGAAAACCAGCGGAGCGGCTACAGCGAGACGTTCGTGGAGTTCGGAAAGAAATGAGCCAGTCCCACGGGCCGGACCATCCCATAGTCAACCCTGAAATCGAACGATATATCGAATCATTGTCCCCCGGTGCGGACGGCGTCCGGAGGGAGATGGAAGAATACGCCCGCGAGAACGGCTTCCCCATAGTCGGCCCCTCGGTCGGAAGGCTCCTTTACCAGCTTACGCTCACATCCGGCGCGGAGGAGATTATAGAGCTCGGCTCGGGCTTCGGCTATTCCGCGTACTGGTTCGGAAAGGCGCTTTCCGTGCTCGGCCGCGGCCGTGTGATACTGACGGACGCCTCCCGGGATAACGCCGAAATGGCCGAGGGCTTCCTATCCCGCGCGGGTCTCATGGATAAAGTCGAAATAAGAGTAGGAGACGCGCTGGAAATATTCGACGGGGAGAAAGGCCCTTTCGACATCGTGTTCAACGACGTCGACAAGGAATGGTATCCGCCCCTCGTCGGAAAGGCGTACGCGAAACTCAGGAGGGGCGGGCTGTTTATAACGGATAACGTGCTATGGCACGGAAGGGTGCTGTCTCCCGAAGACGACTCGCCGGCCACCGAGGGCGTAAGGAAGTTTGCGAGGCTCCTTTTCGCCGAGGAAGGATTTTACAGCACCGTTCTCCCGATAAGGGACGGCGTGTCGATAAGCCTCAAGCTTTGACGCGGTTTAACGCCCCCAAGCATGAATGTAATATGCAAGTATCAATGTAATATAATGGATGTAATATAATAAGCAGAGCAGGCACATGAGCAAAGCCGTAAATCTTATGACGGACGAGCCGGAGTCGAGCAGGAGCTTAAGGGGAAGGCTCGACAGGAAGCTCGCCGAGCTTAAGGAATATCACAACAACAAGGCCAAGCGGAACAAGGCGCTTTCGGGAAGCCTCCTCGCCAAGAAACGGTCCGAGGTAATCGACAAGCTTATAAGGCAGGCGCTTTCGCAGCTCGGGTTCAACGACATTGCCAACGTGGCCGTGATCGCCCTCGGCGGGTACGGAAGGAACGAGCTCTGCCCGTATTCCGATATCGACCTAATGATCCTCTACAAGCCGCGGCACAAGACGCTGGCCAAGGAGATCACGGAGAAGCTGCTCTATCTCCTCTGGGACTTAAAGCTCGACGTCGGCCATTCGGTTAGGACGATAGACGAATGCATGGAGCTATCCGAGGACGAGGATACCACTATACTGACCTCTCTCCTGGATTCGAGGCACGTAGCCGGGGACGAGAGGCTCTACCTCGATTTGAACAAAAAGCTCTTTTCCGAGCTTCTCCCGTCCGTATCGCATAAATTCATTCAGCAGAAAATAGCGGAAAACGAAAGCAGGATAAACCGTTTCGGAAGGTCCGTATATCTCCTCGAACCCAACGTCAAGGAGGGCGAGGGCGGGCTCCGCGACATACACTACGCGCTCTGGATCGCGCAGGCCAAGTTCAAGGTCAAAACCTTCGCCGAGCTTCTCCCCAAAGGGATACTCATGGAGAACGAGATCAGGATCTTTGAGAAGAGCCTGAATTTTCTTCTCTTGGTAAGGTCCGAGCTTCACTACCTCGCGGGCCGTATGGAGGACAGGCTCGGCTTCGAGTTCCAGGAGAAGATAGCCAGATTCCTGGGGTTCAAGGACGCCGACCTCCCCGCCGTCGAGAGGTTCATGCGCATCTACTACCTTCGCGGAAACGAGCTCACCGAGCAGTCGAGAAGGCTCATCGAAAAGTGCGTTATGGACCAGAGGTCCGGAATAAGGGCGTCCAAAACCATACATCTCGACAGCGGCTTTATCATACAGAGCGGGGTTCTCTCGGTCTCGAACGTGAACATATTCACGGAAAACCCGGCAAACCTCATGAAGGCGTTCGAATACGCGAACAAGCACCAGGTGCGGATGAGCAACTATCTTTTAGACCTTATACGCGAGAACGTCAACATCGGCAAGATGGATGAGAAGATCAGGTCCAATCCGGAGCTGAACGCCTCTTTCCTCAGGATACTCAAGAAAGGAAAGAACGTGGCCGAAACTCTGATGGAAATGAACAGGCTCCGGTTCCTCGGCAACTACATCCCCGAATTCGGGAAGATAGTCTGCATGGTGCAGCACGACGCCTACCACGTCTACACCGTGGACGTCCATTCCATATTCATGGTCAGGGAGATCGAGAATCTCCTGAGTTACAGATACGAAAAAGAGCTTCCGCTCCTTACGAAGACGGCGGAGTCGCTCGTAAACAGGCACGTCCTTTACCTGGCCTGCCTCTTTCACGATATGGGGAAGGGTGAAGGAAAAGGGCACGCCGAAAAGGGAGCGGCGATGATCCCCAGGATAGCCAAGCGTATGGGGCTCAACGACGGGGAGAGAAAGCAGCTCGAATTTTTGGTGAAGAACCATCTTATAATGTCTCACTTCTCGCAGCGAAGGGACATACACGACTACAGTTTGATAGTGCGTTTCGCAAAGTCGGTGAAGACGCTCGAAACCCTCTCGCTCCTTTATCTCCTGACCTACGCCGACATCAAGTCCGTCGGGCCCGACGTCTGGACGAACTGGAAGGGGATGCTCCTGAAGGAGCTTTTCATAAGGACGGCGAAGGTTCTCGAAAGGGGGGTTCTCAAGGTCGAAGACCCGGTCGCAAGACAGGAGAGGATCATCGGAGAGGTCATCAAGATAACCGGCCCCAGGATATCGAGGAAGAAGGCGGGCGAGATATTAAAGGCCATGCCCGAGTCTTATTTCCTCGGATTTTCGGCCTACAAGATCGCCTATCACATCGGCCTGATAGACAAGTACAAGGGTGCGGTCGGCATGGACATCCTGTTCTTCCCCGAAGAGGATTACAACGAGTTTACGTTCTGGGGCTTCGACGAGCCGGGTATATTCTCGCGCCTCTGCGGTGTCATAAGGGCTTCGGGCTTTAACATACTCGGGGCGAGGATCACGACGAGGAGCGACGGCAGGATACTCGACGTCTTCTATTTGAACCGCCTCGGCTCGTCGCTCGGGGTAGACGACGAGGCATGGGCAAGGCTCAGGGACAACATGAGCCGCGTCCTCGCGAAGGAAATCGACGTCGGCGAGCTCGTCGCGAAGAGGAAGCTCGAAAAACCCCTCTACGGCAAGTCCATACCGCAGCAATACCCGTCGAGGGTTATGCTCGACAACGAATCCTCGGACGCGGCGACCGTGATCGACATTTACACGTACGACAGGTCCGGGCTCCTTTACGACATTACGAAGACCATAAGAGACCTCGGTCTCTCGATCGAATACGCAAAAATCTCGACGAAGGTCGACCAAGTCGTCGACGCGTTTTACGTCGTGGACATGAACGGCAAGAAAATAGCCGACCCCGAGAGGATCGCCGAGATAAAAGCGGCGCTCCTCGAATCCATAGATCCGGGCCAGGGCTGAATCCCCCAATGACGAACGGTAATATCATATGAGCGTTAAAGATGCCGGCGGCCCTCCGCCCGCGGAAATATATTCCGACTTTCTAATCATAGGCAGCGGCCTTGCCGGGCTCTACGCGGCCCTTTACGCGGCCGGCTTCGGGAGCGTGACGCTCCTCACGAAATCGACGGTCGAGGAAAGTAATTCTTACTGGGCCCAGGGTGGTATAGCCGCCGTCGTCGACCCGGACGACTCGGCCTGGTTTCACATAGAGGACACCATGCGCGCGGGAAGGGGGCTCAACAACCCGAAGGCCGTAGAGGTGCTGGTCAACGAAGGCCGCGAGCGCGTAATAGAGCTCATAGAAAAAGGCATGAAGTTTGATTCGTCCGAGACCGGGCTCGAGCTCGGCCTCGAAGGTGGCCACACGAAGAGGCGCGTTCTCCACGCGGGCGGGAGCTCGACGGGCAGGGAGATGGTGAAGTTCCTCATAGCCGCCGTCGAGAAGAACCCGTCGATAAAAAAATTCGAGAGCACGGGCGTCGTCGAGCTCCTATCAAACGGCATATCTTGCTCTGGCGCGCTGGCGTTGGGGAGCGGGTTCGAGCCGATACTGTTCCGCGCAAAATCGACGATACTTGCGACGGGCGGGGCCTCGGCGCTCTTCGAGCGGACGACGAACCCCGAGAGCTCTACGGGCGAGGGCATAGCGCTTGCCTTCAGGGCGGGGGCGGCGATCTCGGACATGGAGTTCCTCCAGTTCCACCCGACGGCGTTTTACAACGAGCATGGGGCGAGCTTTCTCATAACCGAGGCCCTCAGGGGCGAGGGGGCGCACCTCCTCGGATGCACGGGCGAGAGGTTCATGTACAGGTACAGCGACCTCGGCGAGCTCGCGCCGAGGGATATCGTATCCCGCGCCATATCCGTCGAAATAGAAAAATCCGGCAGGAGCTTCGTCTACCTCGACATGCGCCACCTGGATTCCGCCTACCTCAAATCCCGCTTCGCCAACATATACGAGGCCTGCCTCGCGGCGGGGGTGGACATGACCGAGAGCCTCGTGCCCGTGGCCCCGGCGGCGCATTACATGATAGGCGGGGTGAAGACCGGGCTTATGGGCGAGACGAATATTAAAGGCCTTTTCGCCTGCGGCGAGGTCGCATCGACCGGCGTCCACGGGGCGAACCGTCTCGCCAGCAACTCCCTTCTCGAATGCGTCGTGTTCGGAAAGCGCGCCGTCGACGGGGCGGTCGATTACGACGGCGCGGGGTTCGATCCTTCGTCGAGGCCGCGCGGCCCTGTGGAGCATGACCCGGCCGAGGCCGAAAAGAAAATCTTCGGGGAGCTGAAAGCATCGACGGCACGGATAATGAACAGGAGCGTCGGAATCGTAAGGAGCGGGGAGGGGCTCACGGCGGCAGGGCGCGAGCTCGCCGGGATTACGCCCCTTCTTGAGAAGCTCTCAGGTTATTATAAACTCAAGATGGAAATGATACTCGAGGTGTGCGGCTTCATAACCGCTTTTTCTCTCATGAGAGAAGAGTCCCGCGGGGTTCACATCAGGGAAGACTTCCCCGAAGAGGACCCTTCGTGGAGAAAGCACATAGTGATTAGAAAGGGTGGTGAGCCCGCGCTCGTACCGGTAGAAGAGTAAGGAGACCGCGGAAGAAAAGATGAGGAAAGTAGAACTCGATTTTACACGTGTAGACAGGCTCATAGAATACGCGCTAAGGGAAGACATAGGCGACGGCGACGTCACGACGAACGCCCTCGCGCCGGAGAGCGAAGACTGCAAGGCCGTTATACGCGCCAAGGCGCGCGGCATAGTCGCGGGGCTTCCGATAGCGAAGAGGGTATTTCAGAAGCTCGACCATACTGTCGTATGCGTCGATAACGTGAACGACGGCGACGAGATAAGGCCCGGCAACGTTCTTAGCGAGATAAACGGCTCGACGAGGGCGCTCCTCTCGGGGGAGCGGCTCGCGCTCAACATAATGCAGCGCCTATCGGGGGTGGCGACGCTGACGGCAAAGTACGTAAAGGCCGTCGAGGGGCTTCCCGTGAAGATACTCGACACGAGAAAAACCGTGCCCGGATTCAGGGTGCTCGACAAGTACGCGGTCGCCGTCGGCGGGGGATTCAACCACCGCTTCGGACTCTACGACGGGATTCTCATAAAGGACAACCACATAAAAATGGCCGGCGGTATCTCGAACGCCGTCCAGATAATGCGGAAGAAATACAAGAACAAGTTCAAGATAGAGGTCGAGGCTTCCAATCTCGAAGAGGTAAAGGAGGCCCTTATCTCCGGGGCAGACATAATAATGCTCGACAACATGGATACCGGGCAGATGGAAAAGGCGGTAAGGCTCATCGACGGGGCCGCACTGGTCGAGGCTTCGGGCAGGATTACGCTCAGGAATATAAGGGAAGTCGCCGAAACCGGGGTCAACTTCATCTCCGTCGGCGCCGTCACCCACTCCCCGCCGGCTTTAGATATAGGTCTCTATCTGGTATAATTTACATTTCCAGTGCATAAGAAGCTTGAGGAAAGAATGACCGAGCGCAAGGGCGTTGCGGAGAAGATAGATTTTCTCAGGAAAGAGAAAAATGCTGTCATCCTGGCGCACAATTATCAGATTCCCGAGGTGCAGGATATAGCCGACTTCACAGGCGATTCACTTGCCCTCTCGCAGATGGCGGCCACGACCGAGGCGGATATCATCGTCTTTTGCGGCGTTCATTTCATGGCCGAGACGGCTTCCATAATCTCCCCCGAAAAGAAGGTGCTCATCCCGGATATAAAAGCGGGGTGCACGCTTGCCGACGCCATAACGGCCGACCAGCTCAGGGCGTGGAAGGGCGAGCACCCGGGCGCGGTCGTCGTTTCGTACATAAACACGACGGCCGAGGTGAAGGCCGAGAGCGATTACTGCTGCACTTCCTCGAACGCCGTAAAGGTCGTAAAATCCATACCCGAAGATAAGGAAATACTCTTTCTCCCGGACATGTTCCTCGGGGCCTATGCGGCCAGGGTCACCGGCCGGAAGCTCCACATATGGCCGGGCGAGTGCCACGTCCATGCCGGCATAAGAACGCGCGACCTCGAGGAGATGGAAAGCCATCACCCCGGGGCCGAGATGATCGTTCACCCCGAATGCGGGTGCACGACGAGCCTCATGTACGAGAGCATGAACGGCCCCTCCAACGGCAATGGAAACGGCAACGGACACGTCAAGTTCCTCTCCACGGGAGGAATGATAAAGCACGCCGTGTCCTCGGATGCCAGGGAATTCGTCATAGCAACCGAAACGGGAATGCTTCACCCTCTCCGTAAGGCCAACCCGGACAAGACCTTCTACCCGGCGAGGGAAGACGCGGTCTGCAGGTTCATGAAGATGATAACGCTCGACAAGGTTTTGAAGGCCCTCGAAGAAGAGGTCTACGAGGTCAGGGTCCCCGCCGCCACCGCGAGGCTGGCCAAGAAGTCCATAGACAGGATGCTGGAAATAACCGTCTAGTATCCTTCCGCAAGGCCGCCCGGCCTTCTCGGGTCGGAAGCGCCGTAAAGGAATTCCCCTTTTTTCATGATACTCTGTGCGCTCCCCATCGTGTTGCCCGTATCTATGGTGTAGCCCCTTTCCGTCAAAAGCCGGAGCGTATCCCCCGATATGCCCTTTTCGATACGGAGCTTGTCCGGGAGCCATTGGTGATGCACGCGCGGCGCGTTCGTCGCCTCCGAGATATTCATCCCGAAGTCTATAACGTTCGTGATTATCTGAAGGACCGTCGTTATGATTAGGCTCCCGCCGGGGCTCCCCGTGGCCAGGAACGGCTCGCCGTCTTTTAATACGAGGGTCGGCGTCATCGAGCTCAACATCCTCTTTCCGGGCTCGGGGGAGTTGGCCTGTCCCCCGAGGAGGCCGTAGGCGTTAGGCTCGCCCGGCTTCATGGAGAAATCGTCCATCTCGTTATTTAGGAGTATCCCCGTCCCGGGGACGATTATCTTCGAGCCGTAATCGAAGTTGAGCGTGTAGGTGTTGGAGACCATGTTGCCTTTCGAATCAACAACCGAAAAGTGGGTCGTATTCCGCCCCTCTCCATGGGGCATTTCGCCGGGCTTTACGAGGACGGACGGCGTAACCCTTCCGGGAGACATTTTCTTCCTGAGCTTTTCGGCGTACTTCTTGGATGTGAGCTCCGCCACCGGCACTTTTTTGAAGTCCGGGTCTCCGAGGTGCTCCGAGCGGTCGGCGTAGGCGAACTTCATCGCCTCGGCCATGAGGTTTATGGTCCTCGCGGTGTTGTGCCCGTATTCGCCGAGGGGAAACCCTTCGAGGATATTCAGCATCTCGATCAAATGCACGCCGCCCGAGCTCGGGGGAGGCATGGAGTATATCTTGTACCCCCTGTACGTCCCGCGGACGGGCTCTCTCGGCGCCGCGCTGTACTCCTTAAGGTCCTTTTCCGTTATGAGACCGCCCCTCTCCTTCATGAACCGGGCTATTTTGACGGCTATCTCGCCTTCGTAAAACGCCCCGGGGCCGTGCTCGGAAATGAGCCTCAAGGTCTCCGCGAGGTCCTTCTGCACCAGAACATCCCCCGGTGCATAGGGCTCGCCCCCTTCCTTGAAGAAAACCCGTATGCTCCCGGGCTCCTTTTCCATGCGGGGTCTCGCGTCATCGAGCGAGGCCGCGAGGCCTTCGCTAACCGGAAAGCCGTTCTCGGCGAGCTCCAGCGCCGGGCGTATCGCCCGTTCGAGCGGTATCGTGCCGTATTTTTCGAGAGCGAGCGCAAGCCCCGCGACTGTGCCCGGGACCCCGGCCGAAAGGACGCTGTAGCGGGTTTTTTCGGTATCGACGTTGCCGTCCTCGTCGAGGAACGTCCCGGCCGTAACGGCCATGGGGGCCTTCTCTCTATAGTCGATCGCGACGACCTCGCCCGTTTCGGCCATGCGGACGAGCATGAATCCGCCCCCGCCGAGGTTGCCCGCGCGGGGGAACGTCACTGCGAGGACGAAGCCGGCCGTAACGGCGGCGTCTACGGCGTTCCCTCCTTCTTTCAAAACCTGGAGCCCCGCCTCGGTCGCGTGCTTCTCCTCGGACACGACCATCCCGTTTTGCGCGTAGACGGGGTGGAAGATCGCTTCCCGGTCGGGCCCCGGGAGGTCCGAGGCGCGCGGGCCCACAGTCACGGGCGATATGAACGCCGTGAGCAGGGCCGCTGTGAGAAGCGCGGCGTATAAAGCGGTCGAGCCCCTTTTGAAGTGGTTCAAGAGTCTGAACTTATTCTAAAGGGCCGGGGAGCCGGGGGCAAGCGAAAGGCGAAACTCCACCGTGTCCCGGCCGGCCCGGGTTTTTAGACTGCCGGTTTTATTCGGATTACCCGCGAGCGCGTCAGGAGTTCATCATGTTGAAGAACTCTTTGTTCGACTTCGTGCCGCTCATCTTGTCGAGCAGGAACTCCATCGCCTCGACGGTGTTCATCGGGCTCAGCACCTTTCTCAGGAGCCAGACCTTGTTGAGTATGTCCGCGTCGAGAAGGAGCTCTTCTTTCCTCGTGCCGGAGCGCTGGAGATCGATGGCCGGGAAGACCCTCTTGTCGGCGAGCCTCCTGTCGAGGTAGGCCTCCATGTTGCCCGTGCCCTTGAACTCTTCGAAGATGACCTCGTCCATCCTGCTGCCGGTGTCGAAGAGCGCCGTCGCGATGATGGTGAGGCTCCCGCCTTCTTCGGTGTTCCTCGCGGCGCCGAAGAACCTCTTCGGCCTCTGGAGGGCGTTGGCCTCCATACCGCCCGAGAGCACCCTTCCGCTGGCGGGGGTTACGGTGTTGCTTGCGCGTGCGAGACGCGTGAGGCTGTCCAAAAGAATGACGACGTCCTTACCGTGCTCGACGAGCCTCTTGGCCTTTTCGAGGACCATGTCGGCGACCTGTATGTGGCGCTGCGGCGGCTCGTCGAAAGTCGAGCTCACGACCTCGCCGTTTACGGACCTGTCCATGTCCGTGACCTCTTCGGGGCGCTCGTCTATGAGGAGGACTATCAGCATTACTTCGGGGTGATTCTGGGTTATTGCGTTCGCTATCCTCTGGAGGAGTATCGTCTTACCCGTCCTGGGCGGCGCGACTATGAGACCCCTCTGCCCCTTGCCTATGGGGATGAAAAGGTCGAGGACGCGGCTGCAGAATTCGTTGGGATCGTGCTCGAGGACTATCTTCTCCTCGGGATGAAGGGGCACGCGGTTTTCGAAAGCGACGCGCTCCCTGCAGGCTTCGGGCGAGTCGAAGTTGACCTCTTCTATCTTGAGGAGCGCGAGGTTCTTCTCGCCCTCTCTCGGGAGGCGGACCTGGCCGCCTACCGTGTCGCCCGTCTTCAGGTTAAAAGACCTTATCTGCGATTTCGATACGTAGATATCGTCCGGGCCTGGAAGGTAGCTGTACTTCGGCGAGCGGAGGAAACCGTATCCCTCGGAAAGTATTTCGAGTACGCCCTCGGCGTATATCACGCCCTCTTTTTCGCTCTGCGCCTTGAGTATCGCGTAGATTATGTCCTGCTTGGTCATGCGGGAGGTCTCTTCGATTTCGAGGTCCCTCGCCATCTTCATGAGCTCTACGTTTTTCTTGTTTCTTATGTCGTTTAGATTAAGGAAATGTGCTTCCTGGACGGTTTCTTTATCCTCGGATTTTTCCCGTAATTTGGTTGCTCTAGCCATATGTTCCTGGTCCTTGCCCTCGTGTGGTTTTTTAGGAGTTTAATGCAAATGTCTCGCTACGAATGTACGGAAATGAGTGTCAGTTCTCTTTGAGTTGCGATAAAAGTTTCAGACACCTTTATTATGCATGTTAAACGAGTAAGTTGTCAAGTGAGTATTTTCGGGAATAATAACGCTTCCGGCGTATATACGGTTCCGGGGTCCGCTTAAACAAAGGGGCTCCTTTATGCTATAATGAACTAGCGGACTGAGGGGGCGTATTATCCGGTTTTCAATAAAAAGATATACGAAAGAGGGACTTATGACAAGGACACTTAACGTCTTTACGTGGCTCGCCATCCTGCCGCTGGCCGTTTTCGCGGCCGGCGCGCTTTGCTTCGCGGCCGGCCCGGGGGCCCCCCGCCACCCGGGTACGGACGGGCTCGTTCTGGCCCAGGCGGGTGACGATGCGAACGACGGGCCGGGCCCGGCGTCGGGCCCGCAGTATACGGAAATCGAATTCACGTCTCTGGGCGGCGAGATTTACGTGAACCCCCTGTATACAGGGAAAATCACGTCCGTACGAACGATAAACGAAAGCGGGCTTTTGGGGCAGAAAGTGGACATAGAGGTAAGGGCCATAACCGGCGGCTGGAGGAAGTTCAGCCTTCCCGCGGCGGCGTCGGGCTCCTACGGCGTCATAGTCTCGGGGGCGAGCGGCATACTCAAGATCTCGAAGCCCGGGACACCGCCCCCAGCCTCTTCCGGCGAGCTAGGCACCATAAAGAAGGTGCTCATCGAATTCGGATACCTGAATACGACGTTGACCTTCCCCTCCCAGAACGTTCTCGAGCCCGACAAGTACGAAATAGGAATTATGAACACGACGGACAACGGCTTTATAAACGGGAACATCATAGCCATGAAGTCCGACCAGGCGGCGGTTGAGTTCATCGACCTTCCCGGGAGCGTGGTCGATTCCTCGGGGAATATGAGGGTGAGCCTCAAAAAGCCGGGCGGAACGTTCTTTAACTCGGACATTCCGGCGTGGGGATACAATATTATAGTGCCCGAGACGGATATAGGCTCCCCGGCGCCGATTACGGCCGAGGTATTCGGACTTCCGGACGACGCCGAGATAAGGTTCGATTTCAGCTCCCTTTCGGGGCAGGTGATAGACCCTTCGACGAAGATTCTTACCGTGGGCGAGATAAACAAGGGCGCTACCGTATCGACGATAACGACGAAAATCGGCGGGGCTCAGCCCCTTACGGTTACGGTGAGAAGGGTGAAATGACGGCCCGCGCCGCTCTTGCCAGTTTCCGCCCGATATTATAAAATTTTATGGATAGCGTTAATATCTTCATTAAATCTGGATACTTGGACGCGAGGTGAACAGCCATGTCAGGACATTCAAAATGGGCTAATATCAAACATAGAAAGGCTGCGGTCGACGCAAAGAGGGGCAAGGTGTTTACGAAGCTCATACGCGAGCTTACGGTTGCGGCGAAGCAGGGCGGCGGCGATGTGGAAGCCAACCCGAGGCTGAGAACGGCGATTGCCGCTGCCAAGAACCAGAACATGCCCAACGACACTATAGACCGCGCCATCAAGCGCGGCACGGGCGAGATAGGCGGGGACGACTTTCAGGAGCTTTCCTACGAGGGGTACGGCCCGGGCGGTAGCGCCGTGCTGGTCCAGGCCCTCACGGATAACAAAAACAGGACCGTCTCCGACATAAGGCGCATATTCACGAAGCACGGCGGGAGCCTCGGCGAGAACGGCTGCGTTGCGTGGATGTTCCACATGAAGGGGCGCATAGCCTTCGAGAAGGACAAGGTGGAAGAGGATCGCATCATCGAGATTGCGCTCGAAGCCGGCGCGGAAGACGTAGTAACGGAGGAGAGCGAGCTCGTGGTGATCACGCCGCCCGAGGAGTTCGAAACGGTCAGGTCGGCCATAGACGGCGCCGGCCTTAAATACGAGAACGCCGAAGTGACGATGATCCCGCAGAACAGCGTCAAGATAGAGGGCAAGGAGGCCGAGCACATGATACGCCTCATGGAAGCCCTCGAAGACAGCGACGACGTTCAGAACGTCTACTCCAACTTCGACGTCTCCGAAGAGCTCATGATGAGCCTTGCATCGTAAAATGAGGGTTATAGGAATCGACCCCGGCTCCAGGGTTTGCGGGTACGGGGTTCTGGAGTCCGTAAACGGCGGGGTGACCCACGTCACAAGCGGCTGCATAACGGCCTCCCCCGGGCTCCCGGTTTCCAAAAGGCTTTCCATAATATACGACGGCCTTCTCGGCGTGATAAAAGGCCATTCCCCGCTCATAATGTCTGTCGAGAGCATGTTCTTTTCGAAGAACGCCCGGAGCGCGATTACGCTCGGCGAGGCGAGGGGCATAGCGTTGCTCGCGGCGTCCAATTCCGGCCTCGACGTCTGCGAATACTCTCCGACGAAGGTAAAGCTCGCGCTGACGGGGCGCGGGCGCGCCTCGAAGTCGGACGTAAGGCGCATGATAACGATGCTGCTCGATGTCCCGGAATTCGAATCTGAGGACGCTTCGGACGCGGTGGCCATAGCGCTCTGCCACATTCATCTCTCGCGCATCGAGCAGAAGCTCGGAAAGGAATTCCTCCAGCCCCGGAGGAAGAGGAGACGCTTTACACTCGATGATATCCCTTCTTAGAGGAAAGATCGCCGAAAAGCCGCTCGGCCGCGTGGTCGTAGACGTAAACGGCGTCGGCTACGGCGTGACGGTTCCGCTTTCGACGTACTACAGGCTCGGCGCGGTAGGCGAGGAGGCCGAGCTAAAAATACATACGAGCGTAAAGGACACCGCCATAGAGCTCTTCGGTTTTCTGTCCGAGGACGAGAGGGCTGTCTTCACGCTCCTCATAGGAGTCGCCGGCGTTGGGCCCAGGCTCGCGACGAACATACTGTCCAATATCTCCCCCGCCGAATTCGCCTCGGCCGTTTCGTCGGGCGAGCTCGCAAAGAGGAAGATACCCGGCATAGGGCCCAAGCTCGCATCGCGCCTGGTCACCGAGCTCAGGGATAAAATCTCCGCGCTCGGGCTCGCGGCCGGAGGCCCGGGCGAGGCCGGGATGCTCGAGGACGTCGTATCCGCGCTCCTCAACGTCGGGTATAAGAAGGCCGAAATAGACGAGCGCATATCCGAGATAGAAGAGGTCTGCGCAAACGAGCCCGAAATGGAATACGCACTCCGTCAGACACTCCGCATAATGAAAAAGATGTGAGCCGCGCCGGCCCTCTTTCCCCGCACCCCGGAAGTCGTTTATAATAAACCCAGCTAGCGGAGGAGACTGTAAATGCCCGAGAGAGTTCTAAGCCCGGGGGACCACGAGGAAGAGTCCCTTTTCGAGGTCAACCTGAGACCCGAGCGGCTCTCGGAATATCTCGGCCAGTCCAGGGCGAAGGAGAAGATAGGCATATTCATCGAGGCCGCCCGGAGGAGAAAGGAGGCCCTCGACCACGTCCTCCTTTACGGCCCGCCCGGGCTCGGCAAGACGACACTCGCTCATATTGTCTCGAACGAGCTCGGCGTGAAAATACACTCCACCTCGGGGCCGGTAGTCGAAAGGGTCGGCGACCTCGCCTCCATTCTCACCAACCTCGAAGAGAAGGACGTCCTCTTCATAGACGAGATACACCGTCTTAACCGCATAGTCGAGGAATACCTCTACTCGGCGATGGAGGACTACAAGATAGACATAATGATAGGCGAAGGGCCGACGGCCAAGTCGATGAAGGTGGGGGTAAGCAGGTTCACTCTAATCGGCGCGACGACGAGGACGGGGCTTCTCACGTCTCCGTTAAGATCCCGCTTCGGCGTCGATCTCAGGCTGGATTACTACACCGGGGACGAGATAGAGGGCATACTCGCCCGCTCGGCGCGGATACTCGGGGTCGAAATAACCGGGGACGGCATGGCCGAGCTCGCCTGCCGCGCCAGGGGGACGCCCCGCATCGCGAACAGGCTCTTAAAGAGGGTGAGGGACTTCGCCGAGGTAAAGGCAGACGGCGTAATAGACGGCGGCGTAGCCGCCGCGGCGCTCGAAATGCTCGAAGTAGATGCGCTCGGGCTCGACGGGCTCGACAGGGCGATACTAGGGGCGATAATCACCAAGTTCGGCGGCGGCCCCGTCGGCATCGAGTCCATAGCCGCGGCCGTGAGCGAGGACAAGGACACGCTCGAAGACGTATACGAGCCGTTTCTCATACGCGAAGGGCTTATAGTCAAGACCCCGCGCGGAAGGGCGGCGACCCCGCTCGCCTACAAGCATCTCGATTTCCCCATGCCCCGGATGCAGAAGGGGCTCTTTTCGGAATAGCTACTTCGTCGAGAGGGGTATCTCCCTTATAAACTCGTCCCAGTGCTCCTCGGTTATGAGGTCTATCTCCTTTCTGGGCGCCGCGTACCCGCCCTCGCCGGGGAAGAGCGAATCGTAAACCTCGTCCCTTAGACCGAGCCACTTGTCTATCGATTCGTAGTCCTTGAATTTTACTACGGTCTTGTACGTCCAGAGCGGGCTCAGCGTGTGGACCCTTTGGGAATAGAGCCTGAATTCGTCCACTATGACGCCGCGTTTCTGCATCTCGCTCCAGAAGGGGTAGAGCTTTTCCCTATAGACTTTGAGGAATTTGTCCGTATTCTCGGGCTTTACGACGTAGAAGCTCTCCTCTATAACTATTTTGTATCTTTCCTGTGCCTGCGCCGGAATAGCGGCCGATACACATAAAAGGGCGACGAGCAATGCCGCGCAGAATCCCTGGGGTTTCATTATTTCTCACCTCCGCCGTGCAAGAGTCCGGGAGGTCCGGACATTTTTAGAGACTATCGTACATTTTAGGTCGAAAATCAAATGAATGCGTATTTATAAACGGAATATCATTTGATTTTGGTATTCAGGTATGGAAAACTTAACTTGAAACCTTAGATGCGCCACGATCGTACTTACAATCAAAGACGTTGATTCTCTATTCACTACCAAATCCATCTTTTCAGCAGGGCAGCACATATGACAAACTGGTTATTTCTTGCTGTTGAAGCCCAGGCCTCTAACGGCGGGCAGATAAACATAATGCATCTCGTTTCGGACGCGGGGCCTGTCGTAAAGATGGTCCTCCTCCTTCTTTTTATAATGTCGGTCGTCTGCTGGGCGATCATCTTTTCGAAAGCGATTATGCTGAGAAAGGCCGGCAAACAGTCCGAAAAGTTCCTCGAGCTCTATAACGCGAGCGGGAACTTCGGGAACCTTTTCTCCTCGACGAAGCACATTAAGGGGCCGATAGCCGAGGTCTTCAGGGCCGGGTATACGGAGATACTAAAGCTAAGGCGTCCCGGAGGCTCGGGCCAGGGAGGGGAGCAGAGGAGCGGCCCGGACGCCATAGCGAACGAGCTAGGCATCGTGGAGCTCGTCGAGAGGGCGCTAAAGAGGACGATGGCTTCCGAGACGGCGAAGCTCGAAGGCTCGCTCATATTCCTCGCTACGACGGGCAGCGCGGCCCCGTTCATAGGCCTCTTCGGCACGGTCTGGGGAATCATGACTTCGTTCATAGGACTTGCCGGTAGCCAGGGGGTCCCGACGCTCCAGGCCGTCGCCCCGGGTATCGCCGAGGCCCTCGTCGCCACGGCCATAGGCCTCGCGGCGGCTATCCCGGCCGTTATCGCGTACAACTACTTCATCAGCCGTGTAAAGCGCATCGACATAGACATGGAGAATTTTTCCTCGGAATTCCTCAACATAGTGGACAGATACATAAAGAAGGTATAAGACGATGGGAATGCAGACAGGCGGCCGCGAGGGCCGCACGGTGATGTCGGAAATAAACGTTACTCCGTTCGTGGACGTGATGCTCGTTCTGCTCATAATCTTCATGGTCACGACGCCTATCCTGTATCAAGGCGTGGACGTCAACCTCCCGAAAACTCAGTCGGGCCCCATACCCTCCCTCGACCGCGAGAGGAAGGTCGTCGTCACGCTTAACTCCGCAGGCGAGATATTCATCGAAAAGGACGAGTACTCCCTGGGCGAGCTCAGCGGCGAGGTTCAGAAGCTCATAACCGAGAGAGGGGCCGACATAAGGAACGAAGAGGTCTTTTTAAGGGCCGACACGGGCGTCTCCTATGGGAAGGTGGTCGAGGTAATGTCCGAGATAAGGAACGCCGGGGTGGAAAAACTCGGCCTCATAACCGAGCCCGTCCCGAGCAATTAAGAGGCAAACGGGGAAATGAAATCTGACGACAAAGACACATCCAGGGGCTCTTCCTTCTGGGGGATATTCTTTTCGATAGCCCTTCACGTCTTCGTGCTGGTCCTTGTTCTTTTCTGGGGCTTCACCAGCACGAGGGAGGATTCCTCTCCCGGGCCGATAGAGGTATCCCTCTCGGGGCTGGGTTCGGGAGAAGGGAGCGGCGGCGCTCCGCCGAAACGCGCGCAGACCCCTCCGCGTAAAGCCCCTCCGCCCAAGCCCGCGCCCGAACCGGAGCCGGAACCTCCGGCCGAAAAGGAAGAGGTCGCCAAGGTCCCTCCGCCCGAGCCAGAGAAGAAGGAGACCCCGAAGAAGGAACCCGAGAAGAAGCCCGAGGTAAAAAAAGAGGAGCCCAAGCCCAAGGAAGTGGCCAAGATCGAGCCGGACAAAAAGGTGATACCGATCGAGCCCGAAAAGAAACCGGTGAAAACCCCCGAGCCCAAGCCGGAGAAGAAAGAGGTTAAGAAGGAGCCCCCGGCCCCGACGAAGAAGCCCGAGAAGAAGCCTGAAAAGGAAGTGAAGAAAGAGGTCGCGAAGAAGCCGGAGCCTACGGAAAAGCCCAAGGCTCCGGAGAAGAAAACGACGGCTAAATCCGAGAAGAAAAATCTCGACAGCGAGAAGAGTAAAGTCCTCCAGGATCTGAAAAGACAGAGGGTGCTGGAAAACCTCAAGAAAGGACCCTCGGAAGAACCTTCCGAAATCGAAGAGCCCATGGGCGAGGAGCAGAGGCTCGCCATGGCGGACTCTGCGGACATATCCGACGAGCCGGGCCCGGGCAGAGGGCGGGGTGAATCGTCGACCAGTCCCGGCAGCGGGAGCGGGGGCGGCAAGGTCGGTGGAGGCGGAGGCGGCTCCGGCGTAAATCCGGTACTGCTCGAAATATACAAGAACAAGGTGCACCAGAGAATAAAGCGCAACTGGCGCATCCCGCCCGGGGTCCCCACGGACGGCAATCTCGCGACCGGTGTATTCTTCAAGGTGGACGGAACGGGGAGGGTGTTCGACGTGAGGGTCAGCAAGTCCTCCGGCAACTCCGCGTTCGACCAGTACTCCGTCGAAGCGATACGCAAGTCCGCTCCTCTTCCGGTCCCGCCGTCGGAGTTCGCGGAAGAGGCAGAAAAAGAAGGGATGGACATCACGTTCTACAACAGGCCGTATTAAGAAAACTACGCTCCCCGCAGAAAAAAATGAATCTCATACTCGTAAGACACGGAGAGACCGACTGGAACAGGACCGGCAGGTGCCAGGGGATTTCCGACGTGGTGCTCAATGAAAACGGCAGGAAACAGGCGATAGAGCTCGGGGTTTATCTCAAGGGCGAGAAAATCTCGGCCGTATATTCGAGCGACCTCGCGAGGGCGGTTTCCACTGCAGAGGAGATAGCGAAACACCACGGGCTTGCGGTCGAAACGGACAGCGACCTCCGGGAAATGGACCAGGGGGAATTCGAGGGGCTTTTGTTCACGGAGATAAGGGAAAGGTACGCGGACGTCATGAACGAGTGGCGCGACAGCCCCGAGACGCTCAGGATACCGAGCGGGGAGTCGCTTTCCGAGGTTCGTGAGAGGGCGCTCAGGGTGTTCGGCAGGCTGTGCGAGCGCCACGACGGGGAGACGGTAGTGGCAGTGAGCCACAACCTCACGATTACTACCCTCCTCTGCGAATTCACGGGCGTCGGCCTCTCCGGATTCAGGAGCTTCGGCATACAGGCGGCCTCGCGGAGCACGGTTTGTCTTTCCGAGGGGAAGGTGGTTGTGGTCGATCTGAACGACGTATCGCACCTCACTCCCGTCGAGGCCCTGCCGCATTTCTGAGCCCTCCTCGCCCCGCCGTTTTCTTGTAACTCCGGTTATACTGTGGTGTAATTTCGTGGTGCCGATATGAAAGAAGACATACAAAGAGTCGTACTCGAATCAGTAGAAAACATAGGGAAAAAGATTAACCTCACGGACCTCGCTGTCGAAATCGAGGTCGGAATCCCGAAACGAAAGGAGTTCGGCGATTTCTCGATCAACACGGCCATGGTACTGGCCAAAAAGATGGGCGAGAACCCCCGCCGCGTGGCCGAGCTCATAATCGAAAATCTCCCGCCCGAGAGCGAGCGCCTTTTTAAAAAGGTGGACATCGCCGGGGCCGGCTTCATAAATTTCTTCGTCAGGGAAAACGCCATGGTGGACAAGCTCGCCGAGGTCGAAAGGCTCGGCGAGAGCTACGGCGCCTCGAATCTCGGGAAGGGGAAGAAAGTCCTCCTCGAATTCGTCAGCGCGAACCCCACCGGGTTCCTCCACATCGGCCACGCGCGTAACGCCGTCGTCGGCGACGCCGTGTCGAACATACTCTCGGCGTCGGGGTACGACGTGACGAGGGAGTTTTACATAAACGACGCCGGGCGTCAGATGGACCTTCTCGGCGAGTCCGTTTACGCAAGGTACCGCGAGCTCTTCGGCATAGACGCCGGGATACCCGAGGACGGCTACAAGGGCGATTACGTAAAGGAAATCGCCGCCGCCGTTATGACCGAAAAGGGCGACGAGCTGCTCGCGTCGGATAAAGTCGCCGAAGCTGTCGAGTACTGCAGGGAATACGCGGAGGCTACGCTCCTCGGCTCCATAAAAGAAGACCTGGCCGAAGCGCGAATCCGTTTCGACGTCTGGTACAGCGAGAGAAACGAGATTCACGCGCTCTCGTCGCCCGGCAGGAGGACGAGGATCGAGCATGTAAAGGAGCTTCTCCGCGAGAAGGGCGCGCTCGATGAGAGGGAAGGCGCACTCTGGTTTATGGCAACGCGCTACGGGGATCCCCAGGACTGGGTGATGATAAAGAGCGACGGCAGCCCGACGTACTTTCTCGCCGACATCGCCTACCACGCCGACAAATACGAGAGGGAGTTCGACGGCATAATAAACGTCTGGGGGGCGGACCATCACGGCCATGTGTCGAGGCTTAGGGCCGCGCTCAAGGCGCTCGGTTACGACGAATCCGTGTTCAGGGTGATACTCATACAGTTCGTGAGGCTCATGCGTAACGGCGTCGAGGTCGCCATGTCGAAGCGCGCCGGCAGCTACGTCACCATGAGGGACGTCCTTACCGAGGTCGGCCCGGACGTCATGAGGTTCTTCCTCCTCATGCGGAGCTCGGAGAGCCACCTCGACTTCGACCTCGAGCTCGCCCAGAAGGAATCGAGCGAAAACCCCGTCTTCTACATTCAATACGCCTACGCCAGGATAGCGAGCATATTCCGTAAGGCTGAAGGCGAAGGCCTCGAGGCTTCCGGCGAAGCGGTCGGCCTCCTGACCGAGCCCGACGAGATCGCGCTCATAAAAAAGCTCCTCCTTTATCCCGAGGTCGTGGCCGACAGCGCAGAAACGCTCTCGCCGCACAAGGTAGCATATTTCCTCCAGGAGCTTGCGGCGGATTTTCACAGTTATTACAATAAACACAGGGTCATCGATGACGACAGGGCCCTGAGCGGCGCAAGGCTTTATCTGATAAAGAGCGTCCGCACGGTCCTCAGTAACGGTCTCGGGCTCCTGGGCATATCGGCCCCTGACAGGATGTGACGCATGAGCAGGAATAACTCCTCCGGAAAATCTCGTATACTCGCCTTCTTCGTTGCGTTCGTGATTTTATTCATGGTCGTGTTCGGTGTAGGTGTGTTCGTCGGAAAGGGGCTCAACAAGGAGAGCTTCCAGACGACGCGCTCTTTTAACGAGCAGCCGCCCGCGCCTCCGGCAGCTCCGTTTGACGACGAAACCGCCGAGGCCCCGGAGCAGCCGGCCGAAAGTCCCGGCGAGCCGCTTCCCGAAAGCTTCCCCGTCGAGGACGAGGGCGACACTCCCACGGAAGACGCGGTTATGGCGAAGGCCGATCCTGCACCGCCGCCGCCCGTGCCGACGCCGAAGCCTGTCCCGACGCCCGCACCGAAAACCCCCGCGCCGAAGACGCCAGCTCCCAGGACGCCCGCACCGCCGCCCCCGGCCCCGACGCGCGACGCGAGGGCCGAAAAGCTAGCCGAGATAGCGCGCAGCGTCGCCGAAGAAAAGAGGGCGGAGGAGGCGGCGGAGGCGACGAACGCGCCGAAGCCCCAGATGCCGAAGGTGGATCCGTCGGGCGATTACACCGTCCAGATAGGCTCTTTTCAGGACCAGAAACAGGCTAACAGCCTCGCGGGCTCCCTTAAGGCGAAGGGATACCCCGCTTTCGTAAAGCCCATGGCGACACCCAATAACAAGTACTGGTACAGGGTGAGGGTCGGGACGTTCAGGAATGTCGAAGATGCGAAAGCATACGGTGATAGTCTCAAAAAAGCCGAGTCCGAAGTAGAGATAGTATTCATCACCGTCAACAATTAACCCCTGGCATACCACTTGGGGGACGCGTTTTCAGGCCCGCTTATGAATGTGACGAAAGGAGCACAGCGCTTCATCACCCAGGCGGTAACGCTTGCAGCCCTCTTCTGCTTCCTTGCACCTTTCGCATACGGAGAACCGGAAGACGGCGTCCATACGCTCGAATTCGACGCCCCCGGCGGCCGTGTGCGCGTATTCCTGCCCGACGATCTTTCGGCCGGGGACAGGGTATCGTCTTCTTTCAGGATATACCCCGCAGGGACGACGGCGCGGGCGAGGGAAAAGAATTCGGCCCTCCTGAGCGGCCTTATAATCGAGACGAGCTATTTCAGCGCCCCTGTAGGCGAGGGGTCAGTCACCTTCGAGGTTCCGAAGAACGCGGGCGGAAGCACGCTCGTTTTTACGCTCGTCGGCAGGGACGGGAAACGGCTCGGCGGCTCTCGCGTCCCGGTGCAGTTTTCCAAACACGACGCGCGGGGGCCCGAAAAGCCAACTCCCTACGATTACCAGTGCCCGGTCGTAGGGCAGGCGGGGCGACTCATAGAGATAAAGGGCCCCTTCGACGGCGACTTCGCCACGACAGACTTCACCGTCGGGGGCGTAAAGCCGTTCGTGCTTTCGGAGTCCCCGAGAAAGCTCGTATTCGAAAGCCCCTCCGACGTCTCCGGCACCGTGGACCTCGTCTTGAGCGAGCGGGAAGTGGTCGTCAACCGGCCGTATACGTGCCTTCAGGTCGTAAAGATAGACGAAAGGGGCGTAACCCCTGTAAGGAGCTCCCATTCGGATTCCGCCCCGGACATAACAGAGACGGCGGTCAGGGAAGAAGCCCTTCCGCCCGTAAGGCAGTCGCTTTCCTTCGATAGCATTAAAACTGAGGAAACTCTTTCAGGCCCGCCTCCCGAAGGCGCACCTGAATTTGCCGTCACCGAGGCCCCCGGGCCCGGCGTTAACGATACGCCCGCTTCCCCGGCCGATACTCCCGACGGACATAAGGCGATGATAATCGCAAGGCAGATGGATGCAAGGATGCACGCACGCCCCGGCTCGCCTGCGTCACGCCGCGAGAAGCCCGCCGCCCCGGCTGCTTCGGCTCCCGAGACTGCGCCCGAGCCCGAAATAGTCACAGCCGCCGCGGCGTCCGGCGGCGACCTCGTCGAAAGGCCGCTTGAAGAAGCGCCGCCCGTCGTCACGGAAACGGAGGCTCCGTCCGGCCCGGGTTCCGGAAAGGCCTCGAACGACGCCCCGCGCTCCCCGCTTACGGGTGATATAGCGCTCAAGGCCGGTATAGTCGAGGGCCAGATGCTTGCCCTGTACACGCCGGCAGCAGGAAAGCCCGGGGCCGGCCCACGGGAGGCTTCGCCCGCCTCGAAATCCCTCTCGAAAAAGGGCTATTCAGTACAGGTGGCTTCCCTTCGTTTCCCCGACGACGCCGACCATCTGGCCATCCGGCTAAGGAAAAAGGGATACGACGCCTACGTCGTCCCTGCAAGCATACCGGGCAAGGGCAAGCTCTACAGGGTGAGGATAGGCGCTTTTAAGGTAAGGAAGGAGGCCGGCTCCTACGCCGCAGGCCTCAAGAAAAAGGACCCCCTCTTTAAATCCGTCTTCGTTGCCGAAAACGACTGAGGCGTCATGCTGCTCGCAAACCCGGACTCTTCACATTCTTGCCTGAAAGGGCTAAAACGGATATTGTTATTCATTCGTTAAATCCGTGCAATGAAACAGGAATAACTGCGTATATGACTAACCCCGAAGAGATTAAAGAAAGGTCTAAGAACAAAAAGGGCCCGGAGTCGACCAAGCTCCTCGGGAGCGGTATAAAGACGTGGTGGCTTCTCCTGATGCTGCCGATAGAGGACTACCTCTTAAAGATCAGGGTCCACCCGAACGTGCTCACTGTCTCGACCTTGCTGGTATCCGCAATTACCGGCCTCTTTTATCACTACGGATGGATTTTCGCGGGCGGCGTGCTGGTGCTCGCGGGCTCGACGTTCGACATATTCGACGGCCGCGTCGCACGGGCGCAGGGGCTAAGCAGCGAGAGCGGGGCGTTTTTCGATTCCTGCCTCGACAGGTTCTCCGAGGCCTTCATATACCTGGGACTCCTGAGTCTCTACAGGGATTCCATATTCGCATACGTCGTATTCCTTATACTCGTCTCGACGACGATGGTGAGCTACACGAGGGCCCGCGCCGAGGGGCTGGGGGTAAAGTGCGAGCTCGGCATCATGCAGCGGACGGAAAGGGTCGTCTACCTGGGCGTCCTCTCGGTATTCAACTTTCTCGGCAACATCGTCGCGGGCTGGATAGGGTATCCTCCCGCCGACTATCTCCTCAAGCTCTCCCTCATTCTGATGCTCGTCTTCTCGTCGTACACGGCGCTCCAGAGGATGTTCCACGTCATGTCCGAGCTCAGAAAAAGAGACGTCCAAAAGAAGATCGGGCCCGAAGCAGGGGCCTGAATCCGCACGGAGCGGCCGCCGTCGCCCCGTCCTGAACGATACGCGGGGGCTTCGTCCCGGATTCCGTCGCAGCATGGTCTACCGTCCTCCATCATTACCTTTTTCGATGCAATTGGCCGTCACTCGCATTTGCTACGAGGCGAATTCACAGGTATAAATGATAGGCTTCAAATAGAGGGCGTGCCCGCCCGGCATGGCCCCATCATTTCGAACCCGCAAAACACTCGTATTCACAGGCAGGAACCGTATGCCCAGAAGGGAAGATATAAAAACCATACTGCTCATAGGCTCGGGCCCTATAGTCATAGGACAGGCGTGCGAATTCGACTACTCGGGCACGCAGGCGTGTAAGGCGCTCAAGGAAGAGGGCTACAGGATCGTCCTCGTCAACAGTAACCCCGCGACTATAATGACGGACCCCACTTTCGCCGACCGCACTTACATCGAGCCGCTGGTTCCGGAAATAGTGGAAAAGATAATCGAGAAGGAAAGGCCCGACGCGCTCCTGCCGACGCTCGGCGGCCAGACGGCGCTTAACCTCGCGGTCGATCTCGCAGAATCGGGGGTGCTCGATAAATACGGGGTCGAGCTCATAGGGGCGAAGCTCCCGGCGATCAAAAAGGCCGAGAACAGGGAGCTCTTCAAGGACGCCATGCTCAAGATCGGGCTCGACGTCCCGAAGAGCGGCGTCGCCCACACGATGGAAGAAGCCTGGGCTGTCATGGAGGAGGTCGGCTTCCCCGTGATCATCCGCCCGTCGTTTACGCTCGGCGGCTCCGGAGGGAGCGTCGCGTACAACAGGGAGGAATTCGAGGAGTTCGCGAAATCGGGCCTCGACTTAAGCCCGGTGAGCGAGGTGCTCATAGAGGAATCCGTCCTCGGCTGGAAGGAGTACGAGCTCGAAGTCATGCGGGACGGGATGGACAACGTCGTCATAATCTGCTCCATAGAGAACTTCGACCCCATGGGCGTCCACACCGGGGACAGCATAACCGTCGCCCCCGCGCAGACCCTCACGGATAAGGAATACCAGCGCCTCCGGGACGCCTCGGTCGCGATAATAAGGGAGATAGGCGTAGATACCGGGGGCTCGAACATCCAGTTCGGCGTAAACCCCGAGGACGGGCGCGTCGTGGTCATAGAGATGAACCCGCGCGTGTCGCGGAGCTCTGCGCTTGCGTCGAAGGCGACGGGGTTCCCCATAGCCAAGATCGCTGCAAAGCTCGCCGTCGGCTACACGCTCGACGAGATATCGAACGACATCACGTGCTACACCCCGGCCTCGTTCGAGCCGACTATAGACTACGTAGTCGTCAAGATCCCGAGGTTCACGTTCGAAAAATTCCCGAAGACGGACAAGACGCTCACGACGCAGATGAAGTCCGTGGGCGAGGTTATGGCCATCGGGAGGACGTTCAAGGAATCGCTTCTAAAAGCGATGAGGTCGCTCGAAATAGATTCCTACGGCTTCGAGCCGCGCACTGCTGACGCGGAGCTCATAAAGGAAAAGCTGAGGACCCCGAACTCCGACAGGCTCTGGTATCTGGCAGACGCCTTCCGCCAGGGCCTCGACATGGAAGAAATATATTCCCTCACGCGAATCGACAGGTGGTTTCTCAGGAACCTCGAGCAGATAACCGACATGGAGGAGAGCCTCAAGGCCTCTTCCGGGAGCCCGGATGCCCCGCTCCTTAAGAAGGCCAAGGAGTACGGCTTTTCGGATATCCGTATCGCCGCCCTCCTCGGGAAATCGGAGGGCGACGTCAGGGATATGAGGCTCGCCTCCGGCATAGCGCCCGTCTACAAGATGGTCGATACTTGCGCCGCCGAGTTCGAGGCGTACACGCCATATTTATATTCGACCTACGAAACGGAAGACGAGGCCCTCCCGACGGACAAGCGGAAGGTCGTCATACTCGGCGGCGGGCCGAACAGGATAGGGCAGGGCATAGAGTTCGATTACTGCTGCGTCCACGCGTCGTTCTCTCTCCGCGAAGAGGGCTACGAGGCTATAATGGTCAACTGTAACCCCGAGACTGTCAGCACCGACTACGATACGTCCGACAGGCTCTACTTCGAGCCCCTTACACTCGAAGACACCCTCGCAATTATAGACAGGGAGAACCCCGAGGGGGTTATAGTACACCTTGGCGGGCAGACGCCTCTCAAGCTCGCCATACCGCTCGAAAAGAGGGGCGTCAGGATCATCGGCACCTCCCCCGACAGCATAGACATCGCCGAGGACAGGGAACGGTTCCGGGACCTCATCGAGCGTCTCGGCCTCCGGCAGCCCGAGAGCGGCATCGCCCGGAGCCAGGAGGAGGCGCTTCGCATAGCAGGCGAAGTCACGTATCCCATAGTCGTAAGGCCGTCCTACGTCCTCGGGGGCCGGGCTATGGAAATCGTCTACACCGAGGAATCGCTTAAGCGCTATATAACCGAGGCCGTAAAGGTAGCGCCGAATCACCCGGTCCTCATCGACAGGTTCTTAAACGACGCCAAGGAAGTGGACGTCGATGCGATATCCGATGGAAAAACGGTCGTCATAGGCGGCGTCCTCGAACACATAGAAGAGGCAGGGGTCCACTCGGGCGACAGCGCCATGGTGCTTCCCCCGTTCTCCATAAGCCCCGCGGTGGTGGACGAGATAAAGCGCCAGACGAAGGAGCTCGCGCTCGCCCTCAACGTCGTCGGGCTCGTAAACATTCAGTTCGCCGTAAAGGACGACAAGGTCTACATACTCGAAGTCAACCCCCGCGCCAGCAGGACCGTCCCCTTCGTCAGCAAGGCCATAGGCGTCCCTCTCGCTATGCTCGGCACGAAGGTCATGGCCGGAAAGACGCTCGAAGAGCTCGGCTTTACGGAAGAGATAATTCCCGGGCACGTATGCGTAAAGGAATCGGTGTTCCCCTTCATCAAGTTCCCCGGCGTCGATACGATACTCGGCCCCGAGATGAAATCGACGGGCGAGGTGATGGGCATAGACAGTGAGATGAGAATGGCCTTCGCCAAGGCCCAGATGGCCGCTGGGGCCAAGCTCCCGCTTTCGGGCACTGCCTTCGTGAGCGTAAAAGACGACGACAAGCCGAGGCTCTCCGAGTTCGCGAAGAAGCTCTCGGGCCTCGGTTTCGGCATAATGGCGACGACGGGAACGGCCGCCCGGCTCAGGGAGCTGGGCGTCGAATGCACCGTGGTGAAGAAAGTAGTCGAGGGACGGCCCAACGTCGTCGATCACATGAAGAACGGCGAGGTGCAGCTCGTCATAAACACCACGTTCGGGGAGAAGGAGATAGAGCAGTCGTACACCATAAGAAGGACGGCGCTCACCCAGAGGGTCCCCTACTTCACGACCGTCTCCGCGGCGATAGCCGCCGTGGCGGCCATAAAGGCCCTCATAAAGGAAGGGCTTACGGTAAAGGCCATCCAGGACTATTACTAGTTATCCCCGATTGTTGTATAATTTATTCAACCCGGTTTATTCGAGGTTCCAGGTTTATAACATTATAGAGCATTGGTTTTGGCCGTCCCGGAGACGCCGGCCAAGGGAGAGTGCATTATGTCGATTGAAAGGGTACCGATGACGCCGAACGGGCACAGGAAGCTCCAGGAGGAGCTGAAGAGGCTCAAGACAGTCGAAAGGCAGGAGGTCATCAAGCTTATCGAATACGCGAGGTCGCTGGGAGACCTTTCGGAAAACGCCGAGTACGAAACCGCGAAGCAGAGGCAGTCCTTCGTCGAGGGGAGGATACAGGAGCTCGAAAGCAAGCTCAGCAGGGCAGAGGTCATAGACCCTGCCGCGCTGAAAAACAAGGACAGGGTAACCTTCGGCGTGTCGGTCAAGCTCGAAAACCTCGATACGGGCGAGACCGTAACCTACCAGCTCGTCGGCCCCGACGAGTCCGAGCCCGAAAACGGCTTCATCTCGATCACATCTCCTATAGGAAGGGCGCTCATAGGGAAGAGCATAGACGACGAAGTCGTGGTCAATGCGCCGGGCGGTGTGAGGGAGTTTATCGTGCTCGAAATCTCCTGAGCGCTTACCGCTCCTTACTTTCTTCGTACTTCCATTCAGATTCGACTATTCCTGACGCGGGATCATAGACGAATTCCTCTCCCATCGGATGCTCCGGGAATTCGCCGGTCGTTTCCTGCTCGACGAACGCTTTCAGCTCGCCGAGGTCACGCGGGTACCCGCCGTATATCTTCCTGAACCTGACGGCCTTCGAGTTGAGGAACGCGAGCGCCTCCTTCAGCTTCCTCGATGCGAGCTCGGTATTCCGCACGGTGCCGAGGTCGGGGGCGACGACGAACTCCCCGCCTATCGGTGCGGCGGGAATGCCGCCCTTCACGTACCCGGCGGCGGCCAGCTCTTTCACCGAGCCGGGGAGCTTCCCGTAATCCTTCCGGTATTCGATAAGCGCCGCCGTGAGCTCGTCCTCCATCTCCATGGTCTCTATTTCCTGGAGGTTCCGGGACGCGAAATTCCGCCTCCCTTCGCTCGGGCTCGTTTCGTAGATTATCTGCCATATCTCCTTCGAGAGGTCCCTGTTCCCGCCTTTGGCCAGCGCCGCGGCGGCCATACCCTTCACCGACGCCTTCCTCGACCCGGCGACACCGGGCTTTTGGGCGGCTTCCCGGAAGAGCTCCGCCGCCTTCACGTAGTCCTTCGGGTAAAAATAGTAGAGGAAGGCTTCTTCGAGGGGCAGCCTGAAATTGTCGGGATTGTTCTTCCTCCCCTTCTCCATAAGCGAGACGCCCATGTCGAACTTACCGAGCCCGAACGGGGCGGGCTCGGCGAGAAACGTGCCGCCGTACCTGTAGGCGTTAACGAACCGGGGGTCGAGGTCGGTTATTATGTCGAAGTAATGGTAGAGGAGCTCCGGGTTCTGCTCTCCTGTCTTTCTGCTTCCGAAATACTGGATCGCCCTCATCCAGTATATGTCCGAGAGCAGCTCCGTATATCCGAGTGATATTTTCCTGAGCGAAGACGAGGACAGGTAGAGGCTCTCCTCGACGGAGCGGAACTTCCCCCTTATGTCGTCTATCCTCACCTGAAACGGTATCGATATCGCCACGAGCGCGGCGATAGCGATAAGGCCAAATATGGTTGTTCTACCCTTCTTCACGGCAATCACTTACTTGAATTCTTTCTTCTCGAATATGATTATCGCGAGTATCAGGAGTGCGGCGGCATAGATGACGGCGTAGGCCGTGGTATACAGTATGAGGTCAGGGTTTACGGTCCCCCCGTAAACGGCCTCGTTCCTGACGTCGAATTTTTCGAGGTTCGGGATCACCCTGTAAACCGCCTCGGAGAAAACGGCCGTGACGGGATTTTTGATTTCCTCCGCGAACAGCCGTATGTCACTCGAAAATCTCCCTATGGCGAAAACGAAGAACGTGAACAGTGCGCTCATGACGGGCGTCGTGAAGCTCGAAAAGACGAGCGCAATCCCGATGACGATCAGGAATTCCAGGTACTCGAAATAGACCGCGTTAAAGAATTCCGCGTAGAAGTGCCCGCCGTAATAGAAGTTTATGAGTCCCGCGTATTTTATCTCGATGTAAAGGACGATGAGGAAAAGTATGAGCGCCATTCCGAGCGTGATAATGAACAGCGTAAGGCCGAGCCCGAGATACTTCCCGAGTATGAATTCGTACCTCCTCACGGGCTTCGAGAATATGTTGTAGACGGTCTTCTTCTCGACCTCCTTATAAACGAGCCCTATGCCGAGGAATACGGAGATAAGTATCCCGATTACGGATATGGCAGTGAGGCCGAGGTCCTTTACTATCTTGTTGTACTGCTCGGCCGATATGCTTGCGAAAACGAGGGAGCTCACTATCATAAGGAGCGCGAAGAGGACGAGGCTGTAGAGCACCCTGTCCCTTATGGCTTCCATGAACGTGTTGTGCGCAACGCTTAAAATTCTTCTCATCTCGTTTTCCGTCGTGTGCTTCCGGAGCGGTGGCTGCCTGCACGGGGACTATGCCCCGGCGCCTTCCTTTACCGGGCTTTCCTTCTTCGCCTCCTCGACGAAGAGCCCTTCGAGCGATCTCCTTACGGGATGGAGCGATATTATTTCGGCCTTCGTTTTCGACACGGCCTCTATCACGCCGCGCCTTATGTCCTCGTCGAACTTGAGCACGACGTAACCCGCCCTGTGCTCCATCTCGACAGGCATATCCTTTACCGCTCCCTTGATTTCTTCCGGCGCTCCCTCGACGTGCATCTCGTAGTCGGTGTGTATCTCCTTCAAAAGCTCGCCGAGTGTCCCCGTCTTTATGAGCGTTCCGCCCATTATTATTCCGACGCGGTCGCAGAGCGCCTCGACGTCCGAAAGCATGTGCGAGCTCAAGAGTATTGTCTTCCCCTTCCTCTTCTCTTCGAGTATGAGGTCCTTTATCTCGCGCCTGCCTATGGGATCGAGCCCGCTCATCGGCTCGTCGAGGATTATGAACTCGGGGTCGTTGATGAGTGACTGCGCGATTCCTATCCTCTGGAGCATCCCCTTCGAATACTTTCTCATCTGCACATTACCGGCGTGGGACATCCTCACCTTCTCCAGGAGCTCGCCCGATTTTTCCGTAAGATACTTGCGCCCGAGACCGTGGAGCTCGCCCATGTAGATCAGTAGCTCCTCTCCCGTGAGGTAATCGTAGAAGTAGGGGTTCTCCGGGAGATAGCCGATCTTGCGCTTGGCATCGGGGTCTCCCGAATCCCTGCCCAGGAGCTCGATGGTTCCTTCCGTGGGTTTCGCGAACCCGAGTATGGATTTAAACGTGGTGGTTTTGCCGGCGCCGTTCGGGCCGATGAAGCCGAATATCTCCCCCTTCTCGACGGAGAACGTCACGTTCCTGAGCACGCGGGTCATCTTGCCGAGAAACCCGGTCTTGTAGTCCTTTACGAGATTTGTAATACGAAGCGCGTCAGACATAACGAGACAACTAAATATATGTCCTCAGGTCTTTTGAAGCAACAAGTTTATAAGTAGAGGATGCCAAATCCAGGGACGGCCCTTCGGCGCCTTCAGCCATCGCAGTCCGAATCCGTCCTCGAGGATTCGAACGTGCCGACGGCGCCCGAGCCCTGCGTCGTCACGGTGCACTTTATGACCTTGTCGGCGAAGGCCGAGAAATCCTTTCTCCCGTTTACCTTGGCGCTCGTCATGGAGGCCTCCCATCCGAAGTCGCCCTGGAGCGAAAGCGCGTCTGCTTCCGCGTCGCCGCTCCATGAAAGGCAGTAGCCCGCCTTAGGATCCAAGCAGTCTGCCGAGTCCGCTACACTTCCATCCTCAACTACTGCATACTCGAAAGTGGCATCTATGAGGGCGTCCTGCTCGTCGTCCATTCCCGACGGGTCCCTGAGCGAGCCTGCTGTTCCCATCGAGCCGATCAAATTAGTGAAATTCCTCGTCCCGTCGTCGTCGAGGTCCTGCTCGAAGTATTCGTACTCGGCGTCCTTCAGGGTTTGTAGAGCCTTTCTCGCGTTTACCTCGTTTGCGGATATACGGGCCTTTAAAAGATTGGGTATCGCAATCGCAAGCAGGATGCCTATTATCGCCGCCACGACTAGCAGCTCTATGAGCGTAAAACCATTGTCGCGGGCAGAATTACGAAAGTTGTTCATGGCTTTTACCATTTCCCGCTTTTATAATTGCAATTTGCATACCAAAAACGTCACCAGGGCCTTAGGTCTTATGCTAATTTTCTAATTTACTGCTATTGTTGATTTATATCATGCAGGCGGATATCGGACTTCCGCTTCCGCTCCTCTTCTTCAGAAACTGATGACAAATTTTGTCACGCCTGTGCAAATGTCATCGACTGTCGTATCTCACACAGTATAATATGGCACATATAATAAAGGGAGGGACTTCCTTTCGGAATCCCTCCCCGCGTATTCTATATCTTGATTCTACAGGTTAAATACGTTTCGTATTAGTCGCATCCCGGTGATTCGCGGTCAGCATCGAATGCGCCCGGATCACCTGCGGTGTCAATGCTGCTTACGGTACACCTGATGGCACCATCGCCGTACACGGAGAAGTCCCTTCTTCCGGTCTTGTTGTAGCTCGTCATACTGGTCTGCCAGCCGAAGTCGTCGAAGGAATCTTGTGAAGCCTCTACTATTGCCTCATCCCATTTTATGCAATATCCCGCCTTGGAATCAGTGCACTCAGCGGTTTCGCCTGTAGCTACCGCACCTTCAAAGCTGCTGTCTATAAGGGCGTTCTCTTCGGTGTTTTCGTTCTCGTCCGGGGCTCTAAGCGACGGGCTATCGCTTAAGCTCCCTATATTATCTATAAAATCCCTCTGCCCGTTGTTATCCAGGTCTTGCTCGAAGTACTCGCCTTCGGCGTCCCTGAGGGTCTGCATCGACTTCCTGGCGTTCGCCTCGTTAGCCGACATCCTGGCCTTCATAAGGTTGGGTATAGCTATCGCGAGTAGTATGCCGATGATGGCCGCAACGACCAGGAGCTCTATGAGCGTAAAACCTTTCTCATCCTTTTTACGTCTGATTTCCTTGCGTGACATATCAAAACCTCCTTTTCGGATTTGAATTTAATTAGAATCTCTGCAAAGCCCGTGCCATCAACGCGCCCCGAAGCGTCGTTCTCTATAACATCCCATTATTCAATGATAGTTTGTTGTCTATATTAAGATCGCCGATGAATATGCCGGGATCCGAAAACTCGCATTAGGTGACATATTTTGTCACGCGTGTGCAACACGTGACAAAATGCGTCATGCTGCCTCCGTGGCCCCCATTAAGACAGATTTTACCACATTAATATTTATCAAATCTGGGAAGTATGCTATTTTATAGTACTTATTTACAAAGGAGGCAGGTTCTCAATGAGGAGAGCAAATAATTCCGTCCGTCTTACTGTGTTATCGCTGGCTTTGCTCGCGCTCCTGATCCCGGGCTGCACCAATATAAAGACTACTTCCTACTTCACCCCCACGACGACGAAGCTCCAGCAGTACCAGGCCGTCCAGTTCGAGAATTTTGAAACGGAGATAGTGAACTTCCCCGAAGAGGCCCTGTCCAAGGTCCCCGAGCAGGCGGCGGCGCTACTCGAATCCAAGAACAAGTTCAAGGAAGTGAAGTTCGGCAAGATCGAAAACATCCCCGCGACGGACACCGTTGTAGTGCTGGGAGAGGTAAGCGAATACAGGCCGAGCTCGGACGTTTCCTTCGAGGGCGGCTCGCTCAAGTTCGGCGAGGTTGCCATAACCATAAAGCTGGCCATCGTCAATAAAGCTACCGGGGACGAGATTTCAACGGGGGAGGTAAACGGCTTCAGCTCACTCGGGTTCATGGCGAAGGATATATACGAGAGCCTCGCCGAGGAAATAGTGAAGTACATACTTGAGACTTACCAGTAAAAATTTATAATCTTTCTGAGGGTAAATTCCATGGAGGTAGTGATGAGAAAATTCATTCTTTATCTGCTGCTCCCCGCCGCCGTTTTCGGGGTTTTGCAGCTTGCCGCATTGCCGGCTTCGGCCGAGGATGCGGCCGCGCTGGACAAGCAGGCGAGAGAGGCGTTCCTTAAGTTCACCCCGGAAGGATTCGAGGAAGCCATATCGCTTTACAACCGCGCGATTCAGGCCAACCCCAAGGACGCGGCGGCATACGCCGGCCTCGGCGAAGTATATTCGTTCATGGGTTCTTACAGGTATCAGGTCAAGGAAGACTACGAAGAGTTTTACAATCTCGCGTACAAGAATATAGTGAAGGCGCTCGAGCTCGGCCCGAATCTCGAACAGACGCAGATTGCGCTCGCTTACAACTACCTTCATCTAAGCTGGGAAAAAGAGGCCATAGCCACGGCGAAAAAAGTTCTCTCTCAGAACCCGAACAACCCCGAAGCCCTTTACGTTCTCTGGGCAGCGAGCGGCGAGAATCCCGATTCGCCCGAAATCAAAAAGGTCATCGAGCTCGATCCCGAATACATCCCCGCCTACATAGGCCTCGGGAACGCCTACTTCTACAAGAAGCGCTCCTACGGCCAGGCGAGCGAGTATTTCAGGAAGGCCGCCGAAATAGCTCCCTCGGCGCAGATCCACAACCTCTTCGGCACCGTGCTGAGGACCCAGGGTAACTACAACGCGGCGATCGACGAGTATCAGAAAGCGATACAGCTCAATCCCAAATACGCGCCGGCGTACATGAACCTCGGGATCACCTACTTCTACATGAACCAGCTCAATCAGAGTATCGCCCGCCAGAAGGAGGCCATCACGCTCAATCCGAACTACCCGGATTCCTACTTCTTCATAGCACAGGGATACGACAGGGAAAATAATGCCCAGCAGGCTATAATGTATTATAGGAAGTTTCTCGAAATGTCCCTCGAACAGGGTCAGTACGCGGGTTATGCCGCTACGGCGAGGGAAAGGCTTGCGGCGCTTGGCGGCGGCGGTCAGTAAAAACAGGCATTTAAATCACGTGCGCCGGAACGGGCTGCCCGTTCCGGCGCCTCTCCTTTTTTCCGTAAGGCCGGTGACCCGGGGGTTCATATGGGGAACGAAACGAAAGAGCCCGACAGGATAACCCTTTCTTTCGGCATGGAATCGGGCGCAAGCCTCTGGAGCCTGGTCTTCGAAGGATTCGACCAGGAAATCATCCTGGTTTCGAGGTTCAGCGGCGCGGACGGCAGCACCGTCAAAGCGCTTTACAGGTTCGGCGCGAAGATAAACGAGTCTTACAAGGATTGCCGCGTGAAGCCGACGCGGACGGGCATCGAGATAAGAAAGACTCTCCCCGAAAACGACGCCTCGCTCATAAGCGAATGGACGGCTCTTATGAAAAATGTGCGCGACGAAATTTTAATTCTGGTCCGCACGCCGTCCGGTGAATTCCCGGCTAAAGCGTGCTGACGTCCCCCGCGACGACTGTAACGAGCTCGCCGTCTTCCCTTCTCACGAGCATGTGTCCGTCGTTGTCTATTCCTTCGGCGATCCCCTGAAAGGCGGTCTTATCCTCGAGACTCACCCAGACCCTCTGCCCGCGTGCGCCCCACCTCTCCGTCCATTCGGCGAGCAAGGCGGACTTCCCGCGCCCGGTGAACGTCCGGTACCAGGCTTCGAGCTCCAAGAGGAGGTCCGCCGTGAACTTGGCCCTGTCTATTTCCCTCCCGAGCGCTTCCCTGAGCGACGTCGCCGTTTTCGATACCTCCCCCATGTCGCGCCTCATCGCCTCGGCGGTCATGTTGATGTTCACGCCTATGCCGACGATTACGAATTCCGCTCTTTCACCCTTGAGCTTCATTTCGGTGAGCACGCCGGCCGCCTTCCTGCCGTCTATGACGACGTCGTTCGGCCACTTTATGGTCGGCTCCGGGATTCCCGTTCTCTTCATAGTCTCTGCTATAGCTATGGATGCCGTGAACGTAAGGAGAGGGGCGTCGTACGCGGCTATGGAGGGCCTCAGGAGGACGGATAAATAAAGGTTTACGCCCGGCGGGGATATCCATGTCCGCCCGAGCCTCCCCTTGCCTTCGGTCTGCATGTCGGCTACGACAACGGTCCCCTCGGACGCGCCGTTCTCGGCCAGCCTGTAGAGTACGGAGTTGGTCGAGCCGGTCTCCTCGTGATAATGTATGACCTTCCCCATGAGCTCCGTTTTCAAAAGCCCGTTTAACTTCCGGACGAATATAGTCGACATGTTTGCGTCCCCCTCTGATTTTCTCCTGCAATTGTAACCGGTTGCGAAGGTTAATTTAACCCTTCCCGGCGTATTTCGCCGGCTCTTGGGATATGGAATTTCGGCCCGGGGCATAGAATATCGCCGGCCGATGCATATACTATCAACATAACGTTTTAAAGGGAAGTGAGTGTTTTTATGAAGATTATCACTTTTTTAATCCTGGCCTTGTTGTTGATTCCCGTGGTCCATGCAGGCGCACAGGGAGAGAACGAGCCCGCTGACATCGACGCCCCCGGAACGGGATCGAATATCATACACGTCACCATTGCCGAGGTCGTCTCAAACCCCAAACAGTTCGACAAGCTCAAGGTCTCGCTCGAAGGCAGGGTGACGAAGGTAGAGTACAAACAGTCGCTCAAGGGCGAAAGGTTCGCTATTTTCGAGCTGAAAGACCCGGAGAAAAACAAGGTCAACGTTTACTTCGAGGACGACGGCACCCGCATCGCCAAGGGGGACGAAATAAGAATAATGGGCAGGTTCTGGAAGGAAAAGAGTTACTTCCTCTACAAGATCAAGAACGTCGTAAGGGCCAGGACCGTCGAACCGGTCGAAATCCCTCAAAGCCCGCTGACGCTGTCCCCCGGCTGACATAATTGCCGCTTTCAAATAGATACCCGGTCGTTTAATATCTTATAGCATGGCAGTGCTCAAGAAAGGGTACGTAAAGCTGCTCTTCCTTTTCTTTGTCCTCCTCCTGGCTGCGCTTGTTTTCCTGAACGTTTTCCTCAATCACAAGCTCGGCGCGGAAGGCCCGGCTTACGTCGACGAATTCGCCCGCGAGCTGGGCTACGATCTCCGCTACGACGACGCCTCGTTCGACCCGCTCTTCAGGCTCGGGGTAAGGGGCGCCGTGATGTCTTCACCGGACGGCGGAAAGCCCTACGTCGAGATCGGCAGGGTGGTAATCAATCCTTCGATAATATCCTCCATACTGGGCCGGAAGGTCAGGATAGGGGACGTCTACGTCGAGCGCCCGGTGGTGAGGTACGACGCCAAGGCCGCCGACAGGCTGATCGATATCTTCAGGTCCGGCGGGGGCGAGGGCAGGGGTGGGGGCGTATCCGTCGAGGTGGAGCGCGTCAGGATAAGGGATGCGGCGTTCGAGATATCGCCGGACTTTACGCTCACGTCCGAATCCATGAACGTTCTCATAATCAAGAGAGGCGGCGACGGCGGTTACGACGAAATAAGCGCCGCCGGTGACGTGAACGTAAATGGCGTCGATACCGAAATAGCCGGCTCGATAAATCTCCGGGAGGGCGCGGTGGACGGCAAGCTCGTCCTTACCGCGGACGGGCTGAGCGGCATTCCGCTTACGGCCGAAGACGGCGCCGGGCCGGCGGACGTTTCGGCCGGGGCCGAGATAGAATTCCGTGCGGCCGAGACGGTGAAGTCTTCGGGAACGGTCACGCTCACGGGCGAGGGCGACGGGAGCGCGCCCCGGCTCGCCGAGCTCGGCTACGCCCTCGATTTCGACCGCGCCGCCGACACCGTATCCTTCGGGAAGCTCGGTTTCGACGTTCTCGGAGTCCTCACGGGAAATTTTACCGGTGAAATAAAAGACGCGACGGGCGACGCCGTTTTCGACCTCTCGGGCTCCTCGGGCGAGGGCGATATCTCCAACATCGTAAATCGCCTCCCGTGGCTCGACGCCGGGAAGATATCGGGCACGGCGAAGGCCGAGGATTTAAAGATCACGGGCTCGCTCAAAAAGGGCGACCTCGGACTTACCGGGAAGCTCCTCGTCGATAATGCCGGTTTCGAATACGGTGACGGCGCGCTCGACATTCGGGGGCTCGACTGTACGCTCGATACATCGCAGCGTCTCCAGCCCCCCTTTGCGCAGGACTCTACCGGCAAATGCACCGCCGGGACCGTAGCCTCGAATGCCGTGGGCGAAGTGAAAGATGTATCGACGTCGGTCAGCACGGCGGCTCGCGAATCGTTCGGCATCGCTGAAGTTAAGCTCGCGGACCTGAGCGCGAAGTACCTCGGGGGCGGCGTATCGGGCGCCGCCGGGCTCGGCGTCAAGGGCGCAAAGAGCGCGCTCTCTGGCAAAATCGAGGGACGCGATCTCGACGTCTCTCGAATCCCCGAAGGCCTGATACCGTTCGACATAGCGGGCCGGGCGGAATCCGTCAGCGCCGACTTCAAAGGCGAGGGCGGCGGATATGCGGCGGACGTATCTTTCGCCGTAAATGACCTCGAAATAAATCTCGGCGAGGGGAGGGATTTCAAACTGTCCCGCGCCTCGACCGCCGCACCCGTGAGGGTGGAATACGCAACCGGCCTTACGGAGGCGAAAGACGGCGCCGGGGAGCCCTACGGAAGGATCTCTATCAAGGATAAAGAGCTCGGCTACGAAAAGCTTTCCTTCTCCGATTTCTTCATAGAGCGCGGCCAGGTGGAGGACCTCGGCTTCTCGATGGACCTCGGCGGGGACTGGGCGCTCCGGGTGGCATCGCGCGGCTCGGGCTTTCGTGTGCTCGGCATGGACGTCGCGCTCGGCAAATTCAGGGAGCGCCTCGTCATCGACAGGAGCGGGCGGGAAGGCTTCTCGGGCAACATAGAGGGAAGCGGCGGGGTATTTAACAGCATCGGGCTCCCGTCCGTCTCCGCCGAATACGAGTACGACAGCGATTCCATAGACATACGCGCCGTCAGGGCCCAAATCGAAGACATAGGCGTGTTCGATGCAGAAAAGGCCGGGGTCGTTTTCGGAAAGGACAAAGGCGGCTATCCGTACGAGATAACCTTCTCGGGGGGCGTGCTCTCCGTTTTTAATGACAGGATAAGGTCCGAAGGGATGACGGGCCGGTTCACCATACTCGATTCGTCGAAGAACGAAAGGGGGTGGGAGGGCGTTATAAACTCACCCGCGACGACCGTCACGTCCGAAACTATCGAAAACCTTGCCATGAACATAGCGCCGCTGCCCGAGGGCGTTTCCGTAAGCGGCATCTCGGGCAGGCTCCGCGGCGGCGACCTCGGAGGCAAGGTAGATATACTCACCTCCGGCGAGAGGACGAGGCTCTCCGTCAACGTCGCTCTCAACAACTCCCTGATAAAGACAGCCACCCGCGAAATCGCAATGCGGTGGGCGCGTATAAATTACTCGGGGTTCCTGACGCCAGGCTCTCTTCCCGAAGGCTCGGGCAAGATCGACGTTTCAGGCCTCGCCATTCAGGACGGCGCGGGGGGCAGGGTGCTGCTTCAGGCCGGGGTCGACGCCGCCACGTCCGGTGAAACCTTATCGGTCAGGGAAGGGTTTATAAGGGACAGTGAGGGGACGAGCGTGAGAGTCGAGGGAGAGATGGAAAATATACTTTCAGGCCCCGTAAAGACCGAGCTCCTTATGCAGGATGTATCCCTTAAGAGCCTTTCCGGGCTTCTCGCCCCCTTTATGCCTCAGTCCGTCGGCGAGGCGAGGCTCGACGGGAGCGCGGCGATGAGCGCGGAATTCGTGAACCTCTTCAGCCCCGAAATGTCGTGGAGGGGCGATATCACATTCAAAAACGCCTCGTATTCCGGATACATGGGCGGCGCCCTTCTCAGCGTCAGGAATATTAACGGGGCGCTCACCATCAAGGAAAGCGGAACGGCCGAAAATCCCCTTGCGGCATTTCTCGACGCGGGGCTCGAGCTCGACAGGGACGTCTACAAGAAATATCACAAATCCCTCCGTGATACTCCGGCGGGAGACACGCTCGACCATCTCAGGATAGGCGAGATAGAGTACGGGATTCTTAAATTCCAGAATATCCAGTGCGAGCTCGAAGCCGACAACGACAAGCTCACCATCGCCAGGCTCGTATCTGACTTCTTCGGCGGAAAGCTCTACGGGACGGGGCTCTTCGATTACGGCGGCGGCGAGAGCGCGTACAACTTCTCGTTCCTCTTTAACGACGTAAGCCTCGAAGGCATTTCGGCACGGCTCTCACCGACCCAGGAATACATCACGGGCCGCGTGAACGGACTCATCTGGCTGGCCGGCAAGGGCGGCGACACCGGAACCGTGAACGGGCCCTTCGAGTTCTGGGCCGTGAGCTCGCCGAAAGAGCAGAGAACGATAGGCAAGGCCCTCCTCGATCAGTTAGGGGCGAAGGAAAGGCTCATACTCGGCTCGAACAGGAGCTATGATACGGGGGAGATTTCAGGTTATATTAATGACGGCGTAATAACGTTCAAGAAGTTCGAGATATCGAATTCCATTCTGGGCTTTAAAAACCTGTCCATACAGGCCGACCCGATAAAGAACTCGATATCGATATCACATCTCGTATCGGTCATAAGGGAAATAGCCCGGAGGTCGCAATCGGGCGGCCCGATGATCGAAACCAACTGAGCGAGGAGACGAAATAATGCAAATACTCAGGCTTTCACACCTTAGATTCCTTCTGCTGGCGGCCTCCTTTTACGCCGCCTCGTGCGCGACCATAACCGTAAACGTCTACTTCCCCGCCGAAGAGGTGAGGGAGGCGTATTCGAGTCTCGAAGAGGAGTTCCTCGAGCAGCCGTCCGCGCAGCCTACGCCGCCTCCCGCGGCCAGGCCGACGCCCGGTCCGCAGAGCAGGGGTAAGTATCCCGACAAGCCCGTCCTCTCCGAGCGTAAGGTCATAGTGCTCAAGAAAGAGGTGTCGCTCGATTTCGGCGAGTACGCCTGGGCGCAGGGTAATATAGCCCAGCAGATAACCGAGAAGATAAGAAGCATGCCGGACGTGATCGACGCCTACAAGAGGCGCTCCCGGAGGCTCGCCACGATAAAACAGATGCTGTCCCAGGGGCTCGTCGCCGAAGGCAGCCAGGGGCTTCTGGTTCAGAAAGGCTCGCTCAGCCCCGAGCAGACGCAGGCCTTTAACGCCGAGAACTCCGACAGGCAGATCATAATACGGGGCATGGCGAAAGCCATAGTCGAGATCAATAACATCGAGCCCACGCCCGAGAACATAGAGAAGGTTCTTCCCGAAGCCGCAAGGCAGTTCGCGAGCGTAAGGCGAAGCGAAAGGTAGATATAATCCCGGGCCCGGACATCCCGGTCCGGGCCCCTTTATTCTTTGTCGGCGGCGCTTTCATTAGAATACGCCGGTAAAATCCCGTCCCGATCGTTCCATCTTTTCCCATGCTGTTTTCACATCTTGAAGTCGGGCTCGATTTGCTGTGTAATTATGTAACGGCTCCGGCGTTCTCGCCCGGCTTCCGGAGGATGGACTTATGCACACGAGAACCGCCGCCTTTCTATGGCTCCTGCTCGCGCTTTACGGGTTTTATGCCCTCCCGGCGGGTGCAAGGGACCTTTTCATAGCCGATATAGAGGTCGAGGACGACAGCGTTTTCCAGGGGACCAACAAGATATTCAAGATAGTCGATTTCTTCGACAATAAATCGCTTGAGGGTTTTTTCCCGGATTACACACCCGATTCGGCGGTGTTCGCGAGGGTCAATCTAAGGGGACTCGGCGTAATAATCGAGTATCCCGAGAATTCCCCTGTCCTTATCTTCAGGGTGCCGGGAACAAAATTCAGAATAGAGTTCGACGGGGCGACGAGGGACGAGAGCCAGGAGCTCTTCGAGGACTGGCTCAAGGGCAACTACGAATCGCTGTCAGCGTCCGACGCCAAGCTCACGACGCTTCTTCAGCTCCTTGTCAGGTACTCGCCCGTAGACCCGGTCGCCGGAAATCCGAACAGCCTCCAGACGAGGATGTTCATGTCCGACTTCGACGCCGGAATAACCGGGCCGTTCATCACGGCCCCGGGCGTCGCCGGGGGCATCAGGAACCAGTTCACCTTCGGGGCGGAATACGGGTTCTTCGACGCCGGCGCGTTCGACGGTCAGGTCGTGAGCGTCCCCATAAATTACAAGTGGAATTTAAAGAGCGTTCCGAAGCTCTCCCTCATCTTCGACCTCCCCGTGACCTTGACGCGGACGGAGGGCTCGTGGTCCTACATGGCCTCTTTCGGCACGGGCGTTCAGTACCGCCCGACCCGGTGGTGGAGCCTTACGCCCATGGCGCGCGCGGGCGGCGTGGGCTCAATCGACGTCGGCGCGCTTGCCGTTCTCGTATCGGGCAGCCTAACGAACTATTTCCACTACAAGATGGGTTCGACGCACATAGGATTCGGAACACTCGGCGGCATATCCACCACCATAGACGGCATAAAGATAAAGGGATACGACATTAGCTACGAGCTTACGAACTACGTCCTCAGGAACGGCGTCGACCTCACCCAGAAGCTCGATTTCAACGTCCTCGGCAACCCCGCGGCGTTCAGGTTCTTTTTCAACTTCACGCGCTTCTGGGGAAATAACCTCTATCTCGATTCCTTCTACGACATGGGCCTCGGCATGGCGACGGTGAAGAAAATAGCCGACTCCTATGTAAACGCGATAGACCTTTCGTTCACGTACGCAGCCGGCGTAACGAACGATTACGACTACTACGGCTTTAAGATTACGTGCCGGTTCTGACGTCCCGGAATGAGCGGCACGGTTTCCTCGGCGGCCTGCCGCGCCGTTCTGCATCCCGGCGGCTCTAAAAAACCCCGCATTTCGCCCGGGGAATTGATAACCTCCCAAAATCAGGGTTCAATATCCATCATGAGCACACGCAGAATCGTTATCATTCCGGGCGACGGTATAGGGCCCGAGATTACCGCAGCGGTAGAAAAAGTCATAGCGGCATCCGGCGCAGACATCGAATGGGTAGAGCATCTGGCCGGCCTTTCGGCCCTCGAACAAGGGCTCCACGTCATGCCGGAGGAAACCATAGACGCGATAAAAGAGCACAAGGTAGCGCTCAAGGGGCCGTGCACGACGCCAATAGGGAAGGGCTTTACGTCGGTGAACGTCCAGCTCAGGAAAATCCTCGACCTCTACGCTGCAGTCAGGCCGGTAAGGAACCTCCCCGGAGTCACGACGCGCTTTAACAACGTCGATATAGTCATAATCCGCGAGAACACCGAGGGCCTCTACAGCGGCGTCGAAAACGTAGTCACACCGGGCGTCGTCATGAGCATGAAGGTCGCCACCGAAAAGGCCTGCTCGTGCATATCCCACTGGGCGTTCGAATACGCGCGCCACCGCCACAGGAGGAAGGTTACGGTCTTTCACAAGGCGAACATCATGAAGATGACGGACGGGCTTTTCATAAGCAAGTCCAAGGAAGCGGCCCTCGAATACCCCGACATCGAATACCAGGAGATGATAATCGACGCCGGATGTATGAAGCTCGTCCAGGACCCCCCCCAGTTCGACATCCTTCTCCTCGAAAATCTCTACGGCGACCTCATCAGCGACCTCTGCGCGGGGCTCGTGGGCGGGCTCGGAGTGGTGCCGGGCGCTAACATCGGCGATAGCGAAGCCGTGTTCGAAGCTGTGCACGGCTCGGCCCCCGACATCGCCGGAAAGAACGTCGCGAACCCGCTCGCGCTACTGATGTCGGGCGTCATGATGCTGAATCACATCGCCGACACCGAGGGCCGCGAAGATTTCTTCGAATGCGCCGAGAGGATAAAGCACGCCTACGACCGTGCGCTCCAGGAAGGCGACAAGACGCGCGACCTCGGCGGGCAACTGAGCACGACGGAATTCGCAGACGCGCTCATCAGGAGGATGGAGACGGGCGAGTAGCCCGGGGCCCGGCGTATTCGCCGGTGATCCCGACGCTGAGAATTCTCCGTGTGAATCTCTCTCTATTGCTCTATAATTACGAGTGAGACCCGTGACTCGGGTGCAGGAATCGGCGCGGCATTCAGGACCGCTTCGTTCCCCGGCCGCCGCCCTGCCTCCCCGCATCCCCGGCTCCCGGTCTCCAAACCTTACTCGAAAAGGAGAATCGGCATGGCTGACCTGGACCCTATGGAGCTTGCGAACATGCAGCAGGGGCTTAACGACCAGCAGAAAATCCTGTTCCAGACTCAATACAATTCTGTTAGGAAAGACAGGACAATAGCCCTCATCCTGTCGATACTTCTCGGCACGCTGGGCATCGACCGGTTCTACGTCGGGGACCTCGTCATGGGTATATTAAAGCTCCTGACGGCGGGACTATTCGGGATACTCTGGATAATCGACTGGTTTCTTATAATGGGGAGAGCGGACGGGTATAACAGGAACAAGGCCCGGGAAATCCTTGCGGCCATTAAATCAGGCCAGTGACTGCCCCCGGAGGTTTTCCCTCATCACCCTGAGGAAATTCCCGCCCATGATCTTCCTCACTCTCTCTTCGGAATAACCCTTTTCGAGAAAGTAGTCGGCTATCTTCGGAAGGTCGGCTATTCTTCGGAGCTCCTCCGGAAAATCCACGATGCGGGCCCCGTCCATGTCGCTTCCAATTCCCACGTGATCCTCGCCGACGAGCCTCACCATATGATCCGCGTGCGTAAAAACGTCTTCGAGGGTCGGCGTCCCCCCGCCGGTCCTTAAGAACTGGTTATACAGCACTAGCCCGACGACTCCCCCGCGCTCGGCTATGGCGGTTATCTGCTCGTCCCTGAGATTCCTCGGGTGGTCGGTCACGGCCCGCGCGTTCGAATGCGACGCTATGGGTATAAGCTTCGTGAGCCCGATGGCTTCCCGGAACCCCTTTTCGTTTATGTGGGAAAGGTCGAGCGTTATGCCGAGCCCGTTCATCTCTTGGATGAGCCTCTTCCCTTCTTCGGAAAGCCCTTCTTCGGTGTCGTTCCCCGACGCATAGATGTTTTTGTCGTTCCAGGAAAGCCCGATGATCCTGACCCCTCTGTCGTAAAATTCGCGGAGCTTTTCCGGTGACTCGACGGGGTCCGCTCCCTCCATGAGCGTGAGGAACCCTATGCGGCTCCCCTGCTCTATCCCGTCGAGGTCGCCAGGGGTTTTAACCTGGAACACCTCGCCCGCGTGCTCCCTGTATATCCTGTCGTACGTGCCGAACTGGGCCAGCGCGGACTCGACGGTCTTTTCGGGCTTATGCTTCGGGTGAACGAATATGGTGTTGAAGACGAGCCCGACCTGCCCCTCTTTAAGCCAGGGGAGGGTTATCATGCAGGGCGATTCCGGGTTTACGAAATCCCTCCCGAAATAGGTCAAATGAAACGCTATGTCTTCGTGCGCGTCGAGTATGAAAAGGTCTTTCAGCATTACGGTGCCTGTAAATTCCCGCGGGCGGCCGGCTTTCCGCGCCGCCCGGCGTCTGCGAGTCGTTGAGATTATAATGCCTGACGATTCGTCCGTATGTTATACGGCCACGGGTTCAGAGATAAAATCCCATGCTGGCGTAACTCACGACGGATCCCGTGTCCGGCTCGAGCGCCTGGTCGTAATCGAGGAGGACGCCGCTTTTCGTCTCTATCGTCGAGAGCGCGGCGTATATCGGCGAAAGGCCGCATATCTTCCGCCAGTCTTTCTCGGATTCGATAGACCTGTAAAAACCCTCGGCGTCTATCTTCTCGCCGAACGCGAGCGACGCCAGGTCCCTTTCCCTTATCACGCCGAGCGTCTCGTCGTTCACCCTGTCGTTATCGCCGAACTTGAGCCCGACGTGCGCCATGTCGGCCCCGGCTATTATAAACGCCCTATCGCCGAGCCCGGAGATGATCTCCTTCATCTCGCCGAGGAACTTCGACACGCGCCCGTCTTCCAAGGGCGAGGAGCCTTCCGTAACCATCCTGTGAAACGAAGTGCACAACACCGGGACTATCGTGAAATCCCTTTTCCCGCCGAGCACGTACTGGAGGAAAGCGACCTGGAACTCTATCGAGTGCTCCGTCTTGTGCGAGAGCTCGCCTTCGAAGAGGTCCCATCCGCATGCGCCCTCGAGCCTTTCGATTATCTCGGCGTTCGTCTTCGCTTCACCGAGAGGCGTTCTGAAATTCTTTCTCGTCAATATGAACGGGTTATCCACCTGTCCGTAGTGGGACGTCCCGAAGATTATAAAAACGTCCGCCCCGCTCTCGGGAAGAATCTCGTAAGCCCGTGCATAGGATACGCCCCCGCGGCTGTAGTCTATGTGGGGGGATATTATCCCCTTGAGCTTTCCTCTTCCACCGTTCTCCCTTGCGCCCCCGGTCTCCCTGAGAAACCTGCCGAACCATTCTCCGAGCTCGGCCGCAGAAGACGGGTATGAAAGCCCTGAAAAGCCCGCCTCCCTCACCTCCGATTCCCTGAATTCCCGCTCGACGCCGCTTCTGTGCTCCCTGTACCTCGGGCTGTCGAGGAATAACGCCTCGTCGAGCTTCGAAACGAGATTTTCTATGTCTCCCCTCTCGACGCTGCCCCCGAACCTCTGCGAGAGAATCCCGCATATGTCCCCGATGCTCTTCTCCCCGTCGAAAAGGCTGAGGGCGATAACGGTGCCCGGAGAAACGGCGAGCACGTTGCCGCCCGGGTTCTGGGGATCCCTCAGGTATACGACCTTCTTACCGTTTTCCTGCGAAGGTATGGCCTCCACGTATCTAAGCTTCGGATATTCGATCATTTGCGCGCACCGCCTCTTTTTGCAGATTTGCCCCAGCCTCCGCCCCCCGGGGTTTCTATGCCGAGCACGTCCCCCTTCTTTATGTCGAGCGTAACCTTCGGGGCTATCTGTTTACGCTTCCCCCGCCTCGTGATCGTGTTCCTCCCCATCTTTCCGCTCTCTCCGCCTTCTACGCCATACGGAGAGTGCCTTCTTCTCTCGGTTATTATGGACAGGACGGCGTCGGTGAGGAACCTGAACTTCCTCACTATCCCGTCCCCGCCCCGGTACCGCCCGGCGCCTCCGCTCCCGCGCCTGACGCTGTAGGAATCTATCATCACGGGGAGCTCCCTTTCGAGGGCCTCGATAGGGGTATTGAGCGTATTCGTCATGTGGGTCTGCACCGCGCTCACGCCGTCCTTCCCGAGCCTCCCGCCCATTCCGCCGGCGATGGTCTCGTAGTAGGCGAACTTCTTCCCGGTCGCGGGATTCACCCCGCCGAACGTCGTGTTGCTCATAGTGCCGGCGCTCGCCGCCGGTATCCTTTCGGGCGCGGCTTTCGAGAGCGCCCCGAACACGACGTCCACGACGCGCTGCGACGTCTCGGTGTTCCCGCCCACGACGGCGGCAGGGTACTGCGCGTGGAGTATCGTCCCCTTTTCGGCGGCGATTCTTATCGCGCGCAGCGGGCCCGAATTGAGCGGCATCTCCGCCGGGGCCATGCACTGGAACACGTACACCGTCGCCGCCGTCGTAACGCTGAGGGGGGTATTGAGGCACCCCTTCACCATCTTCGACGTTCCCGAAAAGTCGACGACGGCCGCGCCGCCCTTTATGGTTACGGCAACCTCTATCGGTATGTTCCCGGTTCCGGCCCCGTCGTCGTCGAGAAAGTCCCTGAATTTATAAGTTCCGTCCGGGATCTTCCTTATGACCTCTCTCATCATCTTCTCGCTGTACGCAAGAAGCTCGTCGCCGGCCTCTTTTATCTTCCGCAGAGTGTATTTCTCTGCCGCGTGCCCGAGCCTCTTCACCCCGACCTCGAGCGAGCCGAGCTGCGCCCGGAGGTCGCCCTCCCTTTCCTCGGGGTCCCTCGTCGCCGAAAGGATTTCGCCGAACAGCTTCCTGTTAAGCCTCCCTTTCCTGTAGAGCCGCGAAGGCGGGATCAAAAGCCCTTCCTCTTCTATGGACGTAGAAAGCGGCATCGAGCCCGGCGTGAGGCCGCCGATGTCGGCGTGGTGGGCGCGCGCAGCCACGTAGAATTCCAGCTTCCCATCGATGAACACGGGCGCTATGCACGTGACGTCGGGCAGGTGCGTCCCGCCCTTGTACGGGTCGTTCAGTATGAATACGTCGCCGGGCGCCGTATAGGGGTCGTCCATTACGGCCCTTACGGCGAAGCTCATCGACCCGAGATGTACGGGGATGTGCGCGGCCTGCGCTATCATTTCACCGTCCGTCTTGAATATCGCGCAAGAGAGGTCCCTTCTCTCCTTTATGTTCGGCGAGAAGGCTGCACGGATGAGAACGACGCCCATTTCCTCGGCTATCGAGCTCAGTACGTTTCTGAATATTTCGAGTTCGAAGGAGCTTAACGGCATGTGAATGACCCGGTACGGCGCTTCCGGGATTATAACCGGCTTTTCGGAAAAAAGGACTATTCGCTGTCCGGGCCGGGGGTAGGGGACGGGAGGATTTCGAGGTTGGAATATCTGCACGCGTCCGAGTTGTAATACACCACCGGCATATTTACGGAAAGGTCCGCCTTGGGGCTCCCGGGTATTATGTGGCTCCCGTTCTCGCACTTCGAGACGACCTTCAAAAACGGCACGGGGGCCTCGCTCCCGGGTGCGTAATTCCCCTTTATGCTCTTCGTAACCGAGACCATTGCCGTGCACTTCGCCACCATCTCCGGCTTAAAGCCGGCCTCGCCGCCGCGCGGCCTGCACTCCCCGGAGTCATGCGCCTCCCCGCACTCGACCTTCGTCACGGTCCCCCGGACGGCGTAGTCCGAGCTTTCGAGGAGCTCCCCCTCCGAGCACGGCCGGGGTATGGCCGAGGATATCACCGGGGCCGCAGTGACCGCGAGTAAAATGAGGGGTATTATTATTCCGGTTTTCATTTGTATACAAATCTATTTCCCCGCAGGATTTTTGTCAATCGGCGGCAGACGCGGGGAATAAGCAACCGCCGGGAGGCCGCTTTACTGCATGCGCATACTTGTGACAGGGGTTTCGGGATTTATTGGCTCGCATCTTGCCGAGAGGCTCGTGGCCGACGGCCACAGCGTCGTCGGCGTGGATTCGTTTCTCGATTTTTATCCGCGCGAGATAAAAGAGAATAACATGAAGGCCCTCCTCGGAAAGCCGGGGTTCGAATTCATAGAGGGCGACCTCTCGGGCCTCGACCTCGATGGGCTCCTGACCGGGGTCGAAGGCGTATACCACCAGGCCGCCATCGCCGGCGTGAGGACGAGCTGGGGCGGGAGGTTCGGCGAGTACGTGAGGAACAACATCTCCTGCACGCAGCTCCTTCTCGAAGCCGCCAAGGACAAGAACCTCAAAAAGTTCGTCTACGCCTCGTCCTCGTCCGTCTACGGCGACGCCGAGGCCTTCCCGACGAGGGAGGATGTCCAGCTAAGGCCCGTCTCGCCCTACGGCGTTACGAAGCTCGCCGGCGAGAACCTCGCGACCCTCTACTACAAGGGCTACGGCGTTCCCGTGGTCTCCCTCAGGTATTTCACTGTCTACGGCCCGCGCCAGCGCCCCGACATGGCCTTTCACAGGTTCATAAGGGCGGCAATTACGGGCGGCTCGATAACGGTCTTCGGCACCGGCGAGCAGACGCGCGACTTCACTTTCGTCTCGGACGCGGTCGAGGCGAACCTCCGGGCATTCTCGGGGGGCGTAAACGGAGAGAGCTATAACATAGGCGGCGGGACGCGCATAAGGCTTATCGACGCGATACGCCTCATCGAAGAGATCTCGGGCGCGGAGATAAAAATCGATTACAGGGATTCCGAAAGGGGCGACGCGCGGCATACCTCCGCCGACGTATCCAGGGCCGAAAGGGATTTTAACTACTCCCCTGTCTTCGGTATAAGGGAAGGGCTTACGGAGCACTACAACTGGCTCCGCGAGAATATCGACCTCTACCTCGGGCTTAACCTATAGCGCTTTTCAGGGTCTCGCCCATCTCGGCCGGGCTCGGGCTCACAGTGACGCCCGCCCTTTCGAGCGCGGCTACCTTGTCCTTCGCGCTTCCGGAGCTCCCTGAGATGATAGCTCCGGCGTGGCCCATCCTCTTGCCCTTGGGGGCCGTGCCGCCGGCGATGAAGGCGACTACCGGCTTCGTGACGCTGCTCTTGATGAACTCCGCCGCTTCTTCCTCGGCGCTGCCGCCGATCTCGCCAATCATTATTATGGCGTCCGTGTCCTTATCTTCCTGGAAGAGTCCGAGAATGTCTATGAAGGTGGAACCGATTATCGGGTCGCCGCCGATGCCTACGCACGTCGACTGGCCGATCTTGAGGTTCGATAGCTGCCAGACGGCTTCGTACGTCAACGTGCCGCTCCGGGATATGATCCCGACCCGTCCCGGCATGTGAATGTATCCCGGCATGATGCCGACCTTGGCCTCGCCCGGCGTCATTACCCCGGGGCAGTTCGGGCCGATGAGCCTCGACTTCTTGCCGGCGAGGTATTTCTTGACCTTTATCATGTCCTGGGTCGGGACGCCTTCGGTGATGCATATGACGAGCTCGACTCCGGCGTCTATCGCCTCGACCATCGAGTCCATGGCGAAAGCGGCGGGAACGAAAATGAGGGACGTATCCGCCCCCGTTTTCTCGACGGCGTCAGAAACAGTGTCGAATACAGGGAAACCCTCTACCTCCGTGCCCCCCTTGCCGGGCGTAACGCCGCCGACCACGTTCGTCCCGTAGTCCCTGCACTGCGTTGCGTGAAAGAGGCCCGCGCTCCCCGTAATGCCCTGTACGATGACCTTACTGTTCTGGTTGACCAGGATACTCATGTTTATTCACTCCTCGGGAATAACCGTTTATATGTAGATTTGTACTGAATTCAGCGGATTGGAATCATAACATAGCGAAAAAACCCTTTCAACCCGCTGCCCCGGGGCCGAAAACGGCCCTTGTACCGTTACTATTCTATGTTCTGTATCTGCTCCCTTATCTTTTCGAGCTCCGAGCGGAGGTCTATGGTGATGTGGGAAACCTCGGCGTCCTTGGCCTTGGCCGAAATCGTGCCGGCCTCCCTGTTCATCTCCTGCAGCAGAAAATCGAGCTCCCTGCCTACGGATCCACCGTCCTTTATAGTCTGCCTGAACTTCGCCGTGTGGGCGTTCAGCCTGACGAGCTCCTCGGTTATATCGCTCCTTTCCGTAAGGAACGCGGCTTCCTGGTAGAGCTTGGCCTCGTCTATCTGCACGTCTTCGAGCGCCTTCGATATCCTCTCCTTGAGCTTTGCCGAAGCCGATTCCATGAACCCCCTCCGCTTCTTTTCTATCGACCGCGTGAGGCGCTCTATCTTGCCGATTCTCCGGATGAGGTCCTTCTCGAGCTTCTTCCCCTCGGATATCCTCGCCGCGTCGAGCTTCTCTATGGCGCCCGCGAGCGCCCCCTCGATGGCCTTTACGTCTTTCGCGTCGGGCTTCGCCCTCTGCTGCGGGGAGAATATCTCACGGAGGGCCAGGAAATGGTCGAGGCGGAGATCCTCTTTGATGCCGAGCTCCTTTCTCAGCTTTTCGAGGTTCTTTCCAAACTGCTTCGCGAGCTCTATGTTGAGTGACGGCGCACCGTTCTGCACTCCTTCGAGCGAGACGGTTATCCTGACCTTCCCCCTGTGGAGGAGCTTCCTTACGGTTTCGGAAAGCTCGGGCTCTATCGCGGCCAGCGCATCGGGGAGCTGGAGCTTGACGTCCAGGTACCTGTGATTCTCCGAGCGGGCCTCGACCGCCACCTTCCCGTACCCTGTAACAGCCGAGCTCTTTCCAAACCCCGTCATGCTCTTCATCGCTTGTATTCCTCTTTGAGCTGTTTCGAATATTCGTTTCTCAGCTTCCTGAAAAGCTCCATCGTCTCGGGCTTCCTGTAATCAGGGTAGGTCCAGTCGAGCGGTTTCCATTCGTCTTTAACGTACATGAGCGTCAAATCGGCGTAAACGCCGCCGCCGAGATACGGGCGGTGGGAAAACCCTTTCCCCGTCGCCAGTATCAAATGCTCCTCTGCCATATACCCGGGATCGATGTTTATCGTCCGTCCGCCGTCGTATGAAAATACCTTTTCCACCTCGTTTGTAAATATCTTCACGTCCCTTATGGTCTCGCGGGGAATGAGCCTCTCGTATGCGGTAAATATACGTAAAAGCCCCGTTCCCATCTCTTCTTCATAGTAATGCGTGCCGTCAAAAGGCCGGGGAGCGCTCCTGTACGCCTCCTCGCCGAACTTGCGTGCAAGCTCGTCCATGCACTCCGCTATTTTCGCGGCGGGGGCGAATATTATCCCCATTATGAGCCTCACGGGCTTTGGCTGTTTAAGACTGCTCATCTGCGGCCTGTCTCTCGGGAAGCCGCCGCACCGGGCCCGGGATGCTCCCGGCTCCTGCGTCCCTTTGCGGCATTCCCATGGATTATACATCCGCGTCCCTTCTTTATAAAACGTCCGGTTCCGCCGCCGTACGTATTTCCTTAACCAAATATTTCTTGATATATCCGCCGCTACTACTTATTCTAATTGACGGAATTACGCGGTAAAAAGAGCGGTATATGCAGAGCTACAGGAATCACATCGCAATTCTGGTAGTATTCATGGCGCTCCTCTCGTGCGGAGGGAAGGCCGAGCCCATAATCCCCGAGAGAAAGGCCATAGAGCCTTCCCCGACGAAGGTGGTCGAGGAATTCCTGAAGGCCGTCAAGGACGAGAAGTTCGACAAGGCGTTCCAGTACGTATACGCGCCATACTCGGATAAAGAGGGCTATGTCATACAAATGCGGAATACCGTAAAGGATAACCAGCTCACCATACTCGGCTTCCGCATACTCGGGACGCAGATATTCGACAGGACGTCGATCGTGGTCGTCGAGCTCAACCAGAAGATAAAATCGCCGACGACGGGACAGGTGGTCGAGCTCACGCAGAACAGCCAGTACGACCTCGGCCTCTTCGAGCAGGAGTGGAAGATCACCTCCGGGAACTGCATAAAGAACTGCCTCGAAATGCCGCAGAGTGAGCCGTCGCAACAGGCGCCTGTACAGCAGCAGTCGCCGCGGCAGCAAGCACCAACACAAGAGGAGCAGCCGGCCAGCTGATGTTAAAAGTTTCCGTAATGGGCGCAGCGGGAAGAATGGGGCGGAGAATTCTTTATTTTTTAAGCCGGGACGAATCCATAAAGATAGTTGGAGCCCGCGAGATAAGGGGCCACTCCGCGCTCGGTAAGGACGCCGGCCTCACGGCGGGCATAGGAAAGCTCGGCGTGAAGATTACGGCCGACATGGACGAATCGTCGTCCGGGGCCGACGTCATCGTCGACTTCACCGCTCCGAAGCCGACGCTCGAAAACGCCGGATACGCGGCCTCGAAAGGCAAGGCAATGGTCATAGGGACGACAGGGTTTACGCCGGACGAGCAGGAAGAGCTCGAGAAGCTTTCCCGGAAGTTCCCCTGCGTCATTGCGCCCAACATGAGCGTCGGCGTAAACGTCGTCTTCGAAGTCACGAAGCTCCTCGCGAGGGCCCTCGGCGACGAATACGACGTCGAAATCGTCGAGGCCCATCACAAGCACAAGCTCGATTCCCCGAGCGGCACGGCGATAATGCTCGGGCGGGCGGCGGCCGAAGGGCTCGGCAGGGATTTCGACCAGTCGGCAAGGTACGAGAGGTTCGGCAGAATAGGCGAGCGGAGGCCCGGCGAAATCGGCATCCAATCCATACGCGGCGGCGACGTCGCGGGCGAGCATACGGTCATGTTCCTCGGCGACGGCGAAAGGATAGAGCTCGTACACCGCGCGCAGAACAGGGACAACTTCGCCAAGGGCGTCGTGAGGGCCGTAAAGTGGGTCTTCGGAAAACCGCCCGGTCCCTATACCATGAAGGACGTCCTGGGGTTATAGGGCGCGCCCGGGTTTCGCCCGGCCGGCCTTGATCCTGCCCGCATACATGTTCAGCTTCGAGATACTCAAAAAGGAATCCGGCTCCGGCGCAAGGCTGGGACGCATCCATACCATTCACGGTACGGTGGACACGCCCGCCTTCATGCCTGTCGCGACGCAGGCGACGGTAAAGAGCCTCACGCCGGATGAGGTCGAGGCGCTCGGCTTCGAGATGCTCATCGTAAACGCCTACCACATGTATCTCCGCCCCGGGCACGAGGTCGTAAAAAAGCTCGGCGGGCTCCACGAATTCATGTCCTGGAATCACCCCATAACGACGGACAGCGGCGGGTTTCAGGCCTTGAGCCTCTCGAAAACCCGGAAGATAAAGGAAGAGGGAATAGTTTTTCAGTCTCATCTCGACGGGAGCCGCCATCTCCTTACGCCCGAGAAATGCGTCGAAATACAGGAATCGCTGGGCGTCGATATCATGATGTGCCTCGACGAATGCCCGCCTTACCCCTCGACCGAAAAATATATGAAAAAGTCCGTCGAGCTCACGACGCGCTGGGCCGGGCTCTGCCGCAGCGCCAGGAAAAGCCCCGAATCGGCCCTCTTCGGCATAGTTCAGGGCGGGATTTTTCCCGAAATGAGGCGTCTTTCGGCGGAAGGACTCGCCGACATAGGCTTCGACGGCTACGCGCTCGGCGGGCTCGGCATAGGAGAAGACCCGGCGGCGACGTACGAAATCACGGAATCGACGCTACCCCACCTGCCCGCGGAAAGCCCCCGTTATCTGATGGGAATAGGGAGGCCCGAGGACATCGTCACCGCGGTTTCCATGGGCGTCGATCTCTTCGATTGCGTAATCCCGACGCGCAACGCCAGAAACGGCACTCTCTTTACAAGTCACGGAAAACTGGTTATAAAAAATGCCCGATATGCGGAGGACGGGGGGCCTGTCGACGAACGCTGCGGATGTTATACGTGCAGGAATTTCTCGAGGGCGTATCTGAGGCACCTTTACATGGCGAGGGAAACCCTCGTGTTACGGCTCCTGACTATTCATAATCTCAATTACTACGGACAACTGATGAAAGAAGCCAGAGAAAGCATAGCCCAGGACGATTTCCCTGTTTTCGCAAGTCGGGTAAAATCCCTCGGAGGTGAATAAATTGCAAAAGAAATATATCGCAATAATTACGCTGTCGCTGATGTCCATGGGCGGATGCCAGATGCCGGCCGGTGAAGGCGGAGGGGGCGGCGCCGGTGCATTTACCAGCTTTCTGCCCCTGATACTCATTTTCGTGCTGTTCTATTTCCTTATTCTCAGGCCGCAGCAGAAGCAGGGCCGCAAAAGGGCCGACATGCTCAAGAGCTTAAAGCGCGGCGACAACGTAATCACGTCGGGCGGTATTTACGGCAAAATCGTCAGCGTAGCGGACGACGTGATGACAATCGAGATAGCCAAGGGCGTGAACATCCGCGTATCCCGTTCGGGTATCGCCGGTCTTCAGGCCGAAGGCTCCGAACTGAAGGAGGATAAGTCGGGCAAATGAGAGCTTCCAAGGGCTGGATTATCACTATACTGGTCGTTACGGTTTTATCCCTGCTTCTTCTCCTTCCGAGCGTGGCGGGCGATTCCATTCCGAAATGGTGGGGCAGGATCTTCCCCGACAGGGGCATCAATCTCGGGCTCGACCTCCGGGGCGGCATCTTCCTCCTCGTGGGCGTGGACACCGAAGCCGCAATAACGCACGAACTTTCGAACATACGGGACTTTATGAACCTCGAGCTCAAGAACGACCAGGTTCTGGTAAAGAGCTCGGACGTCAAAGGCAGCACGCTCACGCTGGAGTTTTATTCACAGGCCGACCTCGACAAGGCACGTGGCCTGGCCGACGAGAATTTCTCGGACAGGGCGGACATATTCGCCGACGGCCTCTCGCTTTCGTTTGCTCTCAAGGGGGCGTACGTCCGTGACGCCGAGGTAAAGGCCATAGACCAGGTCCGCCAGGTCATGGAGAACAGGATACAGGAGCTCGGCCTCGTAGAGCCTTCCATTCAAAAAGCCGGCGCCGACAGGGTGCTTATACAGGTCCCCGGCGCGTCCGACAGGGACAGGCAAAGGGTCATAGACATCATAAAGCGCTCGGCGGTCCTCGAATTCAAGATAGTTAAGGACGTCGGACCGTCCGAGGATACCCTGCTCGCCAAGTACGGCGTGTCCAAGCCCGAAGAGCTCGCGGCGCAGAATCTCATGCTTGTACCGGGGAATACCGGCATCGAGAACGAGAAATACTTTATAACATCTCTGGAATCGCCCGTGACGGGGGAATCACTGTCCGACGCAAGGATTATATTCGACGAGTTCGGCCGGCCGGCCGTCAGCTTCAGCTTCAAGGGAGCCGGCGCCAGCAAGTTCGGCGAGCTCACGGAAAGCAGCATCGGGCAGCGGCTGGCGATCGTCCTCGACGGCACCATCAAATCCGCCCCGACGATTCAGGACAGGATATCGACGCAGGGCAGGATTACGGGGAACTTCACGACCGACGAGGCGAACGACCTCGCGCTCGTCCTTCGCTCGGGCGCCCTTCCCGTGCCCGTAACCATCGAGCAGGAAAGGACTGTCGGGCCGTCTCTCGGAAAGGACTCGATCGATAGCGGCATGAATTCCATGCTCATCGGCGGCATTCTCGTTTTGATCTTCATGGTCGTTGTTTATAAGCTCCAGGGCGTGGTGGCCGATATAGCCCTCGCGCTCAACATGCTCTTTATAATGGGATTCTTCTCGGCGTTCGGGGTTACGCTCACCCTGCCCGGCATAGCGGGCCTCGTCCTGACGATGGGTATGGCCGTCGACGGGAACATCATCATTCTCGAAAGGATGAAGGAGGAGCTCCGGGCGGGCAAATCGCCCATCGCCGCTATAGACGCCGGATACGAGAGATCCCTCTGGACCATTCTCGACGCCAACATTACCACGCTTATTACCGCGATTATATTGTTCTGGTTCGGCACGGGGCCGATAAAAGGCTTTGCGGCGACACTTTCCATCGGTATCGTTTCAACGGTATTCAGCAACGTAATAGTCGCCAGGATTATAACGGAATACATTTACCAGAACAAAAAATCCATAAAGCTGAGCATTTGAAGAGAACCCAGGAGGGTGAAAGGACTTGGATTTAATTAAACCTGATACGAAAATAAATTTTATTAGGATGATGAAGCCCGCAGCCTTGATTTCGCTGCTGGCCATGCTCATCTCCATAGGCTCTCTCATATATCACAAAGGACCGGAATGGGGCGTCGAGTTTACGGGCGGCACCGAAATCCAGATAAAACTCGCGAAAGACGTCGGTCCGGACGACATAAGGGATACGCTCGAGGATGCCGGCTATCCGACCGACCTGGTTCAGCGCGTCGGCATCGAAGGGGACAGGGAATACCTCATAAGGTTCACCCCCGACGTCGTCAAGTTCGAGCAGATTCAGGATTTTCAGAAGAGCCTCGGAGAGCTGGTAAAAACGAACCCGATATTCGAAGGCGGCTCGATATTACGTGTAGATTATATCGGCCCCAACGTCGGCAGCGAGCTCGTGACAAAGGCCATACTGGCCATTCTCCTGGGGTGCGTCGGAATCCTTATTTACGTCATGCTGAGGTTCGAGTTCGCCTTCGCGCTCGGCGCTGTCCTGGCGCTTTTCCACGACGCTCTCATAGCCTTGGGGGCCTTGTCCCTCATGGACAAGGATTTTACACTCACCATAGTCGCGGCGCTCCTGACCATCATCGGTTATTCCGTCAACGACACCATAATCATATTCGACAGGATAAGGGAGAATCTCAAGAAGGGTGCGGAGGGCAGCTTCACGGACATCGTCAATCTTTCCATCAACCAGACATTGTCGAGAACGGTGCTCACCAACGTCACCGTTTTCCTCGTCCTGATTCCGCTCTTCTTCTTCGGCGGCTCGGTTATTCACGACTTCGCATTCGTGATGATAGTCGGCTGTATCGCCGGTACCTATTCGACGATATTCATAGCCAGTGCGATAGTCATATGGTGGAGGAAATACAAGGGGCTTCCGGTGTGATTTTGTAAAATTATGAATTCCGGCCGAGCTCTTTTACGACTTCCTCGACGTCGGGGACGCGCCCCGAGCTCACGGTCTTGCCGTTCACTATCACCGCCGGGATCGGCTCCCATAGCATCAGCGTTTTGATAGAGGGGATGATCGGACGGCCGCGTGTGAATATCTCCTTCAAAACTTTCGGCACGACGCATATGTAATCCTTGGGCTCTATCTGAATTATCTCGACCTCGTCCTCTCCGAACCTCTCCCTGATCTCCCTGTGGAGCCTTCCGCACTCCTCGGCGCCGGTCCTTATATGTCCGTAAGAAGGGTCTTTCTTCGCGTGCTCCCCGAGCCCTCCCGAGCAGCATATGCACCCGCCGCCGGAATCGTTCTCCCTCACAATAATCACGGACGAATGGTTAGTCACGTACGGCCCCTTCGTCCCCGAGCGGCGTCCGGCCCCTCTCGATGTAGAGCTTCTTTATCCATACCCGAACGGAGTCGATTATTATTATGATCGCGCACAGCATCATTACCGCCGTAAACGCGATGTTCACGTATCCCTGATGCGCCATTCCCTCCTTCTTCGTCATGGGGAGAAAATTGTCCACTATGTTCATCCACGCCGCCGAGAGCGTCGTGGCCATGACGAACGCCATCGGCGCCATCGTAACCCAGGCGTACTTCGCCTTCCCGAGCCTGATGATATAGGTCGTCCCGACGCATAGCGCTATGCCTGCCAGCACCTGGTTCGCCGTCCCGAACATGGGCCATATCGTGCTTATGCTGCCCGTGAGGACGAAATACCCCCACGCCACGGAAATGAGCGCGCTCGCCATTATCGCAGAGGGGAGATGGTCCACCTTCTCGAAGGGTTTATAGAACCTCCCGCCGAATTCCTGGATCATGAAGCGCGCGACCCTCGTCCCCGTGTCTATGGTCGTCAATATGAATAACGCCTCGAACATTATGGCGAAGTGGTACCAGTAATCCATGAGGTGCCCCATCCCGGGAAGGGCGGTGAATACCTGCGCCATACCCACCGCCAGCGACACTGCGCCGCCGGTTCTGCCCGCGAGATTCTCGCCGACCTGGTGAGACAGGTGCTCCAGGTTTACGATCGGGTGCCCGAGCGTCTGGAATATCGGGTCCGGCACGTTAATCGCGAAGTAGTCGCCGGGGAAAAGCGCCGTGGCCGCTATGAGCGCCAGTATGGCTATGAACCCTTCTATGAGCATCGCGATAAACCCTATCGACTTTATATCCGACTCCCTGGACACCATCTTCGGCGAGGTCCCCGACGCCACGAGCGCGTGGAATCCCGAAATCGCGCCGCAGGCTATCGTTATGAAAACGAAGGGGAACATCGCCCCGGGGATTATCGGCCCGCCGCCCTTGATGTAATCGGTCACTATCGGCATCTTGAGCTCGGGGTTTACGATGATGATGCCTATCGCCAGAAAGGCTATGGTGCCTATCTTCATAAACGAGCTCAGATAGTCCCTCGGACACAGAAGGAGCCACACGGGCAGTATCGAGGCTATGAACCCGTATCCGAGTATGATGAGCGTGATGTTCGTTTTGGAGAGCGTAAAATAATGGGCGAAGGAGGAATTTGCGACGTCTTTGCCGAAGAATACGGCAAGGATTAGCAGCACCACTCCTATAAACGTCGCCTCCACTATACGGCCCTTCCGGAGCCTGTACATGTAAAGGCCCATGAAGAACGCTATGGGCACCGTGCTGCCTATGGTGAAAACACCCCACGAGCTTTCGGCGAGGGCGTTCACGACCGCAAGCCCGAGCCCCGCAAGCGCGACGACCAGGATGAAAAGAACGGCTATGGAGGCGACAAAACCCGTAACCGTGCTTATCTCGGACTTCGCTATCTCGGCCAGGGATTTGCCCCCGTGCCTCACAGAGGCCACGAATATTATGAAATCGTGAACAGCGCCCGCCAGGACGACCCCTACGAGTATCCACAAATACCCGGGCAGGACGCCGAACTGCGCCGCCAGCACGGGGCCGATGAGAGGCCCCGCCCCGGTAATGGCGGCGAAATGGTGCCCGAACAGAACCCACTTGTTCGTCGGGTAGTAATTCTGCCCGTCGTACATCGTATAAGCGGGCGTCTTTCTCGAATCGTCGAGTGCCGCGACCTTGGCCGCTATGAAGCCGTGATAGTAACGGTAAAAAATAACCATCACGCAGAGCGCGCCCACGACGAGGGGCATGGCGTGTATTGTCATTATTTCTGGTTAGCTCTCCTCTTCTTTACTTCTGGGGCTTCACGGGGGTGAAACCGGAGTGCCATAATTTTAGCACTTTCTTTCCGGGAATCATATCCGGTTTCTGCCGCTTCCGACTCTGAACGGGGAAATTTTTTTATGCGGACGGTTTTCCCGGATTATGTGTATAATCACCCATGTTCGTTAATTCAAAAATTCGACTTGACATTGACATGCAGTTGGATATGTTTCCACCAAATCTTTGGAGGATGGATGAAGTAATCTTCCTTTCCAAGCGTACGCGCCTGATACAAGTAACGTCCATGTTCGATATTTTACGTATTCTTCCCGATCGACTCGAAGGCTCCGGCAGGCTGTCGGAATTCCCCTCTCATCAAATGCTCCATTTATCCAATTCACAAATAAAAACTGAACCAAATAAACTCAAAGGAGAGTTGAAATGGAGATTAGCAGCCATACATTAATCGTGGTTGTGTTGATTATCAGCTTGATTTCCCTTGCCTTTGCCGGCTACCTGGCCAAGTACGTGCTCGGCTCGGATACGGGCACCCCGGCGATGAGGGAGATAAGCGACGCAATCAAGGAGGGCGCCGAGGCGTTCCTCAAAAGGCAGTACTCGACGATCATCATGCTCAGCCTGGTGCTGGCTGTGCTTATGTACGCAGTCTACAGGTTCCTCGCGGGCGACGCGACGCTCGCATGGCAGACGACGGTGGCGTTTCTCTTCGGCGCGGGCTGCTCCGCGCTGGCGGGCTACATAGGCATGTGGATATCCATAAGGTCCAACATCCGTACCGCAAGCGCCGTAAGGACGAGCCTCGACAAAGCGCTCAGGATATCCTTCAGGGGAGGGGCGGTCTCCGGTATCACGATCGTCGCGATGAGCCTCCTCGGCGTCGGTATTCTCTTCGTCCTCTACGGCGGCTACAGCGAGAGCGCCGAAGTGATAAAGAGGGTGCCGTTCCTCATAGTCGGATACGGCTTCGGAGCGAGCTTCGTCGCCCTCTTTGCACAGCTCGGCGGCGGTATCTACACCAAGGCGGCCGACGTCGGCGCCGACCTCGTCGGCAAGGTCGAAGTCGGAATACCGGAAGACGACCCCAGAAACCCGGCGGTCATAGCCGACCTCGTCGGCGACAACGTCGGCGACTGCGCGGGCCGCGGAGCCGACCTCTTCGAATCCACCGCAGCCGAGAACATCGGCGCCATGATACTCGGAGTGGCCCTCTTCCCGCACTTCGGCATAAAAGGCATACTCTTCCCGCTCGTCGCCAGGGCGTTCGGCCTCATAGCCAGCATGGTCGGCATCGGGATGGTAAAGCTCAAGAGCGAGACCGAGGACCCGATGGGCGCTCTCAACCGCGGCTACTATGTAACGAGCCTTCTCGCCGCCGTCGGTTTTTATATCGCGACCTACTTCCTGCTCGACAACAACCACTGGCTGTTCGCGGCCGGCGTCATAGGCATCGCGACCAGTATAGCCTTCGTATTCATCACACAGTACTACACCGAGTACAAGTACCGCCCGGTGAAGTTCATCGCCGAGGCCTCGCAGACGGGCCCCGCGACGAACATCATCTCCGGTCTCGCCATCGGTCTCGAGTGTACGGCGCTTCCGGTGCTTGCCATATCGGCGGCCCTTATCGCCTCGTATTACTGCGGCGTTAACGGCCTCGCGCAGTTCCCGGATATTTCCACGAACAGCGCCGGTCTCTACGGTACGGCTATCGCGACGATGGGTATGCTCGGCACGGCCGCATACATCCTCGCGATGGACACCTTCGGCCCGATAACGGACAACGCGGGCGGCATCGTCGAGATGAGTAAGCAGCCCGAGGAGATCAGGCACAAGACCGACCAGCTCGACGCCGTCGGCAACACGACCAAGGCCCTCACGAAGGGATACGCCATCGGCTCGGCCGCGCTCGCCGCGTTCCTCCTCTTCTCGGCATACATGGACGAGGTAACGCACATCACGGGCACGCTGTTCGACTCCGTAGACCTCGCGAAGGTGCAGGTATTCGTCGGCGGTCTCCTCGGCGCGATGCTCATATTCCTCTTCAGCGCTCTCGCGATAAGGGCTGTCGCCCGCGCCGCGTACTACGTCATAAGCGACGTGCGCGCGCAGTTCAAGGAGAACCCCGGGATACTCGAGGGGACTTCCAAGCCGAACTACGCACGCTGCGTAGACATCGTAACCAAGGGCGCACTCAAGGAAATGATTCCCCCGGGTATTCTCGCAATCGGCATGCCGATTGCGGTCGGTCTCATATTCAAGCAGTTCGGGGTCGGCGCCGAAACCATCGCCGCGTTCCTTATGGTCGGCACGATAGGCGGCATCCTGCTCGCAACGTTCATGAACAACGGCGGCGGTGCGTGGGACAACGCCAAGAAGTTCGTCGAGCTCGGCTCCTACGGCGGCAAAGGGTCCGAAACACACAAGGCCACAGTCGTCGGTGACACCGTCGGCGACCCGTTCAAGGACACGGCCGGGCCGTCGATTCACGTTCTCATAAAGCTCCTCGCGACCATTACGCTTGTATTAGCGCCGTTATTCATCTAAACTGCGGATGTAATTTAGACTTCCGCAGGACGGGTGGATGACAGGGAGCCTTTTTAAAAGGAAAAGCATTGACCGGATAGCGAAAGAAGCGGACGACGAGCAGCGCGGATTAAAACGCGTGCTCGGTCCGCTCGATCTGGCCAGCCTCGGCATAGGCATCATAATAGGCGCCGGTATCTTCGTCGTTACGGGCCAGGCCGCGGCGCAGTACGCCGGGCCGGCCCTTTCCCTTTCGTTCGTGCTCTCCGGGATAGGCTGCGTCTTCGCGGGGCTCTGCTATGCCGAAATGGCATCGATGATCCCCGTTTCAGGAAGCGCCTACACATATTCCTACGCCACGATGGGTCAGTTCATCGCCTGGATCATAGGGTGGGACCTGATCCTCGAATACCTCTTCGCAAGCTCCACAGTCGCCGTGGGGTGGTCGGGCTACATGGTCAGCTTCCTCAAGGACTTCGGCATCATCGTCCCCGAGCTAGTGGCGAAGGCCCCGCTTTCGTTCGACCACGTACACGGCTGGGGCTTTACCGGGGCAGCGCTCAATCTCCCGGCGGTTTTCATCGTCCTCGCCACGACGGCGGTGCTCGTGGCCGGGATACGCGAATCGTCGGCCGCCAACAGCATCATAGTCGTCGTGAAGCTCGCGGTCCTTCTCGTGTTCATAGGCGTCGGAATTTCCTACATCAACATCGACAACTGGGACCCGTTCATACCGCCCAACGACGGGACGTTCGGCCACTTCGGCTGGAGCGGCATACTTCGCGGCGCGGGCGTGATATTCTTCGCCTACATAGGCTTCGACGCCGTTTCCACGGCGGCGCAGGAAACCAAAAACCCCCAGCGTAATGTCCCCATAGGCATACTCGGGTCGCTCGCCGTCGCGACGCTCCTTTACATCTCCGTGTCCCTCGTGCTCACGGGCGTCGTCAAGTACGACCTCCTCCACGTTCCGGACCCCATAGCCGTAGCCGTCGATTTCATGGGCGAGGGGCTCTACTGGCTCCGGCCGCTCATCAAGATCGGCGCCATAGCGGGCCTCACCTCCGTCGTCATGGTGCTCCTTTTCGGGCAGACGAGGATATTCTATTCGATGTCACGGGACAGGATGCTGCCGCATAAGTTCGCCGAGGTTCATACGAAGTTCAGAACCCCTGTCTTCGCGACGGCGCTTACGGGCGTCGTGGCGGCCTTCTTCGCGGGCATCTTCCCTATAGGCATCCTCGGCGAGCTCGTGTCGATAGGCACTCTCCTCGCCTTCGTGATAGTGTGCGCGGGGGTGCTGGTGCTAAGGTATAGAGAACCCGGCCTCGAAAGACCCTTCAAAGCCCCCCTCTTTCCCTTCGTTCCCATAATGGGAATCCTCGTCAGCCTGGTTCAAATGGCCGCACTTCCGATGGACACGTGGCTCCGGCTCATCATATGGATGGCGGCGGGATTCCTTATCTATTTCCTCTATGCCAGGAAGCGCGCCGTCGTCTGAGCATCCCTCCGCTTTTTACCGTTCCCCCGTTTAAAATGCGTGTTGTAAATGTTCCGCCTTATGTAAACCTATACGCATTATGGATTACGTCGTATTCGGGCTCTTTATCCTGGCGTCGCTCATAGGCCTCGCCGCGCTTCCGTTCGGCCTCCCCGGGACGTTTATAATCCTGGGCACTTCGCTCCTATACGCCTGGTACGGCGGGTTCGAGGAGATCACGCTCAGGATAATCGTAATCCTCGTCATACTCGTTCTCGTTGGCGAGCTTATAGAATTCCTCCTCGGAATAGCCGGCTCGAAGAAATACAAGTCGAGTAACAGGGCCATAATCGGCTCCATACTGGGCGCCATAGCCGGCGGAATAACGGGGGCCCCGTTTTTCTTCGGTATCGGTGCGGTAGCGGGGGCTTTCGTCGGGGCCTTCGCGGGGGCGATAGCCGTAGAGCTTCTACTGGGAAAGAGCCTCAACGAGTCCGTACAATCCGGCTGGGGGGCCTTCCTCGGCAGGGTGGCGGGCACGATCTCGAAGGGCGCGATAGCCGTGGCGATGATCGTGATAACCGTCGCGGCTGTTACGGGCTGATTACCGTCTCGTCTTTTTCACTTTCCGCTCCACACACCCGCCTGCGCTTTCTTTTCCGTCTCAAGGTAGATGTCCCGCGCCGATATGGTAAATTATTTTGATTTTCCAAGACTTATACGGAGTAGCCCGATGATCGAAAAGCTCGACGAACTCAAAAAACAGGCGCGTGAAGAGCTCGGCGCGGTATCCGACGAGGCCGCGCTCCAGAACTTAAAAGCCAGGTTCCTCGGGAAGAAGGGCGCCATAACCGAAATCCTGAAGGGCATGAAGGACCTCTCGCCCGAAGAGCGCCCGAAGATGGGGCAGCTCGTAAACGAGGCGAAAACCTTCGTCGAGGAGCTCGTCGAGTCGAGGCTCGATTCCATACGCGAGGAAAAGAAGAACCGCTCGCTCGGGGAGGAGAGAATCGACGTCACGCTGCCCGGAAAGGGCCTCCCCGTGGGGGCCAGGCATCCCGTGACGCAGGTCATGGAGGAGATAGTCTCCATATTCGAGAGGATGGGATTCGAGGTCGCCGAAGGGCCCGAGGTCGAGACGGACTACTACAACTTCGAGGCACTCAATATTCCCAAAAACCATCCTGCACGGGACATGCAGGATACGTTCTACATATCCGACGACGTAGTCCTCAGGACGCACACATCCCCCGTACAGATACGCATCATGGAAAAACTGAAACCCCCCGTGAAGATTATCGCGCCCGGGAGGGTCTACAGGAACGATAGCGACGTCTCGCACACGCCGATGTTCCACCAGATTGAAGGGCTTTTGGTGGACGAGTGCGTCACGTTCGGCGACCTGAAAGGCGTGCTCACCGAGTTCGTCAGGCTCGTATTCGGCGAGGGCATAGGCGTCAGGTTCCGCCCGAGCTTCTTCCCTTTCACCGAGCCCAGCGCCGAAATGGACATGCAGTGCATGATATGCGGCGGCGAGGGGTGCCGCGTGTGTAAGGACACCGGCTGGCTCGAAATCCTCGGCTGCGGCATGGTCGACCCCGAGGTCTTCAAGAGCGTCGGCTACGATTCGTCCAAGTACTCGGGCTTTGCGTTCGGCATGGGCATAGAGCGCATAACCATGCTCAAGTTCGGCATAAACGACATACGCCTCTTCTTCGAGAACGACGTCCGCTTCCTCCGGCAGTTCGCCTGACGCGCTCCGTCCGCTTCCGTCATTCCGGTGTTTTCGGTGCCGTTCATCAGGCGGATTGAGTAAATACGCCCGATGTGGTAGTATCCTTTCCCTCTTGCAGTAAACACCACGAAGCGAGGAGCGCGAGCTATGGGAGTAAAGTCCGACGGATGGATAAGGAAAATGGCCAGGGAGCACGGCATGATAGAGCCTTTCGTCGACGGCCAGGTCAGGGAGGGAGCGATATCCTACGGCCTTTCTGCGTACGGCTACGATATACGCGTGAGCGACGAGTTCAAGGTCTTCACCAACGTCTTTAACTCCGTAGTCGACCCCAAGAACTTCGACGACAAGTCCTTCGTCGAGATCAAGGCCGATCACTGCATGATCCCGCCCAACTCCTTCGCGCTCGCAAGGACGGTCGAGTACTTCAGGATACCCCGGAGCACCATAACCCTCTGCGTCGGCAAGTCCACTTACGCCCGCTGCGGCATAATCGTGAACGTAACCCCGTTCGAGCCCGAGTGGGAGGGCTTCGTCACCCTCGAAATCTCGAACACGACCCCTCTCCCCGCGAAAATCTACGCGAACGAGGGCATCGCGCAGGTCCTTTTCTTCGAGGCCGACGAGATGTGCGAAGTCTCCTACGCCGACAAAAAAGGCAAGTATCAGAAGCAGGTCGGCATAACGCCCCCCAAGGTTTGAGAGAGCTCCTTCCGGGGCCCTTTTCGAGGGCTCCAAAATTGCCTTTGTTGACGGCTGGTTCCGAGCGCCCGGCTCCGGGGCCGAAATGCGATTGAACCCCCTGATTTTATTTGCCTTTTTGTCTCCACATGGTATACTAAAAGAGTTTAAATTCCCCCCTTGTTGATTACTCGGAGGTAGTTAATTTTGGAAGTAAAGCCAGACTCAGAAACGAAGGCCCGGCCCAGGCAAAACGATTCCTACACGGCCGAGCAGATTAAAGTCCTTCCCGGGCTCGAAGCGGTCAGAAAACGCCCCGATATGTACATCGGCGACACCAGCTCGAGGGGGTTTCACCACCTCGTGTTCGAGGTCCTCGACAACAGCGTCGACGAGGCCCTCGCCGGGTTCTGCAACAAGATAAACATAACTATTCACGTCGACGAAAGCGTCACTATTGAAGACAACGGGAGGGGTATACCCGTAGACAAGCACGCCGAAACGGGCAAGTCCGCCGCCGAGGTCGTCATGACGATGCTCCACGCGGGGGGTAAATTCGAGGGCAAGGTATACCAGGTCTCGGGCGGTCTCCACGGCGTCGGCGTCACGGTCGTGAACGCCCTTTCCGAATATCTCAACCTCGAAATCAGGCGGGACGGCAAGGTCTGGTACCAGAAATACGAGCGAGGTCAGGCCGTTTCCGAGCTAAAAGAGTCCGGCACGACGGAGCGGACGGGCACGAAGATCCGGTTCAAGCCCGACCAGACTATCTTCGAGGTAAAGGAGTTCAGCTACGACACGCTCGCCCACAGGATAAGGGAGCTCGCGTTCCTCAACAAGGGCCTCGTGTTCGAGCTCACGGACGAGAGAACGGGCAAGAACCAGGAATTTTACTACAAGGGCGGCATAATCGCCTTCGTCGAGGAGCTCAACAGGAACAAAAAGCCGCTCCACCCCGAGCCCATATACGTAACGGGAGAAAAGGACGACATCATCGTCGAGGCGGCGCTTCAATATAACGACAGCTACACCGAAACGGTTTACTCCTACGCAAACAACATCAACAACATCGAGGGCGGAACGCACCTCACGGGCTTCAGGGGCGCCCTTACCAGGACGGTAAACAAGTACGCCGAAGACAAGGGCCTCCTCAAGAACGCCAAGGTCTCGCTGAGCGGCGACGACGCGAGGGAGGGGCTGGTGGCGATAATAAGCGTAAAGCTCCCCGACCCCAAGTTCGAAGGCCAGACGAAGACCAAGCTCGGCAACACCGAGGTCAAGGGGATCGTGGAAACACTCCTCAACGACAAGCTGGGGACTTTCTTCGAAGAGAACCCCTCGGTCGCGAGAAAGGTAATCGAAAAGGCCGTGGACGCCGCGAGGGCGCGCGAGGCCGCAAGGAAGGCGAGGGAGCTCACCAGGCGTAAAAGCGCCCTCGAATCGGGGTCCCTCCCCGGCAAGCTGGCCGACTGCCAGGAAAGAGACCCGGCCCTCTGCGAGCTCTTCATAGTCGAGGGCGAATCCGCGGGCGGCTCGGCCAAGCAGGCGAGGTCCCGGTATAACCAGGCGGTCCTTCCGCTCCGGGGCAAGATCCTCAACGTCGAAAAGGCCCGCTTCGACAAGATGCTCAGCAACGAGGAAATAAGGACGCTCATAACCGTCCTCGGCACGGGCGTCGGCAGCGACGACTTCGACATCGCGAAGCTCAGGTACCACAAGATAATCCTCATGACGGACGCCGACGTGGACGGCTCTCACATAAGGACGCTGCTGCTTACCTTCTTCTACAGGCAGTTCGGCGCGATCCTCGACCACGGCCACCTCTACGTCGCCCAGCCCCCTCTCTACAGGGTAAAGAGGGGCAAGGAAGAGAGGTACCTCAAGGACGATCACGAATACGTGAACTACTTCCTCGAGCACGGCACGGACGGCGTCGTTCTCAACATATCCGAAAACGGCAACGGCTCCCGCGAAATAAAAGGCTCACGGCTCTTCGACATAATAAAGCGGTCCATTGCCTACGGAAACGCCCTCGAAAGGGCGGGGAAGTGGGGCAGGGACTCCCGCATAGTCGAGGCCTTCGCCTCGAGGGAAGGCTTCAGGAAGAGCCTCCTCAAGCACGAAAGGGAGTCCGATCTCGACACACACCTTCAGGCCATAAAGGAATGGCTCGAAAAGCGCTATCCGGAAATCACGGGCCTCGACTGGGAGCTTCTCGACGACCCCGAGCACGATTCCTCACGCATCTCTTACACGTTCAAGGAAAGCGGCAGGAACAGGACGACCGTAATCGACTTCGACTTCCTCGACTCCCCGGAATTCGGCGAGATAAGGAACATCTACGAGTCCATAAAGGCCGTCGGCGACCCGCCCTACGGCGTAAGCGACAACGGCAATTCGGTCGACCTCCCGAACCTCGCCGCTGTCACGGAATACATCCTCTCCCGCGGGAAGAAGGGTATGTCCATACAGCGCTACAAGGGCCTCGGCGAGATGAACCCCGAGCAGCTCTGGGAAACGACCATGAACCCCGAGACGCGCGTCTTAAAGCAGGTCAAGATAGAGGACGCGTTCGAGTCCGACAAGATTTTCACGATCCTCATGGGCGACGAGGTCGAGCCCCGTAAGGAGTTCATCGAAACGAACGCCCTCAACGTGAGCAACCTGGACGTATGACCATGACCGCGAAACCGTCCGTAAAGAAGATGAGAGACGTGCCCGTCGAGAAGGTAAGCGCCGGGACGTCCGTCTCGCGCCAGGTGCTCATCGGCCCGGGCGAAGGCCCGAATTTCGCCATGAGGCGCTTCATAATGGAGCCCGGGGGCGGCATCCCCGCCCATACGAACACCGTGGAGCACGAGCAGTTCGTCCTCGGGGGCAGCGCCAGGATAGGCATCGGCGACGAAGTCTTCGAGGTCGGCCAGGGCGACGTCCTCTTCATCCCCGCCGGAGTGCCCCACTGGTACGAGGTCACGGGCGACGAGAGCTTCGAATTCCTCTGCATGGTCCCGAACCTCGACGACACGATAAGCCTCGTCGAGTCCAAATAATCTTCCCCGGCGCGCACGTATTAATCCCTGTTATTTGGCTTCCGGTCCGGAACATATGGATGGAAGGTCTGTAAGAAGTGAGCTGTTCGAAGGCCGGGATTACATATACCCGTAATGCTGGAGAACCAGTATCGCGACGCTGACGATTATCAGGTTGGCTATGGCGATCGGGAAGAGCACCTTCCAGCCGAGGTTCATGACCTGGTCGTACCTGAACCTGGGCAGCGTGAACCTCACCCATATAAAGAAGAAGAGGAACGCCAGCACCTTGCCGATAAAGACGAGCGGCGGAAGGAACCAGTACTTGTCTATGTCTATCCCAAACCAGCCGCCGAAGGGGAGGGGATACCACCCGCCGAAAAAGAGCGCCACTGCCAGGCACGACACCACTATCATGTGCGTGTACTCGGCCATGAAGAACATTGCGAACTTCATGCTGCTGTACTCCGTGTGATAACCGGCCACGATCTCGGGCTCGGCCTCGGGCATGTCGAAGGGGAGCCTGTTCGTCTCGGCGAAGGCCGCCGTCACGAACACTATGCAGCCGAGAATCTGCGGAATCGCGAACCAGCAGCTCTTCTGCGCCTCTATAATCTCGTCGAGCCTTAAAGAGCCCGTCCACGCGATTACGCCCAGGATGGACACGCCCATGGCGAGCTCGTAGCTTATCATCTGCGCCGCCGCCCGGAGGCCGCCGAGGAACGAATACTTGCTATTCGAAGCCCATCCTCCGAGCACGACGCCGTAAACGCTGAGAGAGCTTATCGCGAGAATGTAAAGCACGCCGACGTTAAGGTCGGCTATCTGGAGCGTTACGAATATCGGCTCCGGCAGAAGCCCGAAGAGGTCCGTGCTGAACCCCTTGCCTATGGGCACCACTGCAAGGGCTATAAGGGCGGTAATAAGGGCGAACGCGGGCGCGATTATGTAAAACGGCTTGTCCGCGTGAGTCGGGATTATGTCTTCCTTGAATATGAACTTCACGCCGTCCGCGAGCGGCTGCAGGAAGCCGAACGGGCCCACGCGGTTGGGGCCCAGCCTGTCCTGTATGAACGCGCTCACGCGCCTTTCGGCCAGCGTAAGATACGCGACCAGCGTCAGCACTACGAAGAACACGAGCGCGATTTTAACGAATGCGATTCCGAATTCTACCCAGATCATTATTTATCTCTTGGCGCTATGAAGCGGCGCTCCCGCCGAGAACGCCTATGTTCTCGTAGTTGAGCTTCGCGTAAGCCGGAACGGCCGCGGAAATCTCCTTCATGACGAGCGAAGGATGGCCGTAATCGTTAAATCCGCCCGGATTAACGAGGCTACCGATATAGGAGATTATCTCCCAGTCCGGCTTGGCTATGCCGGGAGGGGCAATGGCCTCCCTTATCCTCTGGACGCGTCCCGCGTCGTTCGTGAACGTCCCGTCCTTCTCGTACGGGCTCACCCCGGGCAATATGACGTGGGCCATCCTGGCCGTTTCCGTGACCTTGTAGTCTTCCACTATAAGAAGGTCGAGCGCCGAGAGCGCCTCGCGGAGCCTCGCGTGCCCTTCCTCCGGCACGAAGCCGAAGATATCCTCCCCGGCGACGTAAAGGACTTTTATACTCCCGTTTATTATTGATTCCGCGAGCGCGGACACCTTCTCGGGCCCGTATTCGAGCCCCATGTCCCTGACGCCCCTCGAGTTCGGGTAGGGATCGCTGCTTATAAGCCCGTAGAGCTTCTCGCCCTCGGGCTCGAGCGAATTCGATACGACCCTCGCGCCGCCGAGCCTGTCGCCGAGCTTCTTGAGGAGATAAAGCTCCTCGTTCGTGAGCGTCGGCGAGCCGAGTATGGCGACAGAAGATGCGCTTCCGGCCGTAAGCCCGTCGGCGGCGAACGCCGAAGCCTCCGGCCAGTCGGACTTCACGAATCCCTCGCCCCTTCTGAGAATGGGGTCCTTAAGGCGCGTCGCTCCTTCCTGGACGCGCTTGAAATCGTACCTTCCCCTGTCGCATATCCAGTACTCGTTAACGTCCATGTTTATCCTGGGCCTCACCCTCGAAACCTTCCCCTTCCTGGGGTCGACGCCCACGGTTATGTTGCACCCGTTACTGCACAGCGAGCAGACGCTGTCCGTGAATTTCCAGTACCAGACCCTCTCCTCGTGGAGATTGTCCTTGTTGAGGAGCGCGCCCACCGGGCAGAGGTCCGTAACGTTCCCCGCAAGCTCGTTGTCGAGGTTCTTGTCTGGGAAAACGACGATCTTCTTCCTGAACCCCCGGTTCTCGAACCCTAGCTCGCCCGTCTTGGTCACCTCTTCGGTGAACCTGACGCACCTCGTGCACATGATGCACCTGTTCGGGTCGTATAATATCCTGTCGCTGAGGTAATATTTCCTTCGGACCTTCTTTTCCTCGGGCCCTTCGAACCTGCTGTATCCGGGCCCGTGCTTGACGGTCGTAAGCTGAAGCGGGCACTCCCCGCCCTTGTCGCATATCGGGCAATCGAGGGGATGGTTTATGAGCGTGAACTCGACGGTGGCCTTCCTCGCTTTTACGGCCTTTTCCGAGTTGGTCTTTACGATGAGGCCGTCCCTGACGAAGGTGTTGCACGCCGGCATGACCTTCGGCACGCCCTCCACCTCTACCAGGCACTGCCTGCACTGGGCGACTATGCTGAGGGCCGGATGATAGCAGAAATGCGGGACTTCGACGCCCACCCGGGCGGCTGCCTGGATCAGATTGAGCCCGTCTTCGACCTCGATTTCTATCCCGTCGATGGTAAGTTTCGGCATTGGAAAAAGGTTACTCCCGAGTTCTAAAATATTATCCTGACCGGGGGCGCCTTAGCAAGTTGCGGCGGCCTGCGGCAGGCCCCGGAATGTATCGCTGTGCCCGGTATTTGCGCGCCCCGTTTCCGCGGGATCGCCGCCCCGGCCGCCCCGGACGCGGAAAGGCGCGCCACGAGGCGTTTTCCGCCGGTCGTTGTGTTATAATTCAATATACTCGACATGCGCTCCAAAGTCCTGATACCCATAGGATTATTTCTCGTAATACTCGCCGTTCTCACCGGCATTGCGATAATCGTCATCCAGACACATTACTTCCGCCAGTTCGTCAAGCTCACTACAAACTCGATCGTAACTTCTCTCACGGCCCAGGATTTCAAGATCGGCAGCATAGAAGGCAACTTCCTGAAGGGCATCTCGCTCAAAAACGTCACGTTCGACATCGACGGGGAGAGGTTCATCACCTGCGACGAGGTGTATATCGATTATTCCCTCCCGATAATCCTCGACGGCTCCATGCTCTTCAGCAAGGTGATTCCCCTCCACGAGGTCAGGGTTTCGGGGTTTACGATCCATCTCGTTCACTACGGCGGCGATTCCTGGAACTTCACCAAGCTCGGCGAGCGCTTCATCGCCAAGGAGAAGAAGCCCAACCCCGACTGGAGCATCTTCATAAAGAGCGGGTTCGTCGAGAACGCCAGGATGACGATTTACGACGTCCCGAAGAACCAGCACTCGGTCTTCGAGCTCCCGGGCGCCGAGGTCGCCGTGAATCTCGTCAAGATAACGGACAACGCCGAATTCGTAATAAAGGACGCCGTCTTCACGGCCGTGCCGAATATAGACAAGTCCGAAAGGTTCTATTTCGACAAGATAAACGGGAAGGCGGTCTATTCGAACAAGGAGAAAATAGACGTCCTCGACGTAAAGCGCGCCTTCTTTAACTTCCGGGGCGCGCGGGTAAACGCCTCGGGGACGATGAAAAACCTGATGAGCCCGACGTTCACGCTCGGCGGCACGATCAAGAACATAGACGCGGGTGAGCTCGGGAGGCTGGGGGTCGAGGTACGCGCCAGGGGCGCATCCGAAAGATGGAAGGGTCTCCAGGCGTCGGGAAGGCTCGACGTTATAGATTCGGTCATACTCGGAGAAACTCTCGAAGGCTCCATAAAGAAAATCCGGGTCGAGAATACATCGGTCACCCTCACGGGCGGCAAGCTCTCCTCGCCCTTCGGGAAAGCGGCCTTCGACGGCACGCTGGGGCTTTACGAGATAACCTCGCCCGGGAAATCGAACGAAGCTGACATAAAGCTCTCCGTCGATTCCGCGTCGGCGGCTCGCCTCCTCGAAATCTTCGACAAAACACAGTCCGACGGTGCCCCCAAGGAGCTCAAAAAGGACGTAAACGCGCGGGTCGATTCCCGGCTCGCGGTTAGGGCCGGCTGGAAGGGCAAGGAGCCGCCCGCGCTCGACGTCGCCCTCGAGAGCTTCAGGATGAACGGCCTCGAGACGGGCGAGATAACACTTTCCGGCCCTATGAAAATCCGGCCCGACAAAATAGAATTCGACCTCGATACATCCTCCTCCAAAACCAACTTCGCAAACATACTGACAGACTTCCCGAACGAAACGGACTTTAACTCGAAGCTCCACGTAAAGGGCTCGGTCGTGCCCGGCAAGAAGCCTCCGGACGGCCTCGAGCTGTCCGTCAAGGGCGATATCTCCCCCTCCGTGATAAAGGGCTTTAAGCTCGACCGCGGGGCGGTGGATCTCTCCTTCGCCCCCTCGTCCCTCGACATCAGAACCCTGACGCTCGAATCCGGCCGTCTGTCGGCAAAGGCGTCCGGGAGCCTGGGGTCCGGCACGGAGAGTGGGGTCAGGTACGGCGTCAACGCCGGCGATCTCGGCGCTCTGTCGGGCCTTGTCCCCGGCGATAAGCTCGCGGGCAGCCTGAGCGTAGAGGGCGTTGTCAGGGGCACGTTCGAAAGGCCGAGGCTCACCGTGAACGCCAGGGTGGCGGATTTCGCGTCGCTGAAACAAAAGCTCACCGTCGAGAAGATAGAGCTTTCGGCCGAGACCTACCTCGACCTTTCGGACCTTCAAATGAAGGCGAAGGGAGGGCTCAAGGGCATCGAGATACAGGGCCGCGCGATGGAAGCCGCCGATTTCGACGCGGAGAGCCGGGGCCGCGAGCTCTACGGAGCGGTCCACGTAACCGAAGCCCCCGACAGGAAATACGAGGCCGAATACAAGGCGTCCGGGCTCGACACCCAAGAAAAACTGATCGAAATCCCGAAAATCAGGCTGGCCTTTAAAGACGCCCTCTTCGAAAACAAACGGCCCGTAAGCGCCGTCCTGAAAAACGGCGGCATAGCCGTCAGCTCCTTTAACCTTTACCACAAGGACAATTCCGCCGTCGGCGAGATTACGCTCGGGGCGTCGGGCGCCATCGACGGGAGGCTCAAGCTCGAAAAGCTCGACCTTGCGGACGTATCGAGCCTCCTTCGGGCCAGGTTCCCGATAAAGGGGAGCGTCTCCGGCGAAATAGACTTAGGGGGAACGGTCAAGGCCCCCACGATAAGCGCGACCGCCGCCGCGAGAGACCTCGAATACAAGGAGTTTAAGGGCGACGAGCTCACGCTCTCGCTCCTCCATTTCGGCGACGACTTCGAGCTTAATCTCCGGATAATGGACGGCGGCGAGGAAGTCCTCACGGCCCTCGCCGATGCACACATGCCCATGGACCCGTCCGGCATGGAGCGGACCCTTCAGAAGGTGCGCTATACGGCGCGGGTGAGGTCTAAGGGCATCGACATCAGCCCGCTCATGATCTTCAATCCCGAAATACAGGGGCTCGAGGGGAAGCTCGTCGTCGACGTGACAGCGGCCGGCTCCGGCGGCGAGCCGGACATATCCGGGACGATAGAGCTCAGGGACGTGGCCGTCGATCTTCTCATGCTCCGGAACGACATCGAAATCGAGCACGCTGTCCTCGACCTCGACGGCGCTTACGGCACCCTGCGCCCGGTCACGATCAAGACCGGAGAGGGCGAGGGCTCGTTCATGGGGAAGATAGATTTCAGGGACCTCTCCTACAGCGCCAAGGGGACGATGAACGGCATGCACGTCAGGACCTATCCCAACGACGTCACGGCCAACCTCGACGGCACGATCGACGTCACCGGTAAATTTCCCGCCTCGCTGATCAAGGGCGAAATCACCGTCAACGACCTCAAGGCCATAGTGCCTGAGAAGCCCATAAAGGAAATCGAGAATATACGGTTTATCGACGAAGACGAGGGCAAGGACGAATTCATCTACACCGGCGCGGCAAAGGAAGATTTCGTCCAGGAATTCGTGTCCCTCGACCTCGACGTCAACATCCCCAGGCAGTCGTGGATCAAGGGGAGCGGCGCGAATATCGAGGTCCAGGGCCGCCTCGACATCAACAAGAACTATAAAGAGCCCTATCTCATAACGGGCAGCATCGACGTCATAAGGGGCGATTACCAGTTCATGGGAAGGCTCTTCAATATCGAGAGCGGCACGGTGAGCTTTCGGGGGAAGAAAATCGTCGACCCGTTCCTCGACCTCCGGGCCACGTATGAAGTATCGAGCGTCGAGGTCTATATCAACGTCTCGGGCACCGCCGAAAAACCCAGGATACAGCTCACGAGCGATCCGCCGCTCGAAGAGAACGAGATCGTCTCCTACCTCGTCTTCGGCACCTCTTCCGAAAAGCTCGGCACTGACGAAAGGGTTCAGTTCCAGGAAAAGGCCGGCGAGGTGCTCGGCACCATGGCCGTCGGCGAGCTCCGTCAGGCTATAGGCGACGACCTCGCCATAGACGTCATGACCATCAAGGGCAGCCAGACGGGCTTTAAGGACACCCACCTCGAAATCGGCAAATACCTCACCGAAAACTTCTACATCGGATACGAGAGATTTTCATACGAGCGGTTCTTCTACGAGAGGTATTTCCTGAGCCCGGGGCTCCTGTCCTCGACGGCGACGGCAAACAGGGCCGTAATCGAGTACAGGGTCTCCGACTTTCTGACGCTGGAGAGCGAAATAGGCGACGAGGCCGGCGCGGACGTATTCTTCAACTTCGATTACTGATTCCCGTCGATTACTGATCTGCGGCCGCCGCAGCCTTTACGAGCCCTTTAAGAACCTTCTGATCCCCCGGACGGCCTGCATTATCCTCTTTTCATTCTCGACGAGAGCGAACCTCACGTACCCCTCGCCGTAATTCCCGAAGCCTACTCCCGGCGACACGGCGACCTTGGCCTTCTCCACGAGGAGCTTCGAGAACTCGAGCGATCCCATTTCTTTATACTCCTCGGGTATTTCGCCCCAGACGAACATCGTCCCCTTGGGCTTGGGTATCTGCCACCCGGCCTTTGAAAGCCCGTCCACGAGCTTGTCGCGCCTCGACTTATAGGACTCCCTTATCTCGTCGACGCAGTCCTGCGGACCGTTGAGCGCTGCTATCGAGGCCACCTGGACGGGCGTGAATATGCCGTAGTCCATGTAGCTCTTTATGCGCTTGAGCGCCGATACGATCCTGGCGTTCCCCACCATGAACCCCACGCGCCAGCCCGGCATGTTGTAGCTCTTGGACAGCGAGTAAAACTCCACTCCGAGGTCCTTGGCGCCGGGCACTTCGAGAAAGCTCGGGGCCTTGTAGCCGTCGTAGCAAAGCTCGGCATAGGCGAAATCGTGGACGACTATTAGGTCCGTCTCGCGCGCGAGCTCGTAAACTTCCTTGAAGAATTCGATATCGACGACCTTCGTCGTCGGGTTATTCGGGAAGGAGATCATGAGCACCTTCGGCTTTGGCCACGTCTCCCTGACGGCCTTCTCTATGCTTTCGAGGAGGCCGGTCTCCATGGTGAACGGCACGCTGTGAACGTCGCCCCTCGATATTATCACCGAATATATGTGTATCGGGTACGCCGGGTTCGGCACGATAACGGTATCCCCCGGCGACAGTATCGACTGCATAAGGTGGCATATGCCTTCCTTCGAGCCTATGGTGACGACCACCTCGCTGTCCGGGTCGAGCTCGACGCCGTGGCTTCTTTTGTACCAGTCGGCGATCGCGCGCCGGAGCTTCGGTATACCCGCCGATGCCGAATACCTGTGCGCCCTCGGGTCGGCCGCCGTCTCTATGAGCTTGCTTACTATGTGCTCGGGCGTCGCCTGGTCGGGGTTGCCCATTCCGAGGTCGATTATGTCCTCGCCCCTCGCCCTCGCCTTCGATTTCAGGTCGTTGACTATGGTGAAAACGTAGGGCGGGAGCCTTCTTATGAGTGAGAAATCTTCCGGTATTCTGTGCATTCGCGGTCCTTTTTCAGTTTGGAGTATTTTATTCGAATCCTTGACAATCTCAAGAAAAGTCGGCGAAAATAGTTTAAAACTAACTTAAGCGTTATCACAGCCGTTATTTATGATAAAAATTGCCACGTTAACGGTTTTGTTGTTACTGTTCCCGGTTTTGTCTAACGTTTCAGCGCGGGAGTTCCGCCAGTACGGAAACGCTTCCTGGTACGGAAACAAGTTCCACGGGAAGACCACTGCGAGCGGCGAATCTTACGACATGTACGAATTCACCGGCGCTCACAGAGACCTTCCATTCGGCACCTTGATCAAGGTGAAGAATCTACGGAACGGTAGAGAGGTTGTCGTGAGAGTGAACGACCGCGGCCCGTTCATCAAAAGCCGCATAGTCGATCTTTCCCGCGCCGCCGCCAGCATGCTCGGCATTGTCAGCAGGGGCACGGCGAGGGTGAGCATCGAGGTCATTTCCTTTCCCGACGGCTCGACGCCAAGCTCCACGCTGTAACGGGCGATGTTAAGGCTCTCCGGATTCAGGGCCGAGGAATGATGAATAATAGAATACTTCTATTATTACTGATTCTGCCCGTCGCCTTCTCATGCGCAAAAAAATCGGTGGACACCGCTCGTGTGCCCAAATCGCCGGACGAGGGCGGCTACGTCGTCGAAGAAGGCTCCGTGCAGATAGGCATAGCGTCGTGGTACGGCATCGACGAGCACAATAACTACGCCGCCAGCGGCGAGCGTTTCAGCAAATACGCCTATACCGCGGCCCACAAGACACTCCCCCTGGGCACGGTCGTAAGGGTCACCAACCTCGAAAACGGCCGCGACGTCATAGTCGAGGTAAACGACAGGGGCCCCTTCGTGAAGGGACGCATAATAGACCTCTCCCACGCGCCGGCCGAGGCGATAGACATGATTCAGAAGGGGACGGTCAAGGTGAAGGTAGAGGTGGTTTCCTCACCCTCCGTGCGCAGCACCAGCTACTTCGACCCCCATTACACGGTCCAGGTGGGCTCTTTCAGCGACCGGGGGAACGCGGTGTTCCTCAAGCGCCAGCTCGACCCGGACTACGACGACGTCCGCGTCGAAAACGTGAAGCTCAGCGGGAGCGAATATTTCAGGGTCAGGGTAGGGCGGTTCTCCGACGAAAGCGAAGCCGAGAGGACGGCGTTCAGGCTGAGAAGGCTGGGGCTTACAAGCAGGGTTTTACTGGAATAACCCGCCGACGGGCGTGCTCCTTCTTCCAGGCCCCGATAATCAGTTAAAATTAAAGAAAAAACGGAAAGAAGAGGTTTCATGGACGAATTCGTAAAATCACACGGCCTCGGTAACGACTACTTCGTGCTCGACTCCTCGGCCCTCTCGTTCTCGGTTACGCCCGGCGTGACGAGGCTCCTCTGCGACAGGAACTACGGCGTCGGCTCGGACGGCATACTCCTTCTCACGCCGTCCGATAAGGCCGATTTCGGGCTCCGCATACTGAACCCCGACGGGAGCGAGGCCGAAAAGAGCGGCAACGGCCTCAGGATATTCGCCAAATACCTCTACGAGCACGGCCACACACAAAGAAAAACGTTCGACATCGACACCCCGGGCGGCGTCGTAACGGCGGAGCTCGAAGTCTCCGAAGACGGCAGGGTTCCGTTCGTCACGGTCGAGATGGGCCGGGCCGTCTTCAACAGCGCCGATATACCGGTCGCGGGCGAAGAGAGGGAAGTGGTCGACGAGGAAATCAGGGTCAACGGCGAGATAGCGAGGATCACGGCCGTCTCGGTCGGGAACCCTCACTGCGTCGTATTCGTTGACGAGCTCGACGAGGGCTTTACGCGAAAGCTCGGCCCCCTACTCGAAAACCACGAGCTATTCCCCAACAGGATAAACGTCCAGTTCGCAAAGGTCCTCTCCCCGGAAAATGTTTCTATACTCATATGGGAAAGGGGGGCGGGATACACGCTGGCCTCGGGTAGCAGCTCCTGCGCCGTGGCGGCGGCATGCGTAAAGAACGGCCTTACGGTCAGGAAGGTGAAGGTCTCCATGCCGGGCGGCGAGCTCGACATCGAGATAAGGGAGGACTGGACTATAAAGATGAGGGGCGCAGTCGAAGAGGTCACGTCCGGCACGCTCAGCCGCGACCTTCTCGACAGGATAAAATCGCTCCCCACCGAATGACGAAACTGTAATTCGAATATTTTATTCCCGGCCGGCGGCCGGCTGAATCGCTCTAATGAAGACTTTTATACTCTCCGCGGGGACCGTGCTTCCCGTTTCATCGAAACCGCTTGCAGACGCTTCCGTCCTCGTCTCGGACGGGAAAATCGGGGAAGTCGCAAAAACCAGGGCCCTTCTGAAAAAATACGCCGGGATACCCGAAATAAAGCTTGGAAAGGGCATACTCCTTCCGGGATTCGTAAACGGCCACACGCACCTCGAGCTCGGCTGGACTCAGTCCGAGATCGGGGCCTTCACGGGCTTTACGGGATGGCTCCAGCAGCTTATTGTCTCCAAGGGAGCGCCCGTACTCGAAGAAACGATAGCCGCCTCCGTATCCGAGGGCGTAAAGAACCTCGTCTCGTCCGGGGTGACGACGGTCGGCGAGATATCCTCCTACGGCGGCCTCGACAAGCCGATACTCGAAGAGTCCGGTCTAAGAACCGTCCTCTTCCGGGAGATTACGGACAGCACCGAGCACAGGGCGGATTTTAACTTCGGGCCCGGGGACGGGCTCGTCGAAGAGAGGCCCTTCCCGCACGCCCCCTATTCCTGCAGCCCGAGGCTTCTCCGTAAAGTCTTCCGCGCCCATCACAAGGACGGCGTCCCGTTCGGCATCCATCTGGCCGAAAGCCCGGACGAGGTCGAATTCGTAAGATGCTGCGCCAACGAGATTGAGGGGAAGATATTCCCGCTCATCGGGAAAGAATCCTTCGAAAGGCCCGAGGCGAAAAGCCCTTACGAGTACTTCTCAAAAATGGGGCTTTCCGGGGGCGACAGGATAACCCTCGTACACATGGTCAGGGCCGGGAAGGACGAGGCCGCGGAAATATCGCGGCGCGGCCTGGGAATAGTCCTCTGCCCGAGAAGTAACCTCTTCCTCCAGGTGGGGGCGCCGCCGTTCGTACACTATTCCGGCATGGAGAGGCTCGGCATCGGGACGGACAGCCTCTCGACGAATTACAACCTCGACTTCTTCGAGGAGCTCCGCGCGTTTCACCTCCTAATGTCCCAGGTCATGGGCGAAAAGGCGGCGCGGAAGTCCGTTCACGCGGCCACGCTCGGCGGCGCGGGGGCGCTCTACCTCGAAGACAAAACCGGCAGCATCGACCCGGGTAAAGAGGCCGACCTCCTCTATATCGACACGCCGGGGAGTTTCAGGGACCCCTACATGTCCGTGATATCGTCTTCGTCCGCCGGTGTGGGAATGGTCATGACGGCGGGCAGGGTGCTCTACAAAAAGGACGGGATTCCTTTTCCCGATTCCGAGTTATAGCCTCTAATCTTCCTCGTCCAGCCTGTCCGCCAGCACCTCGGCTACGTGCTTTACGCGCCGGCCCGTGAAGTGCTCAATCTGGTGGAGGCACGAAACCCCCGATATGGCTATGACCGTATCGTCCGGCGCATTCCTCACGGCCGGGAACAGGCGGTCCTCGCCTATCGCCCGGGAGACGGCGTAGTGCTCGCTCTCGTATCCGAAGCTCCCGGCCATCCCGCAGCACCCGGCATTCGTCTCCGTTACGCCGCAGCCAGCCGTCTTCAGCAGTCCCACGGGCGCTCCCATCCCGATAAGAGCCCTCTGGTGGCAGTGGCCATGATAAAGAACGTTCTTTTTCCCCGGTTTCCACTTGATGACGCTCATGATATCCGCTCCCTCGCCGAACAGGAATTCGTCTAGGAGATACGAATTCTTCGAAAGAAGGGCGGCGGCCCCGTTCCCCGGGAGGAGGTCCGGGTACTCGTCCCTGAACGTCAGCATGCAGCTCGGCTCCGTCCCGACGACGGGAATGCCCTCCCTCGCATACCCGGCGAGGAGCTCAGCGTTTGCCCGCGCGCTGCGCTTCGCCTCCCTCAGCATGCCCTTGCTTATCATCGGCCGCCCGCAGCATACCCGCCTCTCCGCGAGAATAACCTCGAACCCGGCGGCTTCAAGCAGCCTGACCGCGGCCTTCCCTATCTCGGGCTGGTAGTAGCTCACCCACGTATCGTGGAAATAAAGCACCTTCCCCGCATGCGTGACGCGCGCCTTCCGGGGCCTCTTCCGGAACCACTCCGTAAAGCTCTCCCCGGATAGCGCGGGCAAGGTCCTTTCCCCGCTTATGCCTATGCGCGACAATATGCTCCTGCCCGCCCCGCTCCCCATAACAGCGTTCGAAAGCGCGGGGAAAACGGCGGCCGCCCTGCTGAGGGCGTGTATGTTCCCGAACAAGCGGTCCCTCAGCGGAAGGCCGTGGACGTCGTGATAGTGCGCGAGGAGCTCGCTCTTCATCTTCGCCGCGTCTACGGCCGAGGGGCACTCGCTCTTGCACGCCTTGCACGAAATGCAGAGGTCGAACGTCTCCCGCATCTCGCTCCCAGTGAGGAATTCCTTCCCGGCCCTCCCCGAAAGAACCGCCCTCAAGGCGTTCGCCCTCGCCCTCGTCGTGTCCCTCTCGTCACGCGTCGCCATGTAGGACGGGCACATTATCCCCTCGCCCAGCTTCCTGCAAACGCCCTGCCCGCTGCACATCTCGGCCGCTCCGGCAAATCCCTCGTCGGACGACCAGTCGAGGTAAGTCCTTATTTCATACGGACGGTACCCTTCACCGAATCGCAAATCCTCGTCCGGAGGCGCGGGGCCGACTACCTTCCCCGGGTTCATCAGCCCGCGCGGGTCGAAGGCCTCCTTCAGCTCGCGCATTGCACGGTAGAGCCCGGGCCCGAAAAGCCTCTCGTTAAGATAACTTCTCTGGAGCCCGTCCCCGTGCTCGCCGCTCATTACGCCGCCGTACTTTACGGCGAGCCCGAACGCCCCGTCCATGAGCTCCTTCATGGCTGTGACCCCGCCCCCGGTTTTCAGGTTCACGAGCGGCCTCACGTGAAGGCAGCCCGCGCTCGCGTGCCCGTAGAACCCCGCCTTCGTGCTGAACCTTCCTATCAATTCCGTCACGTCCGCTACATATTCCGCGAGGCGCGCGGCGGGCACGGATACGTCCTCGATACACGGTATGGGCTTATAATCCCCGCGCCTGCTGAGGAGTATCCCCAGCCCGGCGCGGCGTATGGCCCACACGTCCGCCTGCTCCCCGGGCGTATCGGCGTACCTTACCGCACAGTCAATTTGCTTCTGCCTCAGAAACGCCGCGAGCCCGCGCGTCTTCTTTTCCGCCTCGTCCTCCGTCTCGCCGTAGAACTCGACGACCAGAAGTGCCTCGGGGTCTTCGCCGGTAAACGTCAGCCTGCGTCCCAGCCCCGGCAGCTTCCGGGCGAGCCCTATGATCATCGAATCGATAAGCTCGACGGCGGACGGCCCGCGCATGAGTATGGGCGTTACGGCCTCCATGGCCGGGACGACGCTCCCGAATTCGAGGACGGCGAGGCGCGTGTGCTTCGGCCTCGGGACGAGCTTCAAGGTAAGCTCCGAAGCGATGCCGAGCGTCCCTTCCGACCCTGCCAGGAGCCTTGCCGGGTTGAACGGCTCTTCGAGAAAATAATTCAGGCTGTAGCCGGACGCCCTACGCCAGTGCTTCGGGAATTCCGTCTCTATGATCCCGCCGAATTCCTTCTTGATCCGCGCGAGCCTGGAGAAAAGCTCTCCCTCCGCCCCGCCCTGTGTCGATGCCTTTCCATTCGTGAACGCGCTGAGCCTCGCTTCGCCTCCGCCCGGGAGAATCACCCTCGCCGCCTCGACGTTATCCCCCGCCATGCCGTAAAGGATCGAATGCGCCCCCGTGGAGTTATTCCCGATAGCCCCGCCGGCTGTCGCTATCCTCGCCGTCGAGGGATCCGGGCCGAACATGAGCCCCGTGTGCGCGATGCCCCGGTTGAGATTTTCCAGGTAAATCCCCGGCTCGACGCGCACGGTTCCCGCCCCGGCGTCGATTTCGATGATCTTGTTGAGATATTTAGAGAAGTCGAGGACGAGCGCCTTCCCGACGGCCTGCCCGGCGAGGCTGGTCCCGCCGCCCCGCGGCAGTATCGGTATCCCGTACTTCGCCGCGCATCCCACGGCCTTCGATATGTCTTCGGCGCTCCTGGGTACGACAACGCCCACAGGCTCTATCTGGTAATTGCTCGCGTCGGTGCTGTAGAGAATCCTGCTCAGCCTGTCGAATCGTATCTCGCATTCGAGCTCTCCTGCGAGCTCCTTTTCCAGCTCTGTTCGTGCGTTCGGGTCGGGCATCGGCGGCGTCCTTCCGTCTAGTATAACTTGAGCGTACACATTTTAGCTAATCGCCGCCCTTTGATTTCAGGGGAGCATGGCTCGCGTCCAGTTTTTCATTACAGACTTCTCTCAAATACTGGTATCATAACGTGGTTCCGGCCGGGGGGAGCAAGGTGCTTTTAACATCCCGTCCGGCAACGGACAGGCTCATGAAATTCGTCATAGTCCCTGTAAAAGATCTGTCGCACGCGAAGAACAGGCTCTCGTCGCTCCTGCCCCAGGACGTGAGGACGGACATCGCCTACGCCATGCTGGAGGACGTGCTGACGGCTCTCGCCGCGGCGCGGCTTCCGGACAAAAAGCTCATCGTGACGATGGATAAACGCGCGGCCGAGATAGCGCGCGGACTCGGCATGGAGGTGCTCGAAGAAACCGAGCAAAAGGGCGAGAGCGCTTCCGTGGACGAGGCGTCGCTCAGGTGTAAGGAAATGGGAGCCTCATCGGTCCTCGTAATCCCCGGCGACGCCCCGCTGATCACGGCATACGACATAGACGCCGTCCTCGAAAGGGAGCTCCCGCCGCCTTCGGCCGTACTGGTGCCCGCAAGGGACTTCATGGGGACTAACGCCATACTCAGGAACCCGCCCGACGCCTTCCCGTCCAGGTTCGGGGACGACAGCTTCCGGAAGCATAAGAACGAAGCAGCCGGGCGCGGGGTGCGTGTCGAGTCCTTCGAGAACCCCCGGATAGCGCTCGACATCGACCACCCCGAAGACCTCCGCGAGTTCCTCTCCGTCGAGAGCGATACGGTCACCGGGAGGCTCCTCTCCCGCATGGGCCTCGTGGATAAAGTCACGGGCTGAAAACAACCCGCCCGCCGCGAGCTAATAGTTGAGATTCACCGCCAGGAGCTTAAGCTCGGTCATCTCTTCGATGGCATAGCGGAGGCCTTCCCTCCCGACGCCCGAATCCTTTACGCCGCCGTAGGGCATGTTCTCCACCCTGAAGCTCGGATAGTCGTTCACGATTACGCCTCCTACTTCGAGGGTGGAATAAGCCTTGAATGCTTTCTTGATATCCTTCGTGAATATGCCGGCCTGGAGCCCGTAGCGCGAATCGTTCACCTTCGCCAGCACGTCGTCGAAATCGCTATACCTCTCGGCGCACACCACGGGCCCGAACACCTCTTCCCGGACGACCCTGCAGCCGGGCGGCACGTCCACGAGCACCGTGGGCTGTATGATGTTCCCGTCCCTCTCGCCACCCGTGAGTATTTTCCCGCCGCTTTCGACGGCCTCTTCTATCCACTCCATTATCCTGTCGGCGGCGCCCGTATCTATGACGGGGCCGACGTCCGTGTCTTCGAGCATCGGGTCCCCGGTCCTGAGCTTCCTGGTCTCCTCGACGAACCTCTCCAAAAACCCGTCGAACGCCTTCTCGTGGATGTACATCCTCTGGACGGATATGCAGCTCTGCCCCGCCTGGTAAAAGGCCCCCCACGCGTTCCTCGACGCCGCGAACGCGACGTCCGGCGGGTCCTCGTCTATGACAGTAGCGGCGTTCCCGCCGAGCTCGAGAGTAACCTTCTTCTTCGAGAACTTCTTCATGAGCTCCCAGCCTATCTCGTCGCTGCCGGTGAACGATATCTTCCTTATCCGCCCGTCTTCGAGCACGGGCTCTATGTCCCCGCCCGGAAGCGGCAGTATGTTGAGGACGCCCGCCGGGAGCCCGGCCTCGATCGCGACCTCGCCGAGCATGAGCGCCGAAAGAGGCGTCTGCGACGCGGGCTTAAGTATCATAACGTTCCCCGACGCAGTGGCCGGGGCGACCTTATGCGCCACTAGGTTAAGCGGAAAGTTAAACGGCGATATCCCCGCGACGACGCCCAGCGGAAACCGCCTCGCCATCCCGAACATCCCCTCCGTCCCGGGGATAAGGTCCATCGGCACGAGCTCCCCCTCGCCGAACCTCCCCGCCTCGTCCGCCGCGGCGGAGAATGTCGCCGTCCCGCGCCCCGCCTCGACGCGCGCCGTCTTGAGCGGCTTTCCGCCTTCGAGGACGAGGGTCCTCGCGAACTCCTCCTTCCTCTTTTCGATGCCGTCGGCGATGTTTCTCAGTATCCTCCTCCGCTCGTGGCTCGGGCTCGTCCTGAACTTCCGGAACGCCTCCTCGGCGTAGCCTATCGCTTCGAGCGCTCTTTCCTTCGCCGGAATGTTTATAACGCCGGCGACATCCCCGTTGTACGGGCTCTTTATCTCCCGTTTCTTCTCCCCCGTCTCCCACTTTCCGTTTACGAGATATCCGAACTCTTTCGGCATGATCAGGCTCCGTTGTATGCAGACTTTATTTGTAATTATAGGAGACGTGCGTGGGTTTACCAACAGCTAAGTTAGTCGGTGGAGATTGATATGACTGACAGTTTTTAACTAGTTACGGATATGGATGGATTGAAGTGGAAGTGAGACTCCGGGCGAATGGTCCTTTCGCCCGGAGTATGTGTAAATTTATAATTCCAGTATGTCGAGCCTCGGCTGCTCTTTTATGATTCCCTTCTCGTGCGCCCTGTTGAATAGGTATTCGAGGGCCGCCTTCCCCTTCCCGCCGAGGTCTATGGTGTAATCGTTCACATACATGAGGACGAACTTCTCCCCGACGTCCTCTTTCATCCCGCGCCCGAATTCGAGCGCGTATTCGAGCGCCTCGTCCTTGTGGCCGAGCCCGTACTCGATGCTCCCCTTGTGGACGCGGAGGATTTCCCTCTGAAGGTCCTCCGGGATGTCTCTCCTGACGACGTTAAGCCCGAGCGGCATCGGAAGGGGCGTTTCCTTCGCCCATAGCTCCCCTATGTCGAACAAAAGCTCGAGCCCCGCTTCTTTATAGGTGAGCTGCCCCTCGTGTATGAGAAGCCCCGTTTCTATCTCTCCGTTCGCGACGGCCGGCATTATCTCGTCGAACGGCATCTCGACGGGTACGAACCCGTCCGCATAAATGCAAAGGAGGAGATACGCCGAGGTCAGCATTCCCGGAACGCCTATCTTCCTCCCGGCGAGGCTGTCGAACCGCTCCCTTGCCACGACTATCGGCCCGTATCCCTCGCCCATGCTGGCGCCGCTCGCGAGTATACGGTAGTCGTCCTGCACCTTCAGATACCCGTGCGCCGATATGGCCGTCATTTCGAGCTCCTTGTTGAGCGCCCTCTTGTTAAGTGACTGTATGTCTTCTATAACGTGTACGAATTCTATTTTGTCGGACGTCACCTTATCCTTCGCTACTCCATAGAACATGAACGCGTCGTCCGCGTCGGGGCTGTGCCCGAGCCTCATTATCTGCTTACTCACAGGTGATGGTACCTCCCTAGTTTTTCTCTTCGGCGTAAATCTCGACGCCCGGAATCTTCTCCGAAATCCCGAGCCCCGACAGGAGCTCGCTGTATTTCACGATGCCCTCCCGCTCCCTCGGGCCGAGGTCATATTGTATCCTTTCCGTAAGGTATGTCACGCACGTCGCCTCGTCCATGCCGAGCCTGGCCGCTTCGATGCGCGCTATCCCGGCCGCGTGCGCCCGGCCGTACGCCATCGATTCCGCAAGCGCGTCCACGTTCCTCCCGAGCGAAACGCCCCTGTTAACGGCAAAGACAGCGAACACGAACGGGAGCCCCGTCTCGGCCGTCCATATCTCCCCGAGGTCGTAAACGCTATACCCCGCGGGCGGCGCGTACATCATCTCTAGCCCGAGGTCCCCGATTATCATCCCGGCGTCTACACCGTCCAGGAATCCTTCCTTCGTCGCGTCCCTCGGCGTGTAGGAAGGCTTTAGTCCGTGAAACACTTCGAGGATCACTCGGAGGAGCGCGGTCGAGCTCTGCGACCTCAGATCGACGGCAACAGTCCTGACATTTTTAAGCTTCTCCTTCGCGAGGAGTACGACGCTATCCACCTTCCCGTACGACGATATAGATATACCGGGCACCGCGCTGTACGTGCCTCTCTTTAAAAACTCCGCGACCGGGATCAGGCCGAGGTCGATCTCTTTTCGTGACAGCATGCCCGAAAGCTCCGAGGGCGGCGTCTGTACTATGCTGAAGTCGTGCTCGACGAGGCCGTTCTCTATCGCGTAAGTAATGGGTTTTGCGTTAAGGAAGGATACGGAGCCCAACTTTATTACGGTCTTTTTTGCGCTCATGTCGGATTGTCTTAGGAAGCCGCGCGCCGGGAGGAAATCCGCTCCCCGGGCTCGCCGGCAGGGCAGGGGGGCTACAGCGTGCTCAGGTCTCCCTGCCATCTTCGCGGCAGGAAGATCGTCTCGTAAACCGAAATCGCGTACGAATCCGTCATTCCCGCGATAAAATCGCAAACGGCCCGCTCGTGCGTCTCGCCCTCTCTCGGGGGGTTCCCGCCGTACTTCCTGAATTCCTCCTCGTTCTCGCAGAAGTATTCGTATAATTCCCTTATGACCTTTGTCGCCTTGAGGAAATTGTTCTTGATCTTCTCGTTCATGTATACGGTGTTGAAGAGATAACCCCTGAGATCGACCATCGCCCCGGCGACCTCGTCGCTCGCGGCCACCTTCTCGCCGTCGTTCCTTATAGTCTCCGTTATTATGTCCGTAACCATCCTGTTGATCCTTTCGGAGCTCGTCCTGCCGAGTGCGTTGATGCACCTCTCCGGCACGTCGTCTATCGTTATTATGCGAGCGCGTATGGCGTCGTCGAGGTCGTGGTTGGCGTATGCCACGAGGTCCGAGATCCTGACGACCTGCCCTTCGAGGGTCTCGGGCCTGTACGCGGGGTTGTCCACCGCCCCCATGCCCTTCGAATGCTTGGCTATCCCGTCCCTCACCTCGTGCGTCAGGTTTAGCCCCTTCCCGCCCCTTTCGAGAACGTCCACGACCCTGAGGCTGTGTATGACGTGCTTGAAACCGCCGGGAAAGAGTTCGTTGAGTGCAGCCTCGCCCGCGTGCCCGAAGGGCGTATGCCCGAGGTCGTGTCCGAGGGCTATCGCTTCGGTGAGGTCTTCGTTGAGCCTGAGTGCCCTCGAAATAGTCCTCGCTATCTGCGACACCTCTATAACGTGCGTGAGCCTCGTCCTGTAATGGTCGTCCGTCGGCGCGAGGAATACCTGGGTCTTGTGCTTCATCCGCCTGAAGGACTTCGAGTGTATTATCCTGTCCCTGTCCCTCTGAAAATCCGTCCGTATGGAGCAGGGCTCCTCGGGCCTCCGCCTCCCCTTCGATTCGGCGCTCAGCGCGGCGTACGGCGAAAGTATCTTTCTCTCTATCTCTTCCGTGTGCTCTCTTATGTTCAAATCTGTTTCCCCGGGTCTCCGCCTTCCGTCAGAGCCTTACGCTGACGCCCCTTCCGTTCATGTGCTCTTTCGCTTCCCTTATCGTGTGCTCGCCGTAATGGAATATCGACGCCACGAGCACGGCGTCCGCCTCTCCTTCCCTGACCCCCTCCGTAAGATGCTCAAGGGTTCCGGCGCCTCCGGATGCGATCACCGGTATCGAAACGGCTCGCGAGACGGCCCTCGTAAGCGCGAGGTCATACCCCGACTTCGTCCCGTCCCTGTCCATGCTGGTAAGTAGTATCTCCCCCGCGCCGTTCTCCTCCATCTTCCTCGCCCACTCGACGGCGTCTATCCCGGTGGGGTTCCTCCCGCCGTGGGTGTACACCTCCCACCTCCCGGGCGAGGACTCCCTCGCGTCTATAGCGACGACGATGCACTGACTGCCGAACTTCTCCGCGGCCGCCCTGACGAAATCCGGATCCTTCACGGCGGCGGTGTTTATGGAAACCTTGTCCGCCCCCGCCAGGAGGAGCTCCCTCACGTCCTCGAGGGTCCTTACGCCCCCGCCGACCGTGAGAGGCACGAACACCTCCCCGGCAGTCCGCCGGACGACGTCTATCATCGTGTTCCTCTCTTCGTGCGAGGCGGTGATGTCGAGGAAGCATATTTCGTCCGCCCCCTCGTCGCTGTATTTCTTCGCGATCTCGACGGGGTCCCCGGCGTCCCTCAGGTTAAGGAAATTGACGCCCTTCACGACCCTTCCGTCCTTGACGTCGAGGCAGGGTATTATTCTCTTGGATAGCATTTACGAGTACCTTGATACGGCTTCTTTGAGGTCTATCGATCCTGTGTAGAGCGACTTCCCGAGTATCGCGCCGTAAAGCCCACCGAGCCCGAGCGAGTCGAGCTTTTCGAGGTCGGCCATGGTCGCGATTCCGCCCGACGCTATTACTGGCAGCGGCGACATCTCTATAAACTCGCGGGCGGCGTTCACGTTTATCCCTTCCATCGTGCCGTCCCTGTCTATATTCGTGTTGAGTATTATCGACACCCCGGCCTCGTGGAGGTCCCGGAGCGCTTCTTTCGTATCCGTGTCTATCACTTCCTTCCAGCCCTTTACGGCGATCTTCCCGTTCTTCGTATCGAGGCCGACGGCTATCCTGCCGGGGAACTCTTCGCACGCCTGTTTGAGAAAGTCTGCGTCGTTAAAGGCGGCGGTGCCGATTATCACCCTGTCGATGCCGAGGCCGGCGTACTCCCTCACGGTCTCGATGTTCCTTATCCCGCCGCCAACCTGTATGCTGCACTTGACTGAGGCCCTTATATCCTTCACTGCCGCAAGATTCCCCGGCTCGCCCTTAAAGGCCCCGTCGAGGTCTACTACGTGAATCCACTTCGCTCCGGCCGCCTCCCACTTCGCGGCCACTTCCCCGGGCCTCTCGGAAAAGACGGTCTCCGTCCCTTCCTCGCCCTTGTACAGCCTCACGCACTTTCCGTCTTTAAGATCTATGGCAGGTATTATCAGCATTTATTCGGTCGTCAGGAATGTATTGAAGTCGGACGCGGCCTTCCTCGCGCCTTCCCTCGCGAGCTCGTCCGCCGTAATCCACTTCGCCCCTCTTTTAAAGAACTTGTCTATCTCGTACAGGTTGTCCAGGAGCGGCCTCTGGGTCTCGGTAAAGTAGGTCTCCCACAGTATGCTGCCGTCCTTCGTGCTCAAAAGCTCGACGCTGAAAGCGACAGTAGCGGGCGACTCGACGCCCGCGCCCGAGCCCTTCCTTTCCGTGTACTCCGATATAACGCCCGTAAACACGGCGTCCACGCCGAGCTTCCTTCCGGCTTCGACCGCGGCGTCCCGGAAGTAAGAGACGGGATTGTCATACGTCACCCCGGCGTACGCGGCCTCGGATTCCTTGAGCGGTGTGATCTTCACGACGCTCCCCTGTGCTACGAGCGCGTCGTAAAAGGAGATCATGAGGAACCTCTCCTTGTCTGAAAGCGCTTCCGCCGGCATCTCCGCCGACAGGGAGGATTTCGAGCTGAACGGCATGACGGCAGCCGTCTTCACCTTCTCCCTTAACGGCACGCGAGGTCCGGCGGGCTCCTCCGTCTGCGCGTGTGCGGGGTAAGCACATGCGGCAAGGAACGCAATCATAATAAAGGTTTTAAAGACTGCACGTAGTTTACCCATACGCCCATAAATATACTGGATAATAGGATTAGTTAAAGAATCCCGGCGGCCGCGCCGCCATTTGTAATACTCTAAAATTTCCTCATAATTAAACCCATGAGCTACTGGCTTGTTAAGTCCGAGCCCTCGGCATATTCCTGGGACGACCTCGTCCGCGACGGCCGTACGGACTGGACCGGCGTCAGGAACTACCAGGCGAGGAACAACCTCAAATCCATGAAGAAGGGCGACCTCCTTCTCTACTATCACAGTAACGTCGGCCTCGCGATAGTCGGGATCGCGAAGGTGATCAGGGAGGCTTATCAGGACCCGACCACGGGAGACGACAGGTGGGTCGCCGTAGACATCGAGCCGGTAAAACCCCTCAAAAATCCCGTCGCGCTCGCCGACATTAAAAAGGAAAAAGGCCTCGGGAATATCGCCCTCGTAAAGCAGGGCCGCCTTTCGGTCGTGCCCGTCACGAAAGACGAATACGACACCATACTCAAAATGAGCGCCGGATAGCTCCCTTTCCTTTGACAATCCACCCCCCGCGATTTAAGGTATGTCCCGATGCCATTATCCCAACACGAAAACGAGCTCATTGACAAGATGCTGTCCGGCGACAGGGTAGCCCTCGCGCGTCTCATAACGCTCGCCGAAAGCCGTCACCGCTCTCTCCCGGCTGTGCTCAAGCGTCTCGACAATCTTTCGGAGAGGTCCTACATAATCGGCGTCACGGGCCCGCCCGGTGCGGGGAAAAGCACACTCACGAACAGGCTCATCGCGCACTACAGGTCCCTCGGTAAAACGGTCGGCGTCCTCGCCGTCGATCCGTCGAGCCCGTTTTCGGGCGGGGCCATACTCGGCGACAGGATTCGCATGCACGACCACTCCATGGACGACGGCGTCTTCATAAGGAGCATCAGCACGAGGGGCACCCACGGCGGAATATCCCGGGCTTCGAGGGAGATAATAAAGCTCTTCTCCGCGTTCGGGCTCGACTACGTCATAGTCGAAACGGTCGGCGTCGGCCAGAGCGAGCTCGACGTGATACGCATAGCCGACACGGTCCTCGTCGTCCTCGTCCCCGAGGCCGGCGACGGCGTCCAGACGATGAAGGCGGGGCTCATGGAGATAGCCGACATATTCGTCGTCAACAAGTGCGACAGGGAAGGGGCGAATCTCATCACGGCCGAGATAAGGCAGATCGTCTCCCTGAAGTCCCCCGGCAAGGAATGGAAGCAGCCCGTCCTCATGACGAGCGCGGCAAAAGGGGAGGGGATAGACAAGCTCGCCGCCGAGGTCGAAAGGCACAGGGAATTTCAGGAAAAGACAGGACGCCTCGGGCTCAAGCGCGAAACGCGCAGGGAAGAGGAATTCTCCGAGATAGTAAAGGAAGCGGTCGAAGCGGCCGTCTCCGAAAAGCTCACCGGGAATGAAGTCAAAAAGATTTACGACAGGGTGAAAAGGGGCGAGCTCGACCCATACGAAGGCGCGAAGCTCGTTTTATCGAAAATCATCTAGCCTGTTCCTGTCCCCTCTTTTTTTGTCTTTCCGGTCCGATTCTTTCCCCGCCGGCAACCGCAGTCCCCTTTCGTGGTAACCTTAGCCCTATGGAAGAGCTCCTTTTCTACGTGCCGGCCCTCCTGGTCCTCCTTTCCGCCGCGGTCACGGACGGCGCGGACGACTACGCCGAAATGCGCTGGAGGATGGTCGAGGACCAGATCATCGCACGCGGCATAAGGTATCCCGCCGTCATAAACGCCATGCTTAAGATACCGAGGCACGAGTTCGTCCCGCCCGGGTCGAGGGAGTCCGCCTACGGCGACAGCCCCGTTCCGATAGGCAAGGGACAGACGATATCCCAGCCCTACATAGTCGCCCTCATGTCAGAGATACTGAAGCCGGCCCCGGGGCAAAAGATACTCGAGGTAGGCACCGGCTCCGGGTACCAGACGGCCATACTCGCCGAAACGGGGGCCGATGTATACACGATAGAAATCATCCCCGAGCTCGCCGAGAGGACGCGCAGTCTCCTCGAAAAACTGGGTTATACGGACATTCACTTCAGGGTCGGCGACGGCTATGCCGGGTGGGGGGAAAACGCGCCCTACGACGGCATCATAGTAACGGCTGCTCCGGGCGACGTGCCCGAGGCCCTCGTCTCCCGGCTCGGGGAAGGCGGCAGGATGGTCATCCCCGTGGGCGGGGAAAACCAGGAGCTTCTGCTTATAGAAAAATCCGGGAAGGGCGTCTCTTACAGGAAGGTCACTTCCGTCCGGTTCGTCCCCATGACGGGCGAGCCCGGGCCTGAAAAGGCCTAGGGGCACGAACCGCGTATCCTCTTCTCGAATTCCCGTCTCTATATGTCGAGGCTTATGAAATTCCCCTTCTGCACCTGCCGCGAGCTCTCGATTATCACGCCGGTCGATGTCGTATCCCCGACTTCCAGGACGACGATCTTCCCTATGAGCACTCCCGGTATAACGACGTTCTTCCCCGCGTCGGGGTCCCACGACTTTCTCGGCGACGTGTATATAGAAAACACGTTCCCGGGCACGACTGAGTTTCTCTTTCCGACGTCCAGGTAAACGACGTCTCCGCTTCCCGAAAGCTCGACGTTGTTCTTGTTATCGACGATGAAGCCGTCCACCCTCTGGACCCCCTTCTTCATCACGACTTCCTTGACGAAGGACTCCTCGGGCCTCACTCTCGCCCCGCGCATTATCTCCTGGTAGGCCTCCGTAATAACGGCGGTCGATTTCCTCTTCCCGAGGACCTCTATTATCTCGAGCTCCCCGAGGACGGCAACCTTGTATCCCACCCTGTTCCCGGATACCGGGTGGGTGATGGGTTTCGAAGTCCTGTATATCGTATACCTGTCCCCGGTGCCGGCCCCGTTCTTCGTGCCTATGTTCGTGTACACGATGTCGCCAGTGCCGAGCAGCATCTTCGGAGGCTCCGACGTCAGTATAGTCCCCATGTGCTCCCACTGGCCGGGGGATATGAATCCCTCGGACCCTCCGCGCGAATAATAAAAGACGGGAGGCGGAGGCTCGACGTCGTCGAACGTAACCTTGTGGGCCTTGGGCTCCACCTTCACTACCGGCAGTAAGGGCTGCTCCGGCTTAAGCGAAATCACGTCGCCCGGGTATATCCTGTTCGGGTTGTCTATGTTCGGGTTGAGCTCCCAGAGCCTCGGCCAGAAAAGCGGGTTCCCGAAGAACCTGCCTGAAATCTTCCAGAGGGAATCGCCCGGCTTTACGACGTATATGGTCGTCCCGTCCCTGGGCGGCGGAAGGCTCCCCTGCGCGAGGGCGACCCCCGTAAACAGGAGCACAGCGATTATGGTTCTGACATACATCCCGTCCATCCTCCGTATAAGACCGGCCCCGTCTTTAGGGCCGCTTTTTCAGACTGTTTTCAATTTTACACCCGTTTCCAGCGAATTAAAAGTAATTTAAAATTCTTTTAAGCTTTCATATCGACGACTTATAGACTATACTTAAGAAAACTTGTAAGGTTTAGATATAAAACAGCCCGTATAATACGGTATGGACAACCGGATTTTAATTAATGTTACGTTCAACGAAACCAGGGTGGCCGTAATGGAAAACGGCTCTGTGGCGGAGCTCTATCTCGAAAGGAAGTCCGCCCCGAGGATCGTCGGCAACATCTACAAGGGCATCGTCGGAAAGGTCGTCCCCGGCATGCAGGCGGCGTTCGTGAACATAGGGCTCGAAAAGTCGGGCTTCATCTCCGTCGAAGACGTTCACGAAGACTCGCTCTACGACTTCTTCCTTGAGAACGAAGGCGAAGCGAACCACCACAAAAAACACAGCAGGGGGCTCATACAGGACATCCTCCGCGAAGGTCAGCACGTGCTCGTCCAGGTGCTAAAGGAATCGGTCGGCGGCAAGGGGCCCAAGCTCTCCTCGTTCATCGGCATACCCGGCAAATACACCGTCCTCCTCGGGAACGCCGACATCGTCGGAATCTCCCGCAAGATAGAATCCCAGAGCGAGCGAGACAGGCTCAACGAAATAGTAAGGCGCATAAAGCCCGAGGGGATAGGGCTCATCGCACGCACGGCCAGCATCGACGTATCCGAGGAAGACCTCCGTCAGGATACGCGGGAGCTCCACCGCCTCTGGACCGACATTAAAAAGAGAAGCGACGAAACCAGGACACCGTCCCTCCTTTACGAAGAGCCCCGGCTCTACATAAAAGCGGTCAGGGATTTCGTCTCCGGCGATATGAGCCGCGTCGTCGTCGATTCGAAGGAGGCCTATGACGAGATCATCTCCTACGTGAAGAGGTACCTGCCCGATTCGGGCGTCAGGGTCGAGCTCTACAAAGAGCCCGAGCCCATATTCATACGCTACGGAGTCGAGAACGAGATAAGGAAGATATTCAACAAAAAGGTGTGGCTCAAATCGGGCGGCCACATAATCATCGAAGAGGCCGAGGGCCTCACCGTAGTCGACGTCAACACGGGAAGGTTCCAGAGCGGCAAAACGCAGGAGGATACGATCTACAGGCTCAACCTCGAAGCCGCGACCGAAATCGTAAGGCAGATCAGGCTCCGGAACCTGGTCGGCATAATCGTAGTCGATTTTATCGACATCAAGAACCGCCAGCTCCGCGACCAGATATACGAGGCCTTCGTCGAGGCGCTGAAGCGCGACCGCGCAAGGTCGGCGGTGCTCGAAATGTCCCCCTTCGGCGTCATACAGATGACACGCCAGCGCCTCCGCGAAAGCGTCCTCACGGAGCTCGCCGAGCCCTGCCCATACTGCGACGGCTCGGGGTACCTCAAATCCAAGGACACGATCTCCTACGAGATAATCCGCGAGATAAGACACAAGGCGGGAAAACCCGGCGTAACCGCCGTCGAGGTCCAGGCGGGCCCCCGCATAATCGAAAAGCTCCGCGAATTCGAGCAGGAAGGGCTAAAACGCCTCGAAAAGGAATCCGGTGTCCGCATATCGTTCAAGCCCGTCGAGGGCCGCCTCGGCAAGTACGAGGTCAAGGCCTCCTGATCCGGCCCCCCTGTTGCCTTTTCTCTCCTTCAGGCGCTATTATTAACGAAAACCGGGGGACGCACCGATGATAAAAGCCGCGGGATTTCCGCTAATCATTCTCCTTGCCGCGCTGCTACTCGTTCCGGGCTGCAGCCGCGACGAAACTCCGTCCGCGCCCGACGAGACGGATATTTCATCCGGTGCAGGCGACGAAGTGGACGAGGCGTACGAAGAGGAGGAAGAGGGGCCCGAAGCCGCGGGAGATTTCGACGCCCCGGCCCCGGCCATCCCGTCTCTCGCCAAAATAAGATCCGTCTCGGTCGAAACGATAACGGGCAATCCGAGGGACGGCTTCAAGGCGGTCATCCGCTTCGACGGCGCACAAAACAGCGACATAAGATACATGTACGACTGGACTGTCAACGGCAACGATATTTCGGGCGCGATAGAGGAAACCCTTCCGTGGCAGGAGGGGTTTAAAAGGGGCGACATTATAGGCGTCACCGTCACCCCCTACAGCGACCTCGGGCAGGGCGCGGCCACCGCGGGCGGCGCGTTCGCGATTCCCAATTCCCCGCCCGTCATACCGTCAGAGCCCGAGGCGTCGTTTACGGACGGGAGGTTCGCGTATACAGTCGTCGCCGAGGATCCTGACGGCGACCCCGTGGATTTCACCCTCCGCGGCGCTCCCCCCGGGATGACGATAGAGCCCGCGACAGGGCTCATAGCCTGGGAATACGGCGAGGACGACGCCGGCGAATACAAGGTCACTGTCGTCGCCGCCGATTCCGAAGGGGCGTCCGTATCCCGGGAGCTGACGCTCACGATAGCCCCCGGCTCCGGGGAAGAGTGAGGCGCCCACGATTTCGCCGAGGGCCGGCTTCGGTCTGATATACACCAAATTATTTCGCAGGTATATTTAATCCATAAGGGTTGGATTACGAAGCTGCGGCACGCAGCTTTATAGGGTGGAAACTATAAATCTCGCCGGGTGAAATCGTGAGAAAATCGTTTCAGGCAGGCATGTTTATCGAGAAAAAGATCGAGACGAAGCCCGAAATGGCGGCGTCCCGGTTCCACAGGAACTCGCCCCAGGTCCTTTCGAGCCCGTCTCTGGTAACGCTCATGCAGACGACCTGCGCCGATCTCATGGCCCCCTTTCTCGACGGCTCCGAAATGGTCGTAAGCGTCCGGATCGAAATGAACCACTTCGCCTCGGCGCCCATAGGCTCGACGATACTCGTCAGGGCCGAGATACTCAGGATCGAAGGCGACAAGGTCTACTTCCGTATAGACGCTCACGACGAGTTCGAGCGCATCGCGGCGGGCTTTAACGACATGTACATAATCAACGAGGAGCGGTTCGAAAAGGGTGTAAAAAAGAAGCTGGCCTCGCTGGCCGCAATGCGCGTCCGCTCGGCCTGAGCCTCTAATTCCCACACCCGGTTAAAATCCCTCGACGGAGCGAAATGATGAGCAAAGGCGTTCTCGAAAACCTCTATCACGTGGCTATAGCGGTCAACTCCATAGACGAGGTCGAAAGGGTCTACGAAACCGCCCTCGGCCTCAAGGTCGCCCACAGGGAAGTCGTCGAGGACCAGAAGGTCAAAACGTCCATGCTTGTGCCGGAAAAGGGCGGCTCCGCCATAGAGCTCCTCGAGCCCCTTAGCGAGGATTCCCCCATCTCGAAATTCCTCGAGAAAAGAGGCGAGGGCATTCACCACATATGCTTTGCCGTTGACAACATAGAGCTCGCCCTCGAAAGGCTGAAGAAAGAAGGCGTGAGGCTGATAGACGAAACGCCCCGCGTCGGGGCCTACAACTCCAGGGTCGCCTTCATTCATCCGAAGGCCATGAACGGCGTCCTCATAGAGCTCGCGGAGCTGTCCGAAGAATAATCCCGTTACCCGTCCATTTAAAAAAAGAAGTAGGCGGCCACTGTAATAACTATCCCGGATACTATATTCAGCACGAAGCCCGCTTTTATCATCGTCCTCTGCTCGACGAGCCCCGTCCCGTAGATAAGCGCGTTAGGGGGCGTTCCCACGGGCAGCATGAACCCCATCGACGAAGCTATACCGACCGCGAGCGCAAGCGCTTCGGGTGACGACTGCCCCGTATCCCGCCCGAGGGCGAGGAATATCGGCACCATTATCGCCGCGCTCGCGGTGTTGCTCGCGAATTCCGTGATGAGTATCGTGAGCATCACGGAGCCCAGCACGAGCACGAACGCGCCGTGCACCGAAAGATGATTTTTCACTATGTCGGCCAGGAACCGGCTCGCCCCGGTCTCGGACAGCATCGCGCTCAGGACCAGCCCTCCGCCGAAGAGGAGCAGGACGCCCCAGTCCGTGAATCTCGATATCTCCTTCCACTCTATAGTCCTGAAATAAACGAGGAGGACTATCCCCAATATCGCCACGAGTGAATCGAACTCCTTGTCTATCCCTATCCACGACGATATCGGCCTGCTGAAGAGCCAGAGGAAAACCACGATCGCGAAGACGAGCCCCACCCTGTACCCGCTCCCGCGATCCACGAGCCCCTCTATGTCGGCGATTTGCGAGATTTCCACCCTCGGCAGCTTCGGTCTCAGGACAAAATAAAGCACCCCGACCATCGCCGGGATGAGTATGACGACGAGCGGCAGTCCCACGAAGAGCCAGTCCCTGAAATCCATGCCGAGGTTGGCAGCGGTAATGGCGTTCGGGGGCGAGCCTATGAGCGTCCCGAGCCCGGCAATGTTCGCCGAGTATGCGACGCCGAGCAGTATGAATGCATCGGTCGCGGGCGACTCCGTCCTCAGCTTCGATATCAGCCCGAGCGCCACCGGCAGCATTATGGCGGCCGTCGCCGTATTGCTTATCCACATGCTTATAAGCGAAGTCGCACCGAAGAGCCCCAGTATGGCGTATATAGGCTTCGTTCCCGCGGCGTTCATTATGTAGCCCGCTATGTACTCGTCGATGTTGTGCTTGTGAAGGGCGGCGGCGAGGGCGAACCCCCCGAGGAAAAGGAATATGACGGGGTTCGCGAAATGGCTCAGCGCGCTCTTTACGTCCATCACCCCCGCGGCCACGACCAGTATCGGCACCAGGAGCGCCGTCACGGCAAGGGGGAGGGCTTCCGTGAACCAGAGGATCGCAATGAACGCCAGTATCGCGAGCCCCTTGAGCGTGCTCTCTTCCGCCGGGACGAAGAAATATATGCCGAGTGATACGAGCCCGCTTACGAGTATGATGATGTTTGTGCGCATATCGATGAACGTGTGCGGCGGAGCACTGGCCTGCCTGCCGGAATAAACATACATAAATTTACGTTCATTTCCTTATAGTCTGTCATTCCCAACGATTTCGAGCGAGCGAGGAATCGGACGCCGTTCCCTTATCTCGCAGACGTTCATCCAGTACTGCTCGCAATTTACCATCTTTAGCATAATGCTTGTATCTGCCGCGGTGAAGCCTGCGGGCGAAGCCGGGTCGGGAATCCAGTATTTATCCTTGTTTTTTTGTAGTCATCCTGAACTTGTTTCAGGATCTAAAAATCTTTTAAAGCGTTAAAAACAAGCTACTTCTACTTTTGCTTGGCCAAAGCATAAAGTGTATTTTACGATCGTATCTGCAAAACAGAATTGAATCGCCTTTTGCGCGTCAGTTGGTTAATCGCATTGTCGATGCTGCATCGATTTCCCGCACGAGTGGCGCGCCGTCCAGAAAAGGTATTGCTTCGCTTCCCAGCGAAGCAATTTTATGTTTTGGCCGAGAGTAGAATTTGCCCGTCATTGCGGAAAGCATGCTACGCTGGCCCGATCTTCTCTATAACCCAGAGCCTCTTCTCCGTCCACCTGCCCCACGCGGGAATGATAAAGAGATACTTCCCCCGCATCCTTTCGCCCCCGACGCTCAAGACCATCTTTATCTTGTTGGACATTTCAATCGTGCACGCCCCCCGGTCCCAGGGCTCGGCCTCTCCCCTGCCGTATCCGTCCCCGTAAGCACACTCTCCCGGCACTCCTTCGGGGATGTCTTCCGGCGCGCTCCCCCCGACGGCCAGCCTTTTGTCTTTTTCTTCCACTGGTATGCCGGACGGCACGATCCAGTGCATGGCGCGCCCGTCCCCGCTGGTCACGAAAAGGTCCCAGTGCGGCGCGTCCGTCTTGTGCCGGAATACCGCGTAGCTAAACGTTTCTGTCATATATGAGCCTCAGTCCCCGTAGGGTCAGGAATTCATCGACGTCCTTTATGGTCCTGCTCTCCTTCGCGATGAGAGGCGCGACTCCCCCCGTGGCGGTAACGTACGGCGGCGTCTTCATCTCTGTCTTTATCCTCTCGACTATGCCGTCCACGAGCCCCGCGTAGCCGTAAACAAGCCCCGACTGTATGCTCTCGACGGTCGTCTTGCCGATTATGTTCTCGGGCTTCACGATCTCCACCCTCGGGAGCTTCGAGGCCTCCCTGTAAAGGGCTTCGGACGATATCGTAAGCCCGGGGGTTATGACTCCCCCCATGTACTCACCCTTCTCCGATATGCAGTCGAATGTCGTCGCCGTGCCGAAATCGACCACAATCACGCTCCCCCTGTGCTTCTCGTATCCGGCGACGCCGTTCACTATCCTGTCCGCCCCCACTTCCTTCGGGTTGTGATAGAGTATGGGCATACCCGTCTTGACGCCCGGGCCGACCACGAGCGGGTTCACGTCGTAATATGTCTTTATGGCGTTGAATACGGTCGATTGTATGTTCGGGACGACGCACGAAACGGCCGCGCCCGTTATGGAGCCGGGCTCGATGCCCTTTATTTCCATGAGGTCCCTGAAGAGTATTCCGTATTCGTCCGATGTCTTCGATTTGTCGGTGGCGATGCGCCAGTGGGACACTATATCCTTTCCGTCGAATATGCCGAACACGATATTCGTATTCCCGATGTCTATTGCGAGAAGCATCTTTATTTTCGGGGTCTTATGCCTTTGGATGCGGCGGCCTCGGCTTCCGGGAGAACGGCCGTTTTGAGGTTTCCCCCGGGCGCGCCTTTACTTAAGTCCCCATCTCCTTCTTAGCGACCATTCCGAAAATAATAACCCCAATATCAGCAAAAGAAAGAACGGGCTGTCCCAGAGCTCCTTCGTCTCGTATCCCGTAACGGTCTTCTTCCTCGAATCGTCTATCCTGAGCCTCCCGGCGCCGTCACCGGACCTTATATAAACGCCGCCGCTCCCGGACGCAATCGATTTCAAATAGCCCTCGTCGGACGTCGGCCCCCTCACTTCCTTCGAAGGAGGGGCGACGATGAACGATATGCTGCCTCCAGGCTCCTCGTCCGCCGCGCCGTCTCCGTCCCCGGCCGCCGTCACCCTGTATATACCCGTATCTCCGGCCTCGATTTCAGCGGTGAACATGTTGTCACCGGCCCTCTCCAGTGTCAGCCGCTCCGCTCTCCCGTCCGGGCGGACGAGCCTCGCGCTCGGGCTCTCTTCCGTCCCCCCCCCGCCGAGCTCCCATATGCGTATCCCGGCCTTCTCGCCGGGTCCGTATACGGCCCTGTCCGTCTCGACCCGCACGTCATTCAAATCCGGGTCGTTCACGAACCACAAAAACAGCCTGTTCCAGAATTTATCGTACATCGGCGAAACGTCCCCCTCGCTCCCCCGGACGAAATTCCATTTCCAGGACGAATCCGAAAGGAACGTGGCCGCCTTCCCGGTGCCCACCTTGGCCACGGCCAGTATAGGCTCGCCGTCGGGCGACACGAGGAGCGGCACGGCGCCCTGGCTTAGCCCCTGCACCATGTTGAACCCTTCGAGCTCCGGCATATCGTTCCACTCTTCCTCGTTCTTCCTCTTGTCGGGGAATATCCTCATTATCGGGTGGTTCTTCCCCGCCATGGTGAGCTTCGGGTGCACGTTCCGGTCGTTTATCGTCTCGGTCAGCCCGCGCGGTATGTAATCGAGCTCGACGGGCAGTATTTCCGAAATGGGCGTCGCTCCGTAATTCCCGCTGTCGAAGCTCTTGTTCCCGCCTATCATCAAAAACGCCCCGCCCTCGTTTAAGACGTAATCCCTTATGCTCCGGAGATGAAATCCGAAAATGCCGTAGGGCTGGAAGTTGAAATTCTGGAATATTACGATGTCGAACGTCCCCAATTCAGAGCCGAATATCTCGTTCACGGGGAATGGTATCAGGCTAAGCTCGTTCTCCGTCGCGAACACGAGGTCCGTCGGGTCCCTCAGGATAAAAAACGAAACGAGGTCCACGTTCGGGTTCCGCTTTAGCGCCTTCCTCAAAAACCTGACGTCCCACGACGGGCTCCCCGCCACGTGCAGAATACGAATCTTGTTTATGATTACGTCGGTGTAAAAAGACTTCTGGTTGTTTTCGGTTATCGTTTCGTCCGCCATCACCGGCACGGCGGCCGTGTATATCTGCCGCCCGAGCGTAAGCGGATTTATCTCGAATTCGACGCTCCCGGCCTTGGACGAGCCGTCTATCGCGACTTCCTTGATAGCCACCAGCTTGTCCCCGTCGTACAGCGATACGGGAATACTTATGCCGCCTTTCCCGATCGTCCTGACGTTCACCCGGACGGAATAGGGGTACCTCAAAAACGAAACCTCGCTCGACTCGACGCCGTCTATCCACAGGTCCGGCGAAGCGTCGCCCGAAAGCGCCCCCACGGTATTTATTCTGAGCCCGCTTTTCTTGTCTTCGCCGTCTTCGCCTGCCGTATCCCCGTTGTTCCCGCCGTCGGAGATTATTATTGCCTCGTCGAGCTCGCCGCGGCTGTTTCTGCCGCGAAGCTCCTTCAGCAGCCTCCCGAAATCCGTACTGCCGTCGCTCGGCTCCTCCGACAATAAAGAGTCCCGCGAGGCGGGCGTAAGGCCGCTGCCGAACGTGTAATATTCGACTACGAAATCATCGTCCAGGCCCGAGAAAAATCCGGAGTTGTCCTTAAGGAATTTCCGCGCGGCGTCGATGCGCGTCTCCCCGCCCTCGCCGCTCGGGAGATTCATGCTCCACGACCCGTCCACGAGCACCGCGAGCCGGCGCTTCTCTTCCTTATAGCTGTCCACCCTCACGGCGGGGTTTAGGAGAAGGAAGCAGATAACCAGGAACGCGAGAACGTGAAGCGACAATATGACGGCCCTTTTCCGGAAGCTCTCTATCGACCTCGAGCTCCTTACGGAGCCGTAAATCACGATGGCCAGGAATACGGCGAATATCGCAGCTTCCTTAAGTCCGGGCGGGTCTAAAAACACGAGCGAGCTTACGGCGCTTTCCATAGGTAAAAATTTACCACACGTCCGCCGTATTTCCCGCCCGTCAGAATATTAGCAGCTTCCCGTCCTTCATTATAAGCTCGCCGTCCACGCTCACCGTGGGGCTCATGACCACCCCGTCCAGGTGGCTCGCGACGCGGACGATCCCGCCCATGCTCTTGTTGTCCCCGAATGCGATGTGTATCGTCCCGATGACCTTCTCGTCTTCCAGGACGTGCCCGGTTATGCGCGCCTTGTCGTGGGTTCCTATGCCGAGCTCGGCGAGGTTAAACGCGAGCTTCCCGTGCGGCTCCATTATCGATACGAGCCTCTCGGCGCCCTTGCCGCCCGTGATCTCGGTCGCGAATCCCTCCTCCACCTTCACCCTTATCACCTCGTCTTCCAGTATCCCCACGCCGGCCATCGAGCCGTCGAACACGACCACACCTTCCGACTTCCCTTCGAGCGGCGCTACGTACGCCTCGCCGGCGGGGAGGTTGCTGAAATCACCCGGCTCGTGGTTCCTCCCGGTGTCGGACTGTCCCTCCCTCCCCTCGACGGCGAGGTTTATGTCCGTCCCCTTTTCGGACGTCACCCTCACGTTCGACGCCTTCGATATGATCGCGGCGAGCGCGTCGCTCCTTTTGGCTATTGCGTCGTAATCGGCGTTGAGCGTCCTCACCATCATGTCCTCCGTTATCCCGGGGAGGGTCGCTATCCTGACGCCCGCCTTACACGCATTCCGCCTCGACTCCGTGTGGCTTAGCGATTTCGACGTCGGTATAAGTACCGCGTCCACGAGCTTCATAAGCTCGGCTACGTATGCCGGCGGCTCCTCGCCGTTCGACTTCCTGGGGATTATCTCGATGATAGACGCCTCCGCTCCCGCATCCCTCGCCGCCTCCCAGAGCGCGTATCCTATCTTCCTCGACGGCTCGTCGGTTATTACGAGAACGCTCTCCCCTTCCTTAACGGCCATGCAGTCGATCACGGCAATCTTCGCCGCGCTTTTTAGCTCGTCCATTTTCATGCCTCCGAATGCTGCTTTGATTTGCGCTGTACCCTGCCGGTATTATAATATGCCCTGACCGGCGGCCCACTGTAAATGCTGGGCCGTATTCCAGGGAGGCTGAATGAAAGGCGTGGGCATAGTGACGCCATACTGGCCCGACATCGAACCCGGCGAGCTCGTGGAATTCGCCCGCCTCGCCGAGGCCCTCGGCTACCACTCCATATGGGTCCCGGAAATGTGGGGGAGGGACGCGTTTTCCATACTCGGCCTCCTCGCCGCGAGCACGACCCGCATAAAGCTCGCGACCGGCATCGTCCCCGTCTTCAGCCGGGCCCCTTCCGTGATCGCGCAGACTATCGCGACGCTCGACGAGATCTCGGGCGGCCGCATGATACTCGGGCTCGGCACGAGCGGCCCGGCCGTCATAGAAAACTGGCACGGCATGAAGTTCGAAAAACCCCTTCAGCGGACGAGGGAATACGTCGAGATCATCCGGATGATCCTCTCGGGCGGCAGGGTCGATTACGACGGAGAGATTTTCAAGCTCAAAGGGTTCCGCCTCCAGTTCAAACCCCTCCGTCCCGATATCCCCATACTCGTCGCGGCGATAGGGCCGAAAAACATACGCCTCACGGGCGAGGTCGCCGACGGCTGGATACCGTTCCTGCTCCCGAGGGAGGGCATAAACGAGGCCGGAAAAGAGCTCGCGCTCGGGGCGGAATCGAAGGGTAGGGCGGCTTCTGAGCTATCGGTCTGCCCCTATATAACGACATCGGTCTCCGAAGACCCCGAGGCTGCGAAGGCGGCAGTAAAGGAGCACGTCGCCTACTACGTCGGCGGCATGGGCGCGTACTATTACAACACACTCGTAAGGTACGGCTACGGCGAAGAAGCGGGCGCTATCAGGAGCGCCTGGGAGAAGGCAAACAGGAAAGAAGCCATTTCCGCGGTGAGCGACGGAGTGCTCGATTCGCTCTCCGTATCCGGTACGCCCGGGCACGGGAGGTCGATAGTCAAAGCCTATATCGAAGACGGGATGGACCTCCCCGTGCTCCTCTTCCCGCCGAAAGCCTCGCGCGGGCTCGTCAGGGAATCTATGGAATCCCTCGCCCCGCCCTACGCCTGACGTCGATCTCTCTAATCATTCCCAACGATTTCGAGCGAGCGAGGAATCGGACGCCCTCCGCCGATCGCAAGAAAGCATATCTGGTACTGCTCGGAAATATCTCAAATTAAAATAGTGAGAAATCTCTTTTGCCTTTTCACACCCCCTTGGGAAAAGGGTGTACAGACCTGGGACATAGGTTACAGGTGTTCGGAGACATGGGTAACAGTTTTT